>CAZVYB010000011.1:0-22792 GCA_964631405.1 uncultured Lachnospiraceae bacterium
CTGATTGGGGTGCGGTATATGTGATATTCCCGCCCACGGTGAAGTCAAGGTCGGTGAGTGCCCACACGCCAACAAAGGTCAGCACGATTGCCAGTGCTATGAATGATATTGCTGATAAGATTTTAAATTTTGTACTCATACTCATTCTCCTTCCAGCCTTACGCTGGGCGACTATCGTTAGCCGTTTCTAAATTCTCAGTGGTATCTGTTCCTGTCAATAATTCTTTATGACTTATTCACTTTTCACTTTTCACTTTTACCTTTTCACTTAAAATATTACCCCCCCCCATTGCCGTTTTGTCAAGTATTTTTGAATAGTTTTTTGAAAATATTTATTTTTTGAGCCTCTTCCGCCAGCCTTACGCTGAGCGACTATCGTCCACTTTATCTAAACTCTTGGCTGTATCTGTTCCGCCAGCCTTACGCTGGGCGGGTGCAGTTATGCACCTTTTCTATCGTCCGCTTTATCTAAACACAAACTTTGTTTGTTCCAGACAAAACTAATTTTTCCACCTACCCACGGCCAGAGGGGAAGGCTGTTTCCCCCTCTTCTATCCCTTCGGGCAATCTCTCACACAAGGAAATTTATTTTTTTCATGTTTGATAAGAAATGAAAGAAAAAATGCCATCAAAAAAAGTTTGGAATATTTCCAAACTTTTTTTTGTGTATAGTTTTCTTTTGGTTACTTTTCTTTTGAAGAAAAGTGACATCAGAAACATCTATCTATTTGCGATTTCTTCTCGTTTGCGTTTTGCCTGTCGTCTTGCAATGTAGACGATAAGAAGGGTAAGCAGGAGGAGGAGAATCACTCCGCCAATAATGCCAGCAATAAGAGCGGTGTTGTTGATTTGAGTTATCTTTGCGTTTTCGCCCAGATACCAGAACAGACCGCTATAAGAGGTTTTTGGATTTGAATATGTCTTATAGTGTGTCACGCCCTTGATGTCGTATTCGCCCAAGTCGAAAGTGCCATTGAATGGGTTTTCTTCTGTGCCGACAGGCTCCCAATACTTGCCCCTAAAATCGAGGTCAGCGGTGAGAACATAGTGTGCGTCGGCATATTTGACGCCATTCTTTGCCAAGCCGTTGTTGACAAGGTATGCGACAAGAGCAAATTCGGCAGGGGTTGAGATTTGATATGGGTCAGCCTCTGTGCCGGTGCCGTTTGTAAGTTGTCCAGCCCTAAACTCGTCCATAATCCAAACAAGACGCTCGAAGTAAACGATTACTTTGATGTTTCTTGCATAGTATTCGCTGACGAAGTCTTGGTCAATTGTAAGGGTGGAGTCGCTAAGCCAAGCGGTTGCATCATAGGTTGTAGAGCATTTTACAAGAATGTAAGCGATGCGGTAGTTGTTGCCCTCATCAATCAAGAGTTTTGTGCTGTCGCCGAAGGTGATTTGATAATCTCTTCCAGTCACGACATCAACTTTTTTGCCGGAGGCGTCAACAAATTCCAAACTGCCCGCCTTGCCAATTTCGGTATCGTCCTCGGCATTGTCGACAGCGATTGCGAATGACAGGTTGAGTTTTTCTCTTACTGCATTGAATACGATGTTGATAAGGTAGGAGTCAACGCCGAAAGGTTGAAGGTCGCCAACAACAAGGGTGTAGGCGAAGTTGTAGTAGTTTGTCAAGTCGTCGTAGTTTTCGACGAAGTCAGCCCCTACAAATTCAAAGCCGAAGCCCATTGCCTTGCGTGTGTATATTTTGATTTCGTCGCCCACGCAGGCATTGAATGGAGAAGTATAATCAACAGTCTTTCCATTGACAGTCACCTCACGGATTGAGTGGTATTGACCGCCATTTTCGGTGTCAAGGTTGACAACAACTGTCTTGCCGATAAACACCGCTTTAAGGTTGATTGGGCTTGTGCGAGCACGGGCGAATGTATAAGTCGCAAAGCCGTAAGCATCAATGCTTGGCTCATATCTCTCGCTTGTGTCGATGTTTACCCAGTAAAGGAATTTATAGCCTTCGTTTGGCTGAGCCCTGAGGGTGAGGATTTCGTCTTTATCAAAACTCTTGCCAGTGAGGCGAGTTCCGTTTTGTTCAAGATAAGAAATGCCTCCGTCGCTCTTTCCGTTGTTGAGGTTTTGAACTTGCAAAGTATAGGTTGGGTTGTAGACAGCCTTCAAAGTGTAAGTGCCAAATTGAATATCTGCCAAAGTGAAGGTTGAAGGTTTTTGCACGCCCTCGGTTTCCTCTTCAAAATACAATGTCCAACTTTCAAACTCATAGCCTGTGAAGTCAATCGCTTTGAAGTTGACATCACTGCCGATAAGCACTTCTGCGTACCATCTAGAATATTGACTTGTCCAAGCGTTTATGCTGTGGTAGTTTGTCATCATGTCAGCGATAGTTTTGCTTTCGTCAACATTTTGAACTTCTGATGGCGTAAACTCGATTGTCACAACAGCCTTATTGAAAATCCAGCCGGCGTAAAGAACGAATGTGTTGGTTGCCATATCAAAGCCGTCATCTTTGACATAGGTTGTGCCATTGAAATCAAATCCATCTTCAAGCCAAACGCTTACGATTTCATGCTTAGCGTTGATATACATCGTGCCTTGACCGAGAGGTTTTGTATAGTAGCCAGAGAATGTAAATCCTGCACGCTCTGGGAATACAATGCCCAATTCTTCCTCGCTAAGACTGCTAAGGTCGAAAGGCTCGCCGTAACGAACTTTTGTGCTCATAGTCACAGTTTCGATATCGCTGACAGCAAATTTGAGTGTATATTCTTGTGGAACAACATAGATGTAAATTGTTGCGTCTGCATTGATGTTTTCAATTTCAATTGTAGAGCCGAATGTAAAGCCTGTTGACACCCTATCCATTGCGGTAAGTTTGCCAACGGTGACAGTTTCAAAGAAGTTGTCGCCCTTGTATACGATTGAGTATACAAGATATCCGTCCTCGTTTGCCATAAGTGAGTAAGCAAGCGAAGAATATACTTCCATTTTAAGGGTCGCACTTGTCACAACGCCAATTTCAAGGTGAGAGCCTCTGTTTGGACTTGCTGATACAAGTGCACTTGAAGAGTCAACTGCGATTGTACCTGCGTATGCGATATCGGTTTCCCCTTCCAAAGCAAATTGAATGTTTACGCTGTTTTCTTTTGCGATAAAGATAGCCTTGATTGTGACATTTTCTTTAATTCCGCTGAAAGAATATACCTTTGTGCCGTCAACAATGCTTTCATTGATGATGACGCCAGCGGTGTCGCAACTTACAGTGAATGAGAAGCCACTCTTGGCAACCGCAACAAAGTAAATCTTAATATCGGTGTATGTCGCAAATTTATAGTCTGCACCGATAATGAGGTTTCCGTCATTTTCTTTATAAACCTCATCGCCAAGTCTTTCACCGCGAGAGTTTGTAGCGTAGAACCAGCCACCTGCGTCAGTGCCGAGATGGTCTTCATAGCGTATTCTTGTGCCCGCCTGAACGGTGATGTCAAGAGCACACGCCTTGAATGACACCTCAACCAAAGTGAATGGGTCGTCAACATCGGTGAAGATTGTCACAAGTTTGTCGGTGTCGTTGTAACCATAGTCGGCAAGGGCAATTGCCACGCCGTCAAGTTTGATAAGGTCAACTTCATAGCCCTTGTCAGGAACAAGAGCAATCACAAGGTCTGTGCCAAGCAAGATTTCTTGAACAACAGTTTTGTTTGTGCCAACATAGACAAGTTCTTCCTCGTTTTGAATGATTGTATATCCGCCATGTTCGCCAGATGTGAAGGTCACATCAAGTGTGCGTTTGATGTATGTTGCATAAACGATGATATTGTCGCCATGTGCCACGCTTTCAAGGAATGATTTTTGGCTTTCGTCAAGAGTGACCATAGCCTCGCCGTCGAGAGATACAATCTCGCCAGCACTTTCCCAACCACTGAATGCGTAGTCATAACGAAGTTCTGTTTGACTAAGGGTGAGGATTTCGCCAAACTTCACAGTTTGTGGAGTTGTGCAAGAAATTGCACCAAACTCTTCCATTCCCTCTTTGACAAGAACTTCAAATGTATAAGCCCTAGCCTCGGCTGACAGTGTGATTGTGAAACTATCGTTGACGCCTTCAAGGCTTGCGGTGAAGTAGAAATATCTATCTTCGCTATTGAATGAAGAGTTCACGCTTCCGTCAACAACAAAGTTTGTTTCTCCAGTTGAAATTGTTGGGTTTTCGTAGCCATATCGAAGTGTGCCCGCAACGGCGATGTCTTCGCCAGTCTTAACCTCAAAAGTTCCGCCAGTCACGGCAACAGCCTGACCATTGAGGGTGATTGTGAGGAAATGCTCGCTTACATCTGCGATTGTGATTGTGTTTGTCTTTGCAGAAGCGGAGATTTCAGCCTCTGCATCGTCTGTGAATGCAGACCAAACAAGGGTAAGAGTGCCCTTGTCGGCAGAGATTGTTCTGTCAAGCGTTCCACTGCCGGTGAAGGCGATGTCTGCAAGAGCAAATTCGTAGCCCTTGACCGCTGTAAGCAGAATTTCAACCACGCTTTCCGTCCTAGCAATGATTGTTGCGCCTGCCTCGGCCTCCTCTCCGTCAATTGTCACTGAGAAAGATTCAATTTGAGTGAGGGTAAGTGTCAGGGTATTTTCTTCACAAACTTTGATAAATTTGATTACGCTATCTTGCGTGAGGTTTGAAATTGTGAAGGTGTCGCCATCTTGAAGGATAGAACCAACAAGTCTGCTATCGTCAACTTCATAAGAATAGCCAACTTCGGCAGAAACTTCAATCACAACTCCCGCACCACCATAAGTCAGGGTGAATACCTTTCCGCTGATGATTGCCTCGTCATTGACTTTGACAGAAATTTTGTCGTCAAATGCAACAGTGAGGTTGAAGTCAGCGTTTCTCCACTCTGCGGTGAATGTGAGTTCATACTTTCCGCTTTCGCCAAGCGTGCCGATTGTTGAAAGAATGTCAAGTTCTGTATAAACCTTTCCGTCCTTGTCAACCCAGTCTTTGCGTTGACCTTCTTTGTTTGCCTCTGGGAATGCATTTTCAAATTGACTGCCATAAATGGCTTCAATTGTCCCTTCTCCGTCAAGAGTTCCGCCATTAGGGTCAAAGGTGATGATATATTCTTCGCCCGCCCAACTTGCTTGAAGATTGATTGTGACATCACTTACAAGGTCTGCGTGAAGCGTGTCAACAACCTCTTGAAGGGTCATTTCGCCGATAAGGTCACTGCCGTTGTAGCCAAGTCCAAGAAGTTTGTATGTGCCTTCGGTGACAGAAAGGGTTGCAATGTCGTCCTCGCCCATAGTGGCAAGAGATGTGTATGCAATTGTCTTTTCAAGGTCGGTGATGTCAGTTCTTTCTGTGTAAGAAGGTATGTTTGCGTCAATCACGAATGTCACCATAATTTCCTCAGTGGTCACATCAAGTGTGAGGTTTGAGGCAATTTTTGAAAGTGTGACGCTTCCTGTGCTATTTCCGACATCTTCAAAGTCACGCCCGCCAACAACACCGCTTGAAAGCATATACGCCTTGATTTTGTATCCACGCTCGGTCACAAAACTGATCTCGGCGTCGCTGAAATATCTCAGGCTTGTGCCTTCGCCAGCCTCTGCAAGGTTTTGTGCCTCTGCGGTGGTGATTTCATAAGAAGCGATATTCTCGCCACTTATATTGATTGAATAATATTCAATTTCCCAAACGACATAGATTGTCGCCTCTTTCACTTCCAGACTTTCGTCATTTGCGATGTTTTCAAGGAAGGTGAAGAGGTTTTCGCTTGTGAGGGCAACATAGTTTGCCCCGTCAAAGAACTTCCAGCCTGTCGCCTTATAGCCCGTTCTTGTAGGAAGGGTAAGTGAGGCAAGCACGGCGGTTGCACTTTCGGTTGCAGGATAGCCAACTTTGAAGGTTGAATTTGCCACAACAGGCATAACCCCGTCCTCAACGAATGAGCCGTCGGTAACAAGGTCGATATGCTGAGTTGTTGCGTTCACCTGCAATTTGATTGAGTATGCATTGATTGTTCCGGTGACATTGTCAAGCACGCTATAGTTTTCACTATCCGCCCCTGTAAGTACAATTGTCACACTCTTGCCCACGCCAATTTCTGCGTCAGCATAGTGGCTTGCAGTCATGTCGATTTCCGCAATATCGCCGGCGAGAATGTAAGCACCAAATGCACCCCCAATATCATCTGGAAGGGCGTTTGTCTTATCATAGTCTTTGACAATTTGCATTGCAGAAAGGTCAAGAGGTTTTTGTGAAATGGTGATTGCCACATCATAACCCTCCCCGTCAAGTCCTGAGAAGTTGATTGAAGAGATGGTGATGATAAGTGACTGAGCACCGCTGTTGAGGTATCCCCCAGTTGAAAGGTTGCCCTCGGTGATTGAGATTTTTTCAACCTCGATAAAGTCAAGTGCAAGGTCGCCAATCACTCCGTCAAGAGAGATTGTGATATCGCCGACAAGGGCAACAAGTTCACTTGAAGGTGTTGCACTGCCAATCTTGCCATATTCAAAGGTTGTGTTTTGAATTGAAATTTGAGTGTCTGCCACAGCAAGAGGTGTGATGTCACCCTTTGCCTCGCTTGCGTCAATGTGATAGTTGAAAGCACGGTCACCGCTGAGTGCAAGCCCAACAAGTTCAATGCCATTGTCAACGGTCATAGTTTTATATTTACCGCTAAGCACAACATCGTCGCCATCAATCAAACCGCTGAGGTTTGAAGCGTCTGCAATGATGTCATCTGTGCGGTCAAACACTTTGGTGATGCCAGTTGGAACGATTGCCCTTGTTGCAATCTTGATAGAGCCAGAAACAATGAAGTCTGCAAAGTTTCCTTCGCCAGAGAAAGTCATGTCGCCTGCGTCGTAAGTGCCAGCGTCCACCGCCCCGTCAAGGGCAAATGAAATGTTTTCGAGGGCAATCACATACAGATTTCCGCTTATCTCAACAAACTCTTCGCCACTTTCATAAAGAAGGGTAAGTGCGGTTGAGGTGTCGCCGAGGGACATAATCCATTGTCCGTAGACTGCGTTATATTCAACTTCAAAAACAGGTATTGTTTTTGAGTAAACTGCTGAAAGTTCGCCATTAAGCACAACTTTCAAAGCACCTTCTGCCTGCTTGATTGTAAAGTATAAGCCCTCTCCCATGATTGCTGTGAAGTTTGAAGAGGTTGCCTCAATTCCTGTGAAGAGATATGCCCCCTTGCTTTCGCCAGCCTCTCTTGTGAGAGAAACCTCAGCCTCTTCCTCATTTTCGCCCTCAAACATAGTCACATTGAATGTGAATGTTGGGTCGTCCATGCCGAGCAATTTTTCTGAGTGTTGAGTAGGAATGTCATCTTGTTTAAGGGTGATTTGAGCAGGATTTACGGTGATTGCATATTCATATTCAAATTCCCCGTCCATTCCGTCGATGTCAAACACATCGCTTGAAAGGGTGAGCGTGAGAAGATAACTTCCCGCATTTTTGATTGTGCCTTTGTCTACTGTGAAGTAGATGTATGGGCTTTGCGATTGAGAAAGTGATGCAAGAGTGACAGCCTCACCATTTACGCCGTCAAGAGTGAGGGCGATGTCGCCCGCAAGGTCTTTGTTTGCGTATGTGAATGTGTCATTTTCAAATGTCACACCGTCAAGGATAAGCCCTTCGATTGTCACATTGAATGTGAATGTTGAATTTTTAGCAACATATCCATCTTTGCTTGCAGTCACCTTCAAGGTATAAACACCGCTTGAAGAGATAAGCCCGACAACCTCAAAACTTTCTGTTTTTGAAAGTGAGGTTGTGCCTTTCAAGAACTCATAAGAGTATGAAATGACATCTTTATTTTCATTTGTAATTCCGCCAACGAGAATGTCGGTGAGTGAAATTTCAATGTTTCCGCCATCAATAAGTGCATATGCCGAGAAATCTTGGACGCTTGCTGTTGGTGTTGCAATTGTCCAGATTGCAGTTGCTGTGGTTGAAGCGATAGAGCCGTCACTTGCAAGAGAAATCTCATTGCCAGAAAGTGAAAGTCCCTCTTCAACAACCCAGTTTGCAAAGTCAAATCCAGTCCAAGTGATTGGAGTGTCAAGGCTGAGGCTTGTGCCACGGGCGATATATTTATATCCCATGTCGCCACCCTTGTCGCCAAGACTTTGAAGGACAGCCTTGTATTCGGTCATAACCGCATAAACATTTGCACCAACCGAGTATGTGCCAGCATATGTGCGAGCCCCCTCTTTTTCAAGGTTTTGAAGAAGGGTAAGCAGGCTTGACACCTCAATTGAATTTGTCCAAGCAAGCACAGGCATTGTGCCGTCAAGAGCAAATGAAACTGTCACGCTCTTATCCTTTGTCACAAGAAGTTTGACGCCACTTGTGCCATTTTGTGAGATTGAGAAGATAAGTTCGCCACGGACTGAATAGTTGAGGTCACCACTGCCAATTGAAACTTTTGTTCCGTCATATTCAATAGTCGCAATTGAAACAATGTTTTCGCTATCTTCCACTCCGTCGATTGTGAACACCTTTGCACCAATCACAATTTCGTATGCGTATGCAGAGGAGAGAATTGTATAGTTGCCAGACATCACCAAATTGAAGTTTGATTTGATGTCGTCGCCGTTTGCGTCAACAATTTCAATGTCAATGGTAAAGTCGCTTGCACTGCTATACATTTTTGCAGTGAAGTCGGCGGTGAAGATTGAATTGATTGTTGCGTTTGCCCCAGTCACAAAATCAGGGAATTTGATTTTGGCATTTGTCACCTCATGCACTCTGCCAGTTTCATAACCCTTGCCAGAAACTTCGATAGTCGCATTTGCCTGCATGATTTGAGCGTAAACCTTCACGCCCTCAGCCATATCAGCAGTTGTAAGGACAAAGAAACCACCCTCTTTGACAATGCCAGAATAGTTGTTTGCGTTGAAGCCTGTTGCAGTGTTGAAATAGTATTTCACCTCATAGCCACTGCCCACGCTATATTTGCCGGCTGGGTCAATCACCTCAACCTTGGCAATTTCAAGTTCTGCCAAAGATGTTGTCTTGTCGTGATAGAATAGTTCTCCCAAAGTTGCACCCGAGATAAGTTCTACAAGAGAAGAGCCGGTATATTGAGAGATGAGGATTTGATTTTTGATTATCACATCAGTTTGGTAAAGTGTGACTTCAATTTCGCTTGATGTGATGGTGTAAGTGTTGCCAGTGATGACATCTTCAATCACTGCCACAAATTGAAGGGTTACCCCGCTGATTGCGTTTTTGTAAAGGAAAGAGAAATCTTCTTCGGCTGAATATTTGCTTCCGCTCAAGAGATAGTAAACTTCCTTTGCCTTTTCGCCGTTGGCAAATGTAGAGCCAAGGGCAAATGTTTCCCCGCCGTCGATAGCGACAAACGCATAAGCAAGGGTTTGTTCGGTTGAGTTGTAATATACATTTTCAACGCCGTCAAGGGTTATCTCAAATTGATTTGTCCCCTCGTCACGAGCCCAAACAATGTCAAGTTCCATTCCGCCGTCGTAGACATATGCACCGCTTTGAACATAGAATGAATTGAATGTCCATGCCCCGCCGTCATAGGTTGCAAAGTTTATACCTTTGAATGAAAGTGAAGAAATTGTATAGCCAACACGGGTGAATGTTTGTCCGTCAAAGACGCTTGAAACATCTTGCATATAGTAGATATTGTAAGTTGAATTTGACAGAGTTTCAAAGCCTGTTTCGTTGATTGAAAGCACATAGTCTTTTGGCTTGATTGCCACGGTGACATATGTGTCTTCCTGAACATTGTTGATTGAAAGTACACTGCCCTCATAGGTAAGGGTTGTTTCGTTTGAGCCTTGGGATATCACAGAGTTTGTTTGGTCAAGTTCATAACCAGTCACAATCACAAATGTGATTTCTTGGTTTCCCCCCTTGATGACCTGAACATATTCTCCTACAACAACGCCATCAGCCGTCATACTTGTGACTTTGTCGGCGTGAGTTGAAAGGGTGATGTAAACTTCGTAAGGGATATTTTCCCACTCGGCAGTGAGCGTCAATTTGCAATCTGCATTTGCACAAGATGTGACAAAGTTTTTGCCGTTTGAGAAGATTTCATTTGCCTCACTTATCCAGATATAGTCGTCAGTCGTGTCAAGGACAGGCAGGTCTGCGATAGGAGAGCCGTATGTGTAAGTTCTTGTTGTAGTTGTTTTGCCAGTGTCTGCCCCAGCAAAGTCAACTTCACTCCCTTTTGTGCCTTTATCAAAAGTCACAACATATTCAAGACCAACAAAGTTTGCGGTAAGTGCGATTGAGATGTCAGCCGTTGGCACTCTGCCATGAATTGACTTGATGACATCTTGAACAAGAGCGGTGAATGGCACTTTTGTCCCGCCATATTGCCAACTTTCTTGGCTGTATGTGCCCGCCTTTGGACGATATACATCAAGCACATCGGCAATTGTAGTGTCGCCACTGTCAACCTTGTATACGCCGGTGACTGAGCCACTTATTTGTGCGATTGTGGTTGAGGCTGGGCAAACATATGAAGTTGTGAATGTCACGCCAATTGCCTCGCTGACAATTGTGATTGTCATATGAGAATAAAGTTTTGTGATTGTGAAACTGCCTTCGTTTGCGTTTGTTGCAACGCTGTCGCCGGAGATTGCCTCATAGTCGCCCTCGATTGTGTAAGCCGTCCACTTATACCAGTCGTCGTGTGCAATATCCACGACAAACTTGTCGAGATAGTGCATTGTGTAGACTCCTTCGTTTGCGGTGAGAGGATTGCCATCTTCGTCATAAAGTGTGACGCTTGCCACATCTTCGGCATCTATGATAAGTTGAAGTTCTGCCTCTGTCCAGTGAGCCACAAATGTGTATCCTGTGAGGTTGTCAGCGGTGAGAAGGGCACCATTGATACGCACCCACATATTGTCGCCCTCACTGCGAACGCCGTCAAGCGTCCAGTGGTCGAAGTCGAATGTGTCTTCACGGTTCACCTTCAAAATAGGAAGGTCATTTGAAAGAAGTTCGCTATACTTTATCACCCTTTCACGAGCATTGCCCCAAGCGGTGTCCTCGGTGAGAACATCAAGGTCAAGAGGAGGGTTATAATCAAGTATAATCTTAACTTCAATTTCCTCGGTTGCAATTGTTACGGTGATTTCGCCAACAATTGTTTCAAGGTCAATCTTTCCTGCACGGTTGCCAGTTGTGCCAACAGTGAGGACTGCATTTGAGTTGCTTGCGGACGCACCTTCAAAGGTGTATCCCACATTTGCTGTGATTGTGATGTCTTTGAGGTCTGCATAATATTCAACCGCCGTTTGTGTGATTGAAGAAAGGGCGTTGTTGCCAGCATCAATTGTCACAATAAATGTTTGAATTTGCCAGATAGCCTCAATGGTCACACCCGCACTGCCAGCGTCAACGCAGTCTTGAAGCATATCCTCAGCCCATTCGCTGACATCAATCACATGTTCAAGAGAGTTGCCGTCATACTCCCAGCCAACTTGGCTGTATCCCACACGGGTGAGATATACGCTGTCGCTGAGAAGGGCATTGAGCACACTTTCAAAGTCGCCGGTATAGTCAATTTTGGCAGGAGTTGAATTGCCAAACTCTTTGACACCGTCAACAAAAGTGATTGTATCCCCCTTCTTATTGAATGTAAGGGTGATTTTTGTGATGTCGCCCACAATTGATGTTGAAAGCACATAGTTTTCGCTGTCGTCACTCTCGGCAAATGTGACAGAAATTCTCTTGTCTGAGCCGATGAGAGCATTTTCATAAACTGCACTTGCAATTGTGATTATGTCTCCATCAAGGATTTGGTTTGAAGTATAGTATCCGCCATCTGCATTGACAGCCTGCCCTACAAATTTTGCAAGAACAGTGGCATTGCCGTCATATGGCTTTGTGATTTTAAGGGTTGAATTTGTGATTGTCACCGCAATTGGTGAAATTTCAATTTCAAGTTGTGCCGTCATGGTGTAAACATGGGCAAGGTCGCTCACCCTTTCACCTCCAAATGTGAAGTTGGTTGAAGAAAGAGTGAATTTTACTGTGTGACTGCCGACAATTGCAAAGCCACCAGTAGAATAGGTCGAGCCGTCAAGGACAGCCATTGAAATTGTGATGTAAGCACCGCCGACTGCCCCGCCATTGTATGCAAGAGGGATAAGTGCAGAAAGTGCATCAGTTGTGATTGTTTGCGAAATCACGCCATATTCAAATGTGGTTGTTCCAGTTGGAGCAATTGAAATGGCTGTGCTGTTGTCAGCAATCACCTTTGCCACCAAACTTGAATAGTCTGCAAGGACATAGTTTGATGTGTTTGTGATTGTCATGCTAGAAACTTTGGTGTTGCCCACAAGTTCGCTTGCAAGAGTGCCTGTGATTTCGATTTCGTCAACGCTTCCACCAGCGTAAGAAACAACATTTGAAAGCGTGAGAGATGCGGTGTTGTTTGATGTGTTGACATTGTTGTAAAGGAAAGTTGCCGTTTGGTCAAACACCTTTTCAAAAGCGGTGACAGTAAGCGTCCTCTTTGCAACAGAGATTGTTGCGTTTGCAGTGTTTACAATGTCAACGCCCGCCCAAGCACTGCCAGCAGAAGAAAGTTTTACGCTGAGTGTGTAAGAGCCAACATTTTTGTCTGCGTTTGAAGAAAATTCAACAAATCCCGCATAAGTTTCCTTTTGGCTTGCAGGGATTTGCACCTTGGCAGAGCCGTTCATATAATACAAATCAAATGTGATTGAAAGGTTTTCACTGCCCGCAGATGCTGAAAGAGTATAGTTTGTGCCGTTGAATGATACAGAGTATCCGCCAAGAGCATAGCCGTTGTATGTGTAAGAGAATTTACCGCCAAGTTCCACCTTCAAATTGCCAGATGGCACGATAATCTCATAGTTTTCAGCAAAGCCGTCTGTGTTTACAGAGTAGTTGATTTTATCTTCGGCATTGATAATCTCGCTGAAAGTGAGGGCATACTTGCCAATTCCCTCACCGCCTGCCCTTGTGAAGGCAAGGTCAACGGTGTCGTCGCCATTTTGGGCGATTGTGATTGTTGCTTTAAGAGGGTTTTCGTCCTCTTGACCAAACACTTTTGCAAGATTGATTTGGTCGGTGTAGTTTGCAAGCACAATCTCATATTTATTGATTGAAAGTTCAATTTTCTTTGAAGATGTGCTGTTTGTAAACTGATAAATTGAAGCATATTTGCTTACAACGGTGAAAGTCACCTCATATGTGCCGGCATTTCTAAGGGTAAGATTTGGGCTACCAGAAACATAAACACATTTTTCGGCGTCTGCTTTGTCAGTTGTCGCCAAAGCACCAAGCATAACTGAGCCGTTGCTTTCCCCATTGAGGGAGAAGTCAATTGCAATTTTGCCCGCCTGATTTGTGTTGTCAAAAACAAGCGTCCCGCCGTTGTAACCAGCGTCAATGCTGTTGATAAGAATGTTCAAAGTGAAAGAGAATGTCTTTTGCTTTGATTGAAGTGCTTGCACGCCGTCATTGAATGTGAAGTTAAGCACCATTTGGTATGTTCCACTCATGCTTGGCGTTGCAAAGCCGTTTGAATCTTTGATTTCAAACTTAGAAGTTGTTGCGTTGAATGCAAATGTTGTCCCGCCAGAAGAGAGCGAATATGTCTTATTTGCGAAAATTTCAGGCGAGGTGATTGAAAGAACCTCTGTCACGCTGAGAGCAATGCCATTTTCGCTTGCACGGCGTTCTAGCGTTGCATTTGGGAGGGAGGCGACAATGTCATTCAAATTCCACTTTGCGGTGAGGTTTTGAGTTGCCCCGCCACCTGTTGTGGTGAAAGTCACCATTCCGCTAGAAACCGAACTTGAAAGTGCGGTGTTTGATGGGCTTGTAAATCCGCCAAATACTATGCCTGTGTAAGGGTATGAAGGAGCGTCAATTGAAATAGAACCAGTTGACGCAGAAACATAAACAATTTCGCTTGTATTTCCGCCTCTAGTCCCGCCATTGTAGTTGAGGTTTGCCTTGATTGTGTCGGTCAGCACCGCATATATTGTTTGATTTGAAGAGCCGTAAGCCACATTCACCGTGCTTGACGCACTGCCTGTTGCCGAATCAAACTCATCGGAATAACTTGCCCCGTCGCTGTTTGTGCCAAAAGCAAGAGGATAGAGAATGTCCTTATGTGCATTTGCAATGTTTGCGGTCACTGTGAATGACAGGCTGATTGAAGAGAGGAGAGAACTATTTATATATACATACATCTCCATAGAGCCATTGCCAGCCACAAAGAGGACAACATTGTTGTCGTGATAGATTGTAAATTGACTGAGGCTTGATACGCTCACCGCAGAGCCGTTGATTGCAATGGCAGAAAGGGTGAGGGTGTCAGCGACGCCTCCATACACACCTGCAAGCGTGCTGTTAAGCGAGCCACTAGATGCAGTCAAATATTTTGTTTGATATTGATATTTAAGAGCAGACGAACTATCAAGCAGTTTGAAGGTGCTGTCCTGTGAAATTGACCATTCAAAGTTTGCCTCACGGTCTGCGGTTGTATAGCCTTCAACTGCAAGGTCTTTGATGACAAACACACTGCTGTCTGTGGCATAAACTTCACTTCCGGTATAAGTGCCCGCTGTTGCACCAGCAACAAGGGTGATTTGTGAGTAGTTGTAGGTGAATGTCTTGCTTCCTACGCTGAATTGACTTGGAGAAGTGTTTGTATAAACAATTGCAATCACGCCCTCAACATAGTATGCAGAACCATTTGGGAATGAAATGACAATTTGAGCCTTCTCAATTGTCAATCCGCTTTGAAGAATGTAGTATCCATTTGCGTCGCTTGAAACATTGTCAAAGATTTGCGTGAAGTCTTTTGTGCCAAACACATTGAGGTTAAGCCCCATGCGAAGGGTGCGGTTTGTGCCCGCTGTGACAACGCCACCAGCGATTGAATAGTTTGCAAAGTATGTGCTTGTTGCTCCAACAGCAGTTTTGTCGCTTGCAGACGCTCTGTCGCCCCCCTTCCAGTCATAACGATAGAGGAAAGAGCCAAAGTCGTTTGTCTTGCCGGCAACAAATTCGGTTGTGCCATTGTAAACTGCACGAAGGGAAGCATTGTAGATATAAATGCTGTTCTTCGCCATTTCAAAAGTTTGCTCACTGCTGTATGCGGTGTATTTGTTGACAGGGTTTTTGTTGAGGGTGTCTTGAAGTGTGATATAGAATTTCACGCTGACACTTCCCGCAACGCCAAACCAGTCAATGTCAAGTGCAGTTTCTTTTGAATATGTGGTTGTTGTGCCTCCAAAGGTGACTTCAAAGCCATAGTCTGTCACCTTTTCGCCATTGGTGAGGACAAGGTTTGCCTCGTCAACGGTGTCACCTGCTGTGACATTGGAGCCGGAGATAGAACCGAAAAGCACCTCGTGCGAATTTGTGAGATAGAATTTCCTTACGCTTCCCACATCACTGCCAAACGCCAGCCCGCTTTGTGCGGTTTGGGTTTTGAGTGACCAAGTAGGCACAATATAGATGTCTTTTGTGTCAGAGTAGGTGGCGGTCAGGCTGAAAACCGTTGATGTTTGCACGCCGTTTGTTGAACGCACCCAGCCAGAATATGTGTAACCAGTTCTTGTAGGGGTGATAATTTTTTCATCAAGGGCAGATTTGAGATTTACAGCAGAGGAGTCAAATGTCACTATAATATATATAGTTCCATTTTCAACCCCGCCATAGCCCTTGCTTTCAAGCGTAGACTTGTCGTAGGTGTATGAATAATACCCACTGCCAGAGTTTTCAAGATAAATCTTGTAAGTGCCAGCCTCACGAACGGTTGTGATTGTGATTGCCGTGCTGTTGACAGCAAATCTGTTTGCAGAATTGATAAATGCAAGGAAGTTTGCAGGGGTGAGTGCATATCTGCCATTTGTGACGGTTTCACCACGCATAGAAACCGTGCCAGACCCGCCAGAATGAGCGAGGTTATACCCAATCACCACATATCCGTTTTGAACAGAGCCGTTCACCTGACGAGAGCCAATTGTGTAAGTTGCCTGCCCGTCCTTGTTTGCAACAACTGTGGTGTAGGATATTGCATCACCGATTTTTACGATTGTGCTTGCCACGCCGTCAACCGAGATGTTATATTCAATCACATTCCAAGTTGCGGTAAGTGTGACAGAGCGTGTTTCCTTAGTAAGGGTTGAAAAACTTGTCCAAGTTTGATATCCGCTTTGGTCAATTGAAATTGTGCTTCCGTCATTGCCCTTGCGGAAAACAGAATACCAGTTGCTTCCAGTGATGGAATATTTGCCGTTTGTTATGCTACCAGAGTTTGTTGGCACCGACCAACTTGCGAAGGTGTGACCAAGATTGTAGTAAACAGAGTTTGAAATGGTAAGTTCTTGTGAATAAACCACCTGACCTGCGTTTGTGAGGTAAGAGTCAACAACTGTGCTTTTATCGCTGAGATAGAATTGACCATTGCCTTTTGTACCAGTGGCTTCATATACAGTTACAACCCTTTGTTGAACATATGCGTTCACGCCAGAATATGTAAACGACGATTGATTTGAAGAGGCGTTGTTTGCCCCCGCCAAAACCACATCTTCGATAATCTTTGAGTTTGAGCCAATGCTTGCATAACTGTCAGTCACCGTGACTGCACCATTTTTAAGATACCAGCCAAGCATATAGTATTGAGAGTGAATTTGAATACCCCCAAGATTTGCAGTTGAAAGGCTTGCCACGCCAGAATTGAAATTGTATTGGAATTGAAGGCTTGGAGAAATAGCCACAAGCCCAGAAGAAAGTTCGGTTGTTGTGCCGTCGCCATTCAAAAGTTGAAGTTTTGAAACGGAGAATGTCACCGTTCTAAACTCGAAATAAAATCTTACAGTTGTGTCATAAGTTCCAAGATTAAGGGTGTATCCATATACGCCGTTTGCAGGGGTTGACTTAGAAATTGTGCTTTCACGATAGCCTGTTGCCCCAGATTGAATGTCTTGCACAAGTTCCACCGAAACGGTTGGAGCATAAAGGATACCTTTACCAATTGATGTAAGGGTGTTTGTGATTGTAAACGCACTGCCGGGGTTGAGGTTTGATGTGCTTGAAAGCGTTGTTGAACCGCTTTTTGTAGTTGTTGAAAGAAGGTTTGAAATTGCAGTTTTCTTAACGCCGTTGAAATAGTATTCATAAGACACATCAAATTCACGAAGTTCAAAAATCACTTGAATTGCATAGTTGACGCCCGAGCCGTCGTAAATCACGGTGAATACATTGCCAGAATATGTGCTTGTTGCACCATTGTCGGTAAGGCCATATTCAGTGCCATTGATTTTCACCTTTGTTGCGTGATAGAAACCGTTGTTTGTCACATCGATGCTATCGGTTGCGTTCATAGAAATAAGGAAACCGGTTGAGTTGTTGAGATAGTCACTACTTCCGTTTACACTTGTAGAAAGCCCGTCAACCATGCTGTTGTCGCTTTCAAGAGCCTTTCCACTTGCGTCAACCGATGCAATTGTCACCATAGACTTGCAATATCCAAGACGCATTTGCAGTTTTCCTTCGCCAATCACCGCACCGCAGTTGACAAGCCAAGTTTGATAGTAATTAAAACGCTCGTCGCTCTTATCCCCAGCAGTTGGCTGAGTTTGCATACCTTCGTATGAAGCAATGCCAATCACAACCGCACTGCCATCTGTTGTTGTGATGCGAAGAACAGGAGCCTCCCCCCTTCTTACATAAAGGGTGCTTGTCCCATCAAGTCTTGCCACGCCAGCAATTTCACCCACTTGGGTAGAGCCGTTCATAATTTTCCATTGATAAGGAATGTCATCCTCGTTTGCCTCTTTGACAAATGTAGGCGTGAGGTCAATTGCGTATTCAATTCTTGCAACGACAATATAAACATATCCGCCAGTGCCAACAACATTGTTGACAGAAACTGTATATGTTCCATTTGACAAACTTGCGGTTGCTGTCGCCTTGTTGTATGAGTCGTTGTTTTTGCCTGAAGTCGCATAACTGCTTCCCGTGCCAGTGAGGTTGTTGAAGTTGACATAAATTCCGCTTGCCACATTTGCCTGTTTGGTTGTGGCGTTCATAGTCACCGCATTTTCATTGTTTGTCAGCACCTTCACCGTATAGCCGGGATTGAGTGTAAATTGAATTTTCACCTCTGTTCCGCTTGTCACCCCAGTCACAGTTTGAAGGCTTTCATTTGTGTCAACACTGCTTGAAGTTCCACCAGAAAAACCAGTTGTCGTCATGTTTATTGCCGATTTAAGTGCGGTTGCAGTTGTAAACACACCGCCCTCGTCGGATGCAATTGCAAATTGGAATGCAACATTTTTGCCCGTGCCAGCAGTCCAATTGAAATAGTATGTTGTGTTTGCGGTAGGAACTGCTTTATGCCCCACATAACTGCTTGTTGTCACATCCATTTTATTTTGAGAAACAAAAGATGTGTTGTTATAAAGTCCTTCAAAAGAATATCCCACCCTTGTTTTCATATAGGCATTTGCGTCAAAATATGCTTTGAAAGTTTGGTCATAAGGCATATCATAATATCCAGACCTGCCACTGCCATAGCCATAGTTGAAATACACTCTTGTTGTCACATCACTTGTGTATGTGATGTTGCCAATAAAAGCACTGCCAATTTTCAGGGTTGAAACGGCAGGGATTGTCGCCTTGCTTCCCACAAGAATTGGATAAACACTTGGGTCAGCTGAATTTTCCCTCAGGCAAGGGATTTTGTTCCAATACAAATTGTTTTTAGGAGTATAAGAATATGTGGCAAGAGAAGATGTGTTTGTTGTAAGAAGCACCCTTACAAGAGTATTTTCAAACCAAGAGCCACCGAGCGAAGAGCCCACTGTTCTTGTATAATAAAATCTTCCGCCATTTGAAGATGGCAGTTTATAGAAGCCAACATAGCCAAAAGTCACACCACTGCTTGGCGAAGGAAAAGCGTTTGCGATTGCCGTGGTTGTTGTATAGGTTGCAGTTCCGCCATTTACAGCACCGCCACGGAAGACATATGTGCTTGATGCAGAGCCAATGGCATAATTCATAGCCCCGCCGTTCAAACCCACACGACCACTTTTGTCATAGCAGTTGATAATTTCACTGCCAGTTGAAGAGCCGACCAAAGAGCCTTTTGTTTTGCTTGTGTTATAGACGGTTGTCCCGCCAAGCACAACATCGCAAATTGAAGCACCATTGATATTGCCAAAAAGACCCGCCGCAGAATTGGTGCTAGAGTCCACCGAGGCGTCAGTTATTGCAATATTTGAAATGGTTTTGCCATTGCCATAATAAATGCCCTTAAATGGGTATGAGTATGAGCCGATAGGCGTCCACAACTTGCCTTCAAGGTCAATGTTTGCAGTTTGATAAAAAACAGCGGACTGATATGTTGTATCGCCCTTGTTTACCATATACGCAACATAGGCAAGGTCGCTTGCACTTGCAATTTTATAAACGGTTGTGTGCTGATATGTATCCGACTGCGTAGAAGGTGCGGTCAGTTCAATCACGCTTTCATCACTCCAAAGGGTGACAGTTTCGTCCACCTGTTCCTCGCCAGTTGTTTCGTCATCTGTTGAAACGACAACATCTTCCGCACCCGCCTTTTTGTGGTTGCTTGGCAGAAAAAATGCCATACCCGCCGTAAGAAGCAGAATAGACAAAACAAAAATTCCTTTGACAAATTTTTTTACCATAATTTGTACTCCTCTTTGCCCGCCCACTGAGGGGCTTGCTTTATGATAAATTTATTATACAATTATTTAGCAATAAAAGCAACCAATTTTTCGACAATTTTAGTATAAAAATAAAAACAAAAAATATCACAAAAACTTTCAATTTATCCGCAAAGATTTGACAAAAACAGACGGAGGGATTAAAATCAAAACAAAAAACAACATAAAAGGGACAAAAAACAATGAAAAACATCATTCTTACAGGCGATAGACCAACAGGAAACCTCCACCTTGGACATTATGTAGGCTCACTCAAAACCCGCATAGCACTCCAAGAGAAGGGAGGTTATGACAGATTTTATATCATGGTGGCGGACACTCAAGCACTCACCGACAACGCAAACAATATCGACAAAGTCAAAAACAACCTCATTCAAGTTGTGATTGACTATATTTCTGCGGGGATTGACCCAAACAAGGTGACAATATTTATTCAATCAAGAGTGCCAGAACTTGCCGAAATGACCACATATTTTATGAACCTTGTCACCCTCTCACGCCTTCAACGCAATCCAACCATCAAAGAAGAAATCAAACAAAGAGGGTTTGAAACAAGCCTTCCAATCGGCTTTATCAACTACCCAGTGTCGCAAGCCTCAGACATTTTGGCATTTGGTGCAAACATAGTGCCTGTGGGTGACGACCAACTGCCAATGATTGAACAGGCAAACGAAATTCTCTCTTCTTTCAATTTCACATATAAACCAAAAGAGGAGATTTTTGCAAAACCAAAAGCAATGCTTCCAGAGGACTCAATTTGCAGACGCCTTCCCGGACTTGATGGCAAGGTGAAAATGTCAAAATCGGCAGGAAACGCAATTTATCTTTGCGATGACGAGGCAACCGTCAAACAAAAAATCATGTCAGCATACACAGACCCCGACCATATCAAGGTCACCGACCCGGGCAAAATTGAAGGAAATGTTGTTTTCGCATACCTTGACGCCTTTGCCACTGACGAACATTTTGCAAAATACCTCCCAGAATACAAAAACCTTGAAGAACTTAAAGCCCACTACCAAAGAGGGGGACTTGGCGATGTCAAAGTCAAACTTTTTTTAAATAATATCATAAATGAACTTCTCTCCCCAATCCGCAAACGCAGAGAAGAGTGCCTTAAGCACATCAATGAACTTTATCAAATGCTTTTCAAAAACTCTCAAATCGCTTCCGCTCACGCAAGAGAAACCCTTGAAAAAATGAAGGAAGCAATGGGACTTAATTACGAAAAATTGTTGCAACAAGAATAAAAAAACAAAAAATATTTGCAAAAATAAAATAAAATATTAAAAAAATTCACAAAAATATTTAAAAAACATTTTTTGATAATTTAGTTATGCGTTTTATTGTTATGCAAACAAAGCATGAATGTTATTAAAAAATAAGCATTAAAAATGTTAAATAAATAAAAAATAAAAATATACCAAAAATTATATAAAAAACTTAAAAAGAGGAGAAAAATATTATGAAAATTGCTAAAATATCCCTTTTATCAATAATAATTTTGCTTTCTTCTCTTTTTTTGTTTGCCTGCGGAAGGGAAAGCGTGCCAGTTGAAAATATTTCATTCACAAAAAGTGAAATAGAACTTTTTATCGGAAACACCACCTACCTACAACTAGAAATCTCACCAGAAAAGGCAAACGGATTTTCTGTTGTTTGGTCAAGCGAAGATATAACTATTGCGTCAGTCAATCAACAGGGAAAAGTCACCGCCAAAGCCTACGGAAAAACAACCATCACCGCACAAATAAAAAACTCAGACATCAAAGCAGAATGCGAGGTGACGGTCAACGACGGAAAGGTTTATAAAATAGAACTAAATACCGACTATGTAAAAAAAGAATATTATGAAGGGGAAACTTTTGACCCAAACAACCTTATTCTCACCGCATTTTATGAAAGCGGAAAAGAACGGGAAATCCCTTCGGAGGAATATCAAATAAACGCACCCGATACACTTATGCAAAACACAACCATTTCGGTTGAATATAAAGGTTTTTCAGCCTCATTCGAAGTCATAGTGACACCAGACTTTGCAACCGCAATCATCGTCACCACTAAACCAACAAAACTCACCTATTTTGTGGGCGAAACCTTCGACCCAACAGGAATGACCTTGCAACTTCTTTACGCCAGCGGGAAACACCAAACAATCACAACCTTTGACTATGACACAACTCCATTTGCCTATAATTCAAACTCAGTGCTTATCTCTTATGACAATCTTTCAACCGCAATTGATGTGATAGTGCGGGCAAAATATATTGTTGAAGATTTTTCAACCCTTCAAACAATTTTAGACAACGCAGTTGACGGCGATAGTATTATGCTTGCAGAAGGCTTTTACAATACCTCAAAAACAATCACCCTCCCAGCCGATAAAAATATCATAATCTATGGCCAAACAAAAGACACACAAATCAACGCATACAATGCCCCTATCTTCGCAATTGATGGCTCAACGCAAACGCCTCTCCTTACACTTGCAAACCTCTCCTTAACCCTTGCCCAAGGCGAAAACATAACCCTAATCCAAAACCCAAACAATATCCCATTCAATACAATTGATGTGACTATTTTATAAATATCTTAATAAAAAACAGGAGCGAAAATGTCAAATATAAAAGTTTTTGAAGACAAAAAAGTCAGAACCATTTGGTTTGAAGAAAGCAAATAAGTTGCCAGAAAAGGCGGACAGTTTGCTGGCGACACCAGACAAAGATATGAAAAAATACTGGGGCAAAAAGTAACATCTCCACTTAACGCTCAAACTAAAAATTTATTAGAAATAAATAATAAATCAAACAAAAATAAATAATAAAAAAATATATCAAAAATATCATTTGATATATTTTTCTTTTTTACTAAACTATTTTCTATCATATAAACAAAATACGATTGTTATTTAAAAATAAATATTCAAACAAAATAAATAATTATTTAAAAAAAAATAAATAAAAATTGTGTTACAAAAATATTAAAAAAGCATTTATTTCTTTCAATAAATGCCTTCTTTTTTAAAACTCCAAATTAAAAGCGGGGCGAACGGCGT
>CAZVYB010000012.1:0-21114 GCA_964631405.1 uncultured Lachnospiraceae bacterium
TCTCTTGTGCTAACTTTACAACTTATTTATCTCTCATATGCGAGTGTGGCGGAATGGCAGACGCACGGGACTTAAAATCCCGAGGTGGTAACACCGTGTGGGTTCGACTCCCACCACTCGCACCAAGCAGGCTTTGCCTGTTTTTTTTATTTGTGGGAGTCGAACTTGTTCGATTGGGTTCCCTGAAAATCGCTAGATTTTTAGGGTGTGGCTCACACCACTCGCACCAAAATTATTGGCTATAAGTCTTTAAAATAAAGACTTGTAGCCTTTTTCTTTATGACACAACTTTTTTGAGGCTTTTTCTTAAGTAGGGTTGAAAATCGTCCATTTTTGAGAGTATTTTGAGTCAAATTTTGTGTCAAAATATATGATAAGAATTTATGCAAAGTTTGGCAATATGCCATTAAAAAACGACTTATTATTAAGTCGTTTTAAAGGTTAATCCACTGCGATTATTTTGTAGATTGTTTCAATAAATGTTGAGCAGGCTTTGGCTATCGTTTTATCGGCAACTGCACCATTTATTTGCAATGACATTCCCCCAATTGTTATACAAATGCTTTCGCAATATCCGTCAATTGCATTGTCAGCAAGGTAGGTTGGAGTTTGTGTCAATGCGATTTTTGCTAGGTTATCCAAGTTTTTGATTGTGATTTGTTTGATTTGCGCAAATGTTTCTTCACTGATGATATAACTTGTTCCGCTTATATCAACGATTGTTTCTGGGTTATTTCTGCTATCTACAATTTTGACATACACTCTATTATTATTGTATTTGGGATGATTTTTTGGAACGACTGCACCACGATTGATTGCAAGGTAAAATTCTCTATTTGCAGTCAAAGCGTCATACTCTTTTTCGGCAACTTCAAGTGTTTCTTTCTTTTGTTTTGCCCTGCCTTTGATATATGGAAGATTGAATGGCATACCAACAACTGCGTTTTCATATTCTTCGTCAACATGAACGCTGTTTTTAAGAGAGTCAACAACTGCGGTGAAAACCTTTAATTTTTCATTTTTCTTGACAGAATATTTGTCGAAATAGTCATTAAAGAAAAATTTTGTTTGTGATTTGAGTGCCTTGATGTCCTTGACTATGTTTGCAATGATTTCTTCCAATTTCATATTATCCCCCTATTATTTGAAGAGAGTATATCATATTTTTTTATATTTGGCTATCAATTTGACAGGATAAAACTTAATTTTATAGAAAAAACTTTGCCTTTTGAGAAAAAAGTGATATTATTGTTGTGGAGAATATAAAATGATTTATTTCACAAGTGACATACATTTTTCAGACATTGAAACAATGTGTCATGACAATCGACCCTTTAAAAATATAAAAGAGTATGACAGGTACACCATTCGTTTATGGAATAAAATTATGGGCAAGGACGACACTCTTTATGTGATTGGCGATTTGCTTGATTGCAACAGTCCAAAATCTGTTGTTTGGAAAAAGTCACTGCCCTATTTTAAGAAAATCAAGGCAAAGATTATTCTTATTATGGGCAACAACGAGTATCGCATCATGGAACATTATTTTGACAATAATTTTGAAAAGTTTAGGCAATTTCTTGTCAATTTAGGAATAACTGATGTCAAAAAAGAAGAATATCTTTCATTTGACGGATTTGACTTTTATTTAACGCACAAGCCAATTGACTATAAAAAAGGCTACATAAATCTTGTTGGGCATTTACATAGGTCACGAGGGCAATGGTATTCTTTTGGGCTGAATGTGAGTTGTGACCTAAACCATTTTCGCCCATACTCTCAGCAGGACATTCTTTTTCAATTGCAAGAAAAAGAAAAGTATTATCCAACAGACGATAATTTTCAACTGTTGTAAAAATTTTTCATAAATCTTCTAAAAAATATGTAAATAAAACTTGACATACGCATCAAGCAAGCATATAATAAAAATGTAAAGAAAACTTTACAAAAGGAGGTTATTATGGAAAAGGAAGAAATTTTGAAAAAGGCAGGAGGCAAAAAGGCCGTGGTTGGTGAAATGGAAAAGGTCAAAATCAACAAGTCATGTTGGATTGGAAACATTGTTGCCGTCATTGTTGCTGTTGTGTTTATGGTGATTGAAGGAGCAATTGGGCATTACACCGCCATTTATGCGATTGCATCAATTTGCATGATTTGGGCGAGCGTGTTTTATTTCTGTCAATATTTTCTTGCAAAAAGACCTTGGCCTGTGCTTTTAGGTGCGATACTTGAAGGGCTTGGGGCAATCACAATGTTGACATTTTATATTCTTTTTGCGACAGGAGTGCTTGCATGAACAATGATTTGATGTTAAAAAACAACATAAAAGCAAGACGGATTGAAAAAGGTTTTTCTCAGGAAGAACTTGCAAAAATGGTTTGCACCACAAGGCAGACAATTATTTCAATTGAAAAAAATTTGTTTAATCCGTCTGCAAAACTTGCCCTTTTATTATGTGTGGCGTTGGACGAGAAATTTGAAAATTTGTTTTTCTTTTAATGAAAAAGAGGCTGATGTTGAAGCCTCTTTTTTGTCGCAATATTAAACAATTTTACAGCGAGAGTTGCAACAAAGGTATATAATCTGGTACTCATTTGCAAGGTTTTTTAAAAACTCACCCGCCCTTTTCATGTTTTCATCGTCAAGATTGACAAAGGTGTCATCAAGCACAACAAAAGGTTTTTCATTTTTATAAATCTCTTTCAAGAGGTATATTCTCACGCAAAATGAAAGTATATCTTGATAGCCTTGGCTTGAATATTCCTTCTCTTTAATTCCCGCAAGTGAGATTTCTTTGACATCAAAATTATTATCAATCACAAATTGTCTGTTGCGAATTTGAAATTTCTGCAAAATTTCTTGAAGGGCGACATTTGCAGGCTCTACAAAGCGTGAAGATACATTTTCGCTTGCTTTAAGCAAAAAGTCTTTTGTAAGCGTCAAAAGTTGTACCCTTTTTGTCGAATTTGCCAAATTTTCTTCTTTTTGAGCAATTTCAAAAGAGCACAAATCTATTTCTTCATTTGTTTTCTCAATTTGGTTTGACAATAGTTGATATTCTTTTTCTAGGTTTTGTACCATCATTTTCCTATTAAAAAGTGCATCATTCAGTTTTTCAACCATATCATAGTCTGGGCTTTCGCAATTTTGATAGGCAAGCAAACTTTCTTTCAGTACGGCAATTTGTTGATTGCAAAGTGAAAGTCTTTTTTCAAGTTCCGTTTGTTGGAAATCGCTGATTGAAGATGTTTTCTTTTTTTGTTTTGTTTTCAAAATCAGCCCAGTGCAGGCACAAGCAACTGAAAGAGCAAGAATGGTTATCATGACTGGAAGTGTTATGATTTTGCAAGCACCTAAAATACTTCCGCAAGTGACGCCCAATAGTCCCAAAAGCGTCAGTGCGATTGTCCAAATATTTTTGTTTTGTTTTTCTTGTTGTTGTGTTTTGTTGAGAGAAGTCAAAAGTTGATTTATCTCTTCCTGTTTTTGATGCAACTGGTTTTCTAGTTTTTGTTTGCTTTCATATCTTTGTTTATGAAAATCAAATTCTTTTTTTGTCTGTTGTGCAGTGTCAGCAAGGCGTCCCACTTCTTCTCTTGCTTCCGCCATTTCTCTCGAAAGTTTTTGCTGTTGTGATTGTTGTTGCGAAAGGATTTCTCTTTTATACTGCAAGTCATTTCTTAGTCTTTCAATAGTGGTCTTATCTGCCTTCTCTCTTTTGGCTTCAGTCAATTTTTTCTTGATTTGTGAAATTGCAGTGTTAAGGTTTGCAAGGTCGTATTTGAACTTATCAAGTCCCAAAATGTTTGCCGAAGTTTCTTGATTTGGCGACACCCCAAAATTGAGTTGCGGGAAAAATGCCGTCGTTTGAAATGTGTCTTTGCCAACGCCAAAAAGAATTTCCCCCACTTCTCTACCGTGAAGGTCAATTGATTTGTTTGTTTTTAAATCTAACAGTTCACAAAAATCGCCTTCTGGGGTTTTTGCAAAGTTTCTGGTCAATCTATACTGGTTTTGTTCCCATTCAAATTGAATATATCCGCCGAATGTACCGCCCTGCCATGGTGAATATCTTTTTCTTTCCATCTTGATATTCTCTCGTGAAGGTGGCATACCATAAAGCATTGCTTTTAAAAAGATAGAAAGGGTTGTTTTGCCATAACCATTTTCATAAAAGAATTGGTTTAGCCCCTCTTTTAAATCAATTTCAATGTTTTGTAATTTCCCGAAATTTTGTATATATATCCTATTTATTTTCATATGTCAATGTCCTCGCCTTTTAAGGCTTCTAGACCTATTTCATATATCTTTCTTTTATCTTCATCTGCAAGGTCGCTGTTTTCAATAAGTGAAATAAACTCATATTTAAAAGATAATTTTTCTTCTTTTATTTTGTTTAAATCAAATTTTAGCGTGCTTTGGTCTTTAAGTTCAAAATAAAACTGCCTTTCAAATTGTTTTTTGATATATTCAAGTGATTTTTCTGAGTTTTCTTCATATTTCCCCTTTAAAATCACTCGCACAAGGTCTTGTTGTGAAATTCCCCTTTCATTAAAATTTTTTTTTATATTTTGAGCAATTTGACCGCTTGTTTGGCAGGCAGAAATATCGCAATCGCAAACCATATATCTTCTTTCTGCAAATGGGTGAAATTCTATCTTCTCTACCCGTTTATCTTCAATTACCACCTCTAAAAAGCCCTTATCGCCCACTTCGTCAAAGCCGTTTGAAAAAAGGCTTCCGCTATAAGCGAAAATTTGGTTGTCTTTTTTGTACTTTTTCATTTGATGGATATGGCCGAGGGCAATATAATCAAAATTATATTGAAAATATGTTTTGATATTCACATAATCATTATCAGCAGGCGTTTCGATATTCCCATGCAAAAGCAAGACATTGATTTGGTTTTGGTCGATTGCCTGTCCTTCGGCATCAGCATAAAAATTAACGCCATTTATTGTGATTTTAGGGTTTGCTTTATTCAAAAAATAAAAGTTTTTTGGGGCTTGATGACTTACAAGGGTGTTTTCGTCATGGTTTCCTTCGACATAAATAACTGGTCTTGCAAAATCTTCAACCGCCCTAAAAAATGTATTGGCAAGTTTCTGAGTCACCGATTTTGAATGAAAAAGGTCGCCACAAATAAGTATAGCGTCATAACCCTGTGAATATGCATTTTCAAAAAGATTTTGCACAGCAATCAGCCTTTCCTCTTTCATGCATTGTTGTTGATATGGGGGCAACTTGATATTTTTTGTGCCCAAGTGCCAGTCTGCTGAATGTAAAATTTTCATCTTTTCCCCTTAAACTAAGTATACATTTTTTTGTCATAAAAACAAACAAAAAAGAGGCTTTATTTGCCCCTTTTGTTTAAATAAGCGTGACATCAACTTTGGCGTTTGTGATTATCTTGATGATTTTTGTGCCTCCATTGATTGTAAGAGGATTTGTGAATTTCCCGCCAAGGAAATCTATATTCACTCCATCAATCCTGCTTTCGCCGGCACAATTGTACACGGCAAGCACAAAAGCAAGGTTGTTTTTTACCGCCAAATTAACCTTCCCTTTTGTTGAAGAAATGTCAAGTTGGTTTTTGATTGTTGTGTTATCAAATTTCACATCAATTGTGCCTGATGTTGATTTTACCTTAAAGTCTGTTGCGTATGTGTAAAGATTTATATTACCTGACGCTGTTTCAATATCCACATAGCCATATGTTTTTCCAATTGTGATGTCGCCTGATGTGGCATGAATATAACATTCACTTTCGCTTGAAAGTTCTTCAATTGTTATTCTAGACTCATTGGCAAATGGAATACTTACAGCACCATATACTTTACCCAGTTTTATTGTCGCAGATTTCATCTGTTCATTTGAATCGTTTGCTACAACATTTCCTGTGACTTGTTCTGCGTTGAGTATTCCTTTTTTGATTGAAAGGTCTACATTGGACACAATTGATTTTGCGGTGAATTTTGAATTGTCGACATCAAGAACCATATTGGATTGAGTGCATATGATATTTTGCATCTCAACATCGCCGTCGGTTGAATGAATTTCAAAAGCATTTGCAATAAGGTCTGTGCGTATGCTTACATCGCCTTTTGCTGACTTTATGAAAATGTCATCAAACCCGCTTTCAATAAGAGGAAATATGATAAGTTCTCCGCTGTTGGTTTTTACGCTGAGTGAGTTGAGGTTTATCTCGTTGCTTCCCACTGTTGTGATTTTTGTATTATTGCCGATATAGATATGTCCTGATGTATTGGTGATATCAACTTTTGTATTTTCAAGTGCATATGACGATTGAATTGGTACTGCAACTATTATGTTCACCTCCTTGCTGAGGTACAAAAAGCCATCAGGTTCTTGTACGGTGACATTCAAGATTGTTTTTGCAGTGTTTTCGTATGTGAGTGTATATTTAAAATCTGTATTTTGAGTTTCTCTGGCAAATCCTTTTGTGTTGTTTTCTATAATAATTGCATTACTGTCAAGGTTGTCATATCTTTCCACTCGAACATTTGCATAGTTGCAGTCAATTTTTATTTCCTCTATTTTAGAAAAGTCAAATATCTCCCCTTCTGCACCACCGGTCACATTATATACATAATCTTCTGTTTGATATAAGAAATATTTAAATCCCAAAATGTTTTTGAAGGGAGAAAAAAGCATGACAGTCACAAATATCATGAATGCCGCAATAAGAGCGATAAACAAAACAAGCAAGTATGTCGTGAAGCCCTTTCTTATTTTTCCCTTTTTTGCCATAAGTCCTCCGCCAGTTGCTTTACGCAACTATCTTATGCAATTATTATATCATATATTTTTGTAAATTACAATAGCAATTTGGCATGATTAGTCAAGAATTGCCTTGATACGGCGTATTCCGCTTGAAGATGATTCTTCCTTAACTATTTTGAAGTGATGTAAGTCTTTGGTGTTTTCTGCGTGTGGACCACCGCAAATTTCCTTGCTTACGCCCCCAATTGTATACACTTTGACTTCTGCACCATATTTGTTTGTAAAGATGCCTTCTGCCCCTTCCTGCTTTGCCTCTTCCACAGTCATAGTTTTGCAAACAACTGGAATTTCCTGTTTGATTGCTTCATTGACAAACTTTTCTATCTCTTCAATCTCTTCCTTTGTCATTTTATGGTCAAGGTTGAAGTCAAAACGAAGTCTTTCTGGGGTGATGTTTGAGCCTCTTTGTTTGACTTCTTTGCCATATTTCTTTTGAAGACCTGCCAGAAGCAAATGGGTCGCGGTATGAAGGTATGCTGATTGTTTTGAGTCGTCGGCAAGTCCTCCCTTGAACATTCCCGCAGATGCTTGGCGAGATTTTTCTTGATGTTCTTTAAAACGCTCTTCAAATTCTCCCTCGTCAACTTCATACCCGCGTTCAAGAGCGAGTTCTTTTGTCAATTCAAATGGAAAGCCGAATGTATCATAAAGTCTGAACACAGCCTTCCCCCCAATCTTGTTTTCTACTGTTTGACCATTTTTAGAAGCAAATTCTTTATGTTTCTCAACGCCAGCAATCACCTTTTCAAATTCTTTATAGCCTTCTTCAATTGCCTTTGAAAACTTTTCTACTTCCTTGCCAAGTTCTTCCTTGATAAACGCCCTTTTTGAAGCAATATCTTCATAATCTTGACCATATTCATCAACATAAATATCTGCGATATCGGCAAAGTATTTGCAATCAAATTTGATATTTCTTGCACAATTGATTGCCCTTCTGATAAATCTTCTTAAAATATAGCCCTGTCCAACATTTGAAGGCGTAACACCTCTTTCGTCACCCAAAATAAACACAGAAGAACGCAAATGGTCGGTGATTATGCGGTAAAAACGGGTTGATTTTTCGCTTTCCTCATAAGAAACCCCCGCCTTTTCACCAATAAAGTCAATCACCCTTTTAAGGCAACCGCTATCATACACGCTTTTTGCACCATTCAGCACAGCAACCGTTCTTTCAAGTCCCATTCCTGTATCAATGTTTGGTCTGGCAAGTTTTTCCGCCTTCTCTCCGGCGTTTTTGACAAGGTATTGCATGAAAACATCATTCCAAATTTCCAAATATTTTCCGCAATCACAGGCTGGTGAGCAGGTGTCACAGCACTTTGGTTTGCCAGTGTCATAAAACATTTCGGTATCTGGCCCGCATGGCCCAACTCCGCCACCAAGTGCCCACCAATTGTTTTCCTTTGGAAGAAAGAAAATCTCCTTCATTCCGCACTCTTTCCAAGCATCAAACGCCTCTTCGTCACGAGGGGCAACCTCGTCGCCTTCAAACACGGTGACTGCAAGTTTTTCAACTGGAATATTTAAGTATTCTGGGCTTGTCAAAAACTCAAAAGAAAGTTTTATCATCTCTTTTTTATCGCAAGTGCCAAGTGTCCAATTCCCAAGCATTTCAAAAAGTGTGAGGTGACTATTATCGCCCACTTCGTCAATATCGTTTGTTCTTATACATCTTTGCACATCATAAATCTTTTCACCGTATGGGTGTTTCTCTCCCAACAGGTATGGCACAAGTGGGTGCATACCAGCAGTGGTGAAAAGCACTGTTGGGTCATTCTCTGGAATGATTGAGTATCCCGGTATTTTTTTAAATCCATGTTTTGTAAAAAATTTATTCCACAATTCTTTCAGTTGTCTATCAGTTTTCATAATTTCTCCAATTTTTAAAAATTCTTGATTATTTTAGCACAATATATGACAAAAATCAAACATTTCCACCATTTAATAAATTGTATCTTGCAAATATAGTCCGCAGGCGGGCATTGTTTGCCCCGCTTTTGAACGCTCTCCCTCGCATAGTGCAATCTTGACATCTTCAAGGGTGATTTTGTCAAGTGAATAATCTATCAGCGTGCCGACAATTATTCTTACCATATTATACAAAAAGCCATTTCCCTGAACAGCGACATATATATAATCGCCCTCTCTTTTTATATCAATAGAAAATATTTTTCGCACAAAATCTGTTGCACAGGTATTTGCTGAGCATAGTCCCCTAAAATCATGTTCTCCAACAAGAAGTTTTGCACATTCCTTCATCTTTTTTATGTCAACATTTTTTTTTACCCATGCCATGCGATTGGCTAGGAATGCCCTTTTCTCCTCGCCATTGTATATCTTATACAAATAGCACTTTTTTTTGATTAAAAATCTAGCGTGAAAGTCCCCCGCCACCTCAAACGCCTCTTTTATGACAATATCAGCAGGTAAAACATTGTTCAATATCCCTGCGAGTTTTGAAATTGGAACTGGAACATCAAGGTCAAAATGTGCGGTTTGATGAAGAGCGTGCACACCAGCATCGGTGCGACCGCTACCAAAAATCTCCACTTCTCTGCCAATTGCTCGAAAAATTGCCCCCTCAATCTCACCTTGAATGGTTTTTTGAGATGGTTGTTTTTGCCAACCGCTGTAATTTGTGCCATCATATTCAATCACAAGAAGAACTCTTTTCATATTTCTATTATACATCTTTTATCCGCAAAAGCAAAAATATTTTGAATACATTTTTTAATTTGACTTAAATTGGCAAAATTCATATAATATTTTTAAGTATTTTCGAGGTCTATATGAAAAAAATTATCACCGACGGAGCAAGTGCTGTCGCAAGCATTGCTTATAAACTTTCACAAGTCATTCCTATTTACCCAATCACACCGTCAAGTCCTATGGCGGAGTTTTGTAGTGGACTGTCTGCCAAAGGAGAAAAAAACATCTTTGGCGAAGATGTAAAAATGATTGAAATGCAAAGTGAAGGCGGTGTTGCTGGCGTTATGCACGGCGTAGGGCTCTCAAGAGCTCTTACAACCTCCTTTACTTCAAGTCAAGGGCTTTTATTGATGCTTCCTAATATGCATAAAATGGCAGGCGAGTGCTTGCCTGTCGTCCTTCATGTGGCAACTCGGGCTGTCGCAAGTCACGCTCTTTCAATCTTTTGTGACCACAGCGACATCATGGCATCTCGTATGACAGGCTTTATTATGCTTGCGTCAAACTCTGTGCAAGAAGCACACTATATGGCTTTGGCATCGCACCTTCTCGCCCTCAAATGTCGTCTGCCCGTCCTTCACTTTTTTGATGGATTTAGAACAAGTCATGAAATTCAAAAAATTGATGTTTTTGAAGAACATGAAATTTTGCCACTTTTTGACGGGCTTGCAAAAGGTTATATAAACTCTTATGAGGACAAACAATTCGGAACGGCTCAAAACCCTGATGTGTTTTTTCAAAACCGAGAGAGAAATGAAGAAAATTATCGGACTGTTGAAAACAATCTAACTGAAATCTTTGCACAAATAAAAAATTTGACTGGAAAAGAATTTGCACCATTTGAATATGTCGGCGACAGCAATGCGGAGCAAATTGTTGTTTCTATGGCATCATCTTGCCAAACAATTGAAGAATATATCAAAGAAAACCCTAATAAAAAAATTGGTCTTATAAAGGTGCGTCTGTATCGTCCTTTCTTGCAACAGGCTTTCCTATCGCTCCTTCCTCGTTCTGCAAAGGTTGTCACCGTGCTTGACAGAACAAAAGAAAACGGGGCAAACCCTCCCCTGTTTCTTGATGTTGCATCTACTTTATTGGGGAAAGATATTCACATTCTCAGTGGCAGATATGGGCTTGGCGGAAAGGAATTTTTGCCAGAACACGCACACTCTATTTTTGAAAATATGAAGTCTTATGTTCCTCAAAACAATTTCACTGTTGGTATTGATGACGACCTCTTTGGCTCTTCTTTGCAAATCCTTCCATACGATTCAAAAACGCAAGATTTCTCAATCAAAATTATGGGGCTTGGCTCTGATGGCTCTGTTTCTGCGAGTAAGGCGACCATCAAAATCTTGGGTGAAAATTATGAAAATAATGTTCAAGGATATTTCGAATATGACAGCAAAAAATCTGGCAGTCTGACAACCTCTCACCTGCGTATTTCAAAAAGTGAAATTTTAAGCGAGTATTTGCTTGGCAGAAGTGACATAATTTCCATCAACAACTTTTCTTTTGTGGGAAGATTTGACTGTTTGAAAGGGTTGAAAGAAAATGGCATTGTACTTTTAAACACCATTTTTTCGCCAGATGAAATTGATGGGGTTTTGCCAAAAGATTTTGTTTGCAAATTGAAAGAAAAAAACGCAAAGTTTTTTATCATAAATGGTCAAAAAATCGCAAAAGAATGCGGACTTGGAAGCAAAATCAATATAATCATGCAAACCGCCCTATTTAAATGCGGGCAACTTCTTTGTGATAGAGAAATTGAGGAAAATATTGGCAAATATGTGCATTCTTCTTTTGCAAGCAAGGGTCAAGAGGTTGTAAACAAAAACATCAAAGCCATACAAATCGCTCTTGCATCTATACAAAGGGTTGATGTTGAAGGGCTGTCAGGCGTTGAGGAAAAGCGAAGTCGAAAAATTGACGACAAATTCTATCAAGACATTATCTGCCCTATCAGCAAATTGGAGGGCGACAAAATCCCTCTCTCTAAATTTTCTGCTGACGGTTCTGCCCCACTTGACACCACAAAGTTTGAAAAGCGTGCAATAGCATCTCGATTGCCAAAATGGATAAAAGAAAATTGTATTCAGTGTGGCAAATGTGTGCTTGCCTGTCCTCATTCTGCACTGTCTGCAATATTGACAGAGGACAATACTTGCGAAAAGGAGGGTTTTGCTCCTGCAATGGGTTTGCAAAATAAGTTATATAAAATTTTGCTTTCGCCAGAAGATTGCACTGGGTGTGGCGTTTGTGCTAAAACCTGCCCCGCAATTAAAAAAGCACTTGAAATGAAGGGTGCAGAAGAGATTTTAGAGGAAAAAATTGCTGAATATAACAACGGCATATCGCATGAAAAAAGCAATCAATCGCTCTTCTCGCAGAACACGGCAAAAGGAATTCAATTTTGCGAAAGTTTGTTCAAATTCCCCGGAGCGTGTGCTGGTTGCGGGCAGACCCCCTATCTTAAATTATTGACAATGATAAACGGAAGCAATATGGTTATTGCAAATGCCACTGGTTGTTCTTCAATCTATGCGGGAACATACGGCTCATGCCCTTATGGAAAGGATAAAAATGGCGGGATTTTCTGGGCAAACAGTTTATTTGAGGACAATGCCGAGTTTGGGCTTGGGCTTAAACTGGGAAATGATTTTACCAACAACAAGGACAAACACATTTGGATTATTGGTGGCGACGGTTGGGCAAATGATATCGGCTTTGGCGGGCTTGACCATGTCCTTTCAAGTGGCGAAAATGTGAACATTCTGGTGCTTGACAACCAAAGTTATTCAAATACTGGCGGGCAGGCAAGTAAAGCGACGCCTACTGGTGCATCTATCAAATTTGCCGAAGGCGGAAAGGAATGTTCTAAGAAAAATCTCGCAAAAATTGCACTTAATTATGAAAATGTATATGTTGCTCAAATTGCACTTGGGGCAAGCATTGAGCAGAGCATCAGGGCGTTTAAAGAGGCTCAATCGCACAACGGAGTGAGCGTTGTTGTTGCATACTGCCCTTGCATCAACCAAGGGTTTGAACTTTCTGATATGATGAGTGACTCAGCAAATGCCGTCAAGTGTGGTTTTTGGAATTTATTTCGTTTTCTGCCAAATGAAAACAGGTTGTATCTTGACAGTGAAATTGTTGATGAAAATTATATTGGCTACTTAAAAAATCAACGACGATTTGCGACAACAATCAGTGCTGGCAGGGAAAATCTGCTTGAAAAGCAAAAAAGTCAAGCAATGGCTGACTTTGAATATTTGAAAGAAAAAAGTGAGAAATAAACGAAGGTGCAAAAATTGCACCTTCTTGGTTTTTTATTATTCTATTTAATTTGATTTTTATTTACATATAATATCGGGAGAGAAAATCATGCACCAATCTCTCATATTTTTGACGATTGTTTGTGTAAGATTGCACATGGGCGGAGTCTTGGGCTACATACACCTCTCTTCTTGTTTCAGGAAGTTGTGATGATAGGTTTGATAGCATTGCAGTTGGCACAAAGTCGTCTTTATCGCCATGAATAAACAGCATTGGTATCTTGCAATTTTTAAGTGCTTGACCTGCGTCCACCTTTTTAAGGTCAAATGCTTTTGCCTGCTTTGTAAAGGAATAAAATATCCAAAAAATCGTCTTATTTGAAAATTTGCTTTTATGGTAAACATGGGCAAGTTGTTTGTATGCGTTGTCAAATCCGCAATCTTCGATTGCAAGAACAACATTTGATGGTAGGTTTTGTCCGCTGGCAATACAAACTGTTGTCGCCCCCATAGATATACCAAAAAGGACTATTTTGTATCTTGGGTTTCGTTCAAGCATTTTAAAAATCCATTGTTGAAGGTCTTGGCTTTCCTTCTCCCCCATGGTAAGGTCTTGTCCTTCGCTTCTTCCATGGCATCTTTGGTCTATTGCCAAAATGTCATAATTCCTTGATGTGAAAATATGTGCATATTCTTCCATTTGATAGGCATTTCCACCATATCCGTGCACCAAAATTGCAAGTTTCTCACCGCCACCTGCCTTAAAAATCCCTCTCAATTTCAAACCGTCACTGCTGGTTAATTCCACCCTTTCGACATCTTGGGCAAAAAGATTTTGAGCCTTATTTATAATCTTCTTTTCTATCCCTTTTTTGTATTTGCCATTTCTTGACAAACATCTATTGTATGCCATTTGACCAACCAAAACATACAAACCCAGCACAACCAAAACTCCAATCAAAATTATCAGGCTAACCAGCCAAAAAATTTTCATGTGTCCTCCTATTCCACAACCGCTTTCACGCTTTCTCCGCTATCGGCGTCTTGGTATGAAAGCCAATAGCCAAATCCCTGAGGTCTTTCCCCATCAAGAGGAAACCAAACGGGATATCCTGAAAGTTCTCTCGGTGCATTTTTTTGATAAACGCCCGGAACGCCATAGCATATATATTTCAATTTTTCCTCCTCGTAAATAAGCCCAAGCACATAATAATCATTGCTTCCAAGAGATACCTTAACCCATTTGGAATTTGGAATCAACTCTTGCAGATATTCTTCGCTTGGATTGTTGGCAAAAAGGTCTTCTATCTGTCCCTTCATTTCGTCATAAAATTCCATTTTTACAGGAGAAGTTTCCTCTTTTTCTGACATAGTGCTAACAGACTGCATATAAAATTGTTTATACTTGCAGTTTTCGCAATCTTGGCAGGTCATGCACCTATCAATTTCTTCTTCAACTTCTCTTTCAAGTTCCTCGGCATATTCAACACCCCCCTCGTCAAGAACCTTTTCCACATCAGCAGTGTTTGTCGCTTTTGAAAGAGAGGAAATCACATTATCAAACAAAGCATCTGCATCGCCATAGCCCTCGCTATTTCCATACAAAATTGGTGTCGGCTCTCCGTCAAGAAAGTTGACTATCGCACAAGAAAAATTTTGCGGAATTTTTTTAAGTGAGCAATTGAATGTAAAAACCATACCGCCAGTATGCGTCAATCCTGCTTTGGTCACCTGCCCATCATGACAAATGCCAAGGCTTATTATCCCCCTTGGCAAAATGCCAAAATTGTAAAGTCTGACATTGCCTGTTGTGAATTCTTCATCATTTTCAAGTGTCAAAACCGCCCTTTTTTCTCGGTCAGACACACCATTGAGAACTATACTTTTTTTACTTAACATAAAGACACCTCTTTTTTTAATATATTACTATTATACAAAGAGATGTCTTTTCATGAGTTGAGCTTTTTGTTTTTTTATGTCAAATAATTGCCGTTTTTAGCAAATTATTTGCCCAGTTTTTTAGTAATTTTTTTGATTATTTCCTTTTCAGCAAAGCCTGCTTTTGCATATATTTCTCTGCCGTCGCCAGAGCCTTGATAGTCATTTACCCCTACAAAAATTCCGTCACTGCCAATATATTTATACCAAATTGGGTCATTTGATGCCTCAATTGCAACCCGCACTTTTGCAGAAGATTGAAGCACCTTGTTTTTATATGCAGGAGATTGTTTTTCAAATGCCTCAATGCAAGGCATCGACACAACTGAAACTGAGTGTTTCTTTGAGAGTTCATTCGCCACATTCAAAGCAAGGGCAACCTCGCTACCAGAAGCAAAAATCACGACATCTGCATCTTTTTCGGCCTCTTTGATTATATATCCGCCAAATTTTGCTTCTTTATATTTACCCTCAACTATTGCCATATCCTGTCTTGAAAGTGCAATTGCTGTCGCTCTCCCTTCTGTCAAATAGTTATCATAGCAAGCCAAAAGTTCATTTGCGTCGCATGGGCGATAGACGGAAAGTCCAATAATTGAGCGGAGTGAAGCAAGTTGTTCAATTGGTTGATGTGTTGCACCATCTTGACCAATCAAAATACTATCATGAGTGAAGAAGTAAAGCGTGTTTATTCCCATCATTCCCGCCATTCGAATTGCCGGGAGCATATAGTTTGAAAATGCAAGGAATGTTGCACAGAATGGGATAAAGTCTTCATAAAGTGCAATGCCATTGCAAATTCCCGCCATCGCGTGTTCTCTTACCCCAAAGTGGATATTTTTCCCTCTTCTATTTATTGAGTTATAGTTTGACGCCGATTCAATCAATGCACCTGTTGTGTGGGCTACATCAGCAGTCCCCCCAATAATTTGTGGAAGTTTTTGACAAAGTTCATTTAAAATGATTTTGTTTAGTTCTCTACCACTGAGCCCCTCCCATTTATAGGAGTTTCTAGCAAGTTTTTCAATGTCCACCTTTTTCTTGTCAAAAAAACCTACAAATTGGCGATAAAGTTCTGGATTTGATGTGGCATAAACAGCCAAGTCTTGATTCCATTTTTCATGTGCAAGTTTGCCTGCACGAGCGGTTGCCATACACCAGTCACGAACATCATTTGAAACATAAAACTTTTCATGGATACCCATTTTTTTGTTAAATATCTTCAATTCTTCTTCGTTGAGAACCGCTCCGTGAACGGCTGATGTCCCCTCTTTATTTGTTCCAATTCCTATCGTTGTTTTAAAAATGATTATGGTTGGTTTTGTCGACTTCTTCGCACGAGCAATCGCTCGAGAACAAGCATAAAAATCATTTCCTTTGTTACATCTAATAACATTCCAGCCCATCGCCTTAAATTTTTTTGCCACATTTTCTTTATTTGAAATATTCAAACTTCCGTCCATTGTGACATCGTTTGAATCATACAAAAGAATAAGTTTATTAAGGTTTAAGTGCCCCGCAAGTGAGCAAGCCTCTTGTGCAACACCCTCCATAAGACAGCCATCGCCAGCAAGGCAGTATGTGTAGTGATTGATAATTGGGAAACCTACGCTATTAAATCTTTCGGCAAGCATAGATTGGGCAATTGCCATACCAACCGCATTTGCCACCCCCTGTCCCAATGCACCAGTTGTCACTTCCACGCCATCGGTCACCTTATATTCGGGGTGACCCGGGGTTTTTGAGCCTAATTTTCTTAGGTCTTTAAGGTCTTGAAGCGATACATCATAGCCAAACAAAGACAGCAGTGTATAGTACACTGGGCAAGCGTGACCGGCAGAAAGCACAAAGCGGTCACGATTTAAAAAGTCGGTATCCGACACATCAAATGTATAATGGTCCTTGAAAAGTGCAAGCATGATTGCACTGACGCCAAGGGACGCCCCTGTGTGTCCGCTTCCCGCACTTGTGATTGATTGGGCGGTAAGTGATTTGACGAAATTTAGTGTCTTTTCAGCAATTTTCATAAAAATCTCCTAATTTTGATATTATTTTTTCCACTGCTTGCAGTGAAGAGCGTTTGTCTAAGTCTATTACCCTTCCTTCGGCAATTGTGGCAAGGGTTTTATCTCGATGTTCGTATGATAGTTTATTTGGTGCTTGGCTGACCCTTTCTTGCGGAAGTTTGACATAAACAATCAGAGATTTTGAAAACAATTCAAAATATTCTTTCATAATGTCATATGTCACCGATATTACAGTGTTATAAAAGCCAGCACAGTTTTTGATTGCACTACGCTCTCTTTTTTTAAAGTATTCTACTCCACATTTTTGCAAAACATCTTTTGGGTCAATAAGGTCATAAACTATCATTTCATGGCAATCCACCATAAACATATCAAGTTTTGTCGCCAAACTTGATGCAATTGTTTTTGAAAACTTATCGCTGAGTGATACGATAGCAATGTTTATAGGCGTTTTATTATCCATGGATTTATTTTAACATAAATTTCAATATTGTACAATTATTTAACGACTTTTTTTTGTATTTTTGGAAATATCAATTTCTTCGTCGGGTTTTCCCACATCACCAGCACAACCACAAGTAAACAAGCAAACACAAGTGATACATAATTTGCCCCCCTCTTTGCCGAGGAAAAAGCAACCTCTCCATTTTCAATGCTTAATATGATTGTTCCAAGTTTTGCGGTTGACAAAATTTCCGCACCTACTCCTTCAAGGCGTGAAATCACCGTTTTTGAAGGAAAGTAACTGGAACTGCCATCTGTACAAATAAGTGCATATTTTGGTTTGACTGCTTCAAGAAACTCTTGTGAAGAAGATGTGTTTGAGCCGTGATGAGAAACTTTTAGCACATCTGCTTGAATGAAATCACCATAATCGGCGACCAGTTTTCTTTCTATTCCGCTTTCACAATCCCCCATAAAAAGAAATTTTTTGTTCAAAAACTCCACCATAAGCACGACACTATTATTGTTTGATGTTGAGTTTTGTCCCTCGTTTGGCGAAAGGCAGTCTATTTTGCAACCTGCAAATTGCCACGAAAGCCCACTGCTTACAAAATGCATGGGCAAATTATTATCATATGCATATTTTATCAATTCGTCATATATCACGCTATCGTCGTAATCATAGTTCTTATATAGTCCAGCCTCACATTCGCTCTTGCTTTTGACGGGCGGTCTTAATAAATTTTCAATTTTGAAATTTTTTATGAGGTTTAACGCTCCGCCTATATGGTCGCTATCAGGGTGAGAAATCACAAAATAATCAATCTTTTCCACATTTTCGGCAATCATAAATTGTTTGATATATTCTTGAACTCTAAGCGAATATTCCTCCTCTCCCGTGTCTATCAGCATGGTTTGATTTGTTGGCAGTTTAAGCAAAATGCAATCGCCTTTGCCAACATCAATAGTATGTATTTGAAATTGATTGTTTTGAAATTCATTCCCATAAATGGTCGAATAAAAGTATCTATACCCATCGCCTGTTATCATTGCGACAATAAAAATAGTGGCAAAAAGGATTGTAAAACAAAGTTTTACATAAAACTCTCCACTACTTAGCACGCTTTGTTGAATTTTCTCTTTAAAATCCTTCTTCTCTTGTTTCATTGAACAAATATGATGTCTTCAAATGAATATTTCTTTCTATTCCTTCTTTTTCTAGCAAAGATTTCCATAATTTGAGGCATTGCGTCAATTGTTGCTTTATATCCCTCCTCGATCATCTCCTCCATGCCATCAGTTTTAGTAGACTTAAAACGCTTTGTTTCTGGTGCTACAACAAGGTCAGAATTTACATACCCACGCACCGCATTGCTCTTCATCAAAATACGAATTGAGCAAAAAATCACATCAACAAATTTTGTGCTATCAGTGCCATAGGTTCGTGATTTGTTGACATCAATAGAAATGACATAATCACAACCAAAATATCTAGGGATATCGGCGGGAATGGTATTTTGCAAGCCTCCGTCGCACAATATCATGTCATCATAAACAACAGGCTGAAAAACCCCCGGAACAGCACAACTGCCCATCACCGCTTTTGCAAGATTTCCCTTTGCAAAACACACCTCTTTTGTTGATTTAATGTCAACCGCAACTGCCGCAAATGGCGTAGGCAAATCTTGTATATCTATGTCGCCAAGATTGTTTATGATAATCTCTCCAACGCCATCTATTTTGGAAGGTGTGAAAGGAATGATATTTTTTCTTATATCCTTTTCTTTTATATCTTTAATTGCCTCGTACATTTGTTTGTATGTCAACCCGCTAGCATAAAATGCTCCCGCCAAACTGCCAGCACTTGTGCCCGATACAAAATCGAATTTTAAGCCAAATTCCTCGAACGCCTTTATAGCCCCAAGATGGCAAAAGCCTCTTGCACCACCGCCCCCAAAAGCAAGTCCTATTTTGATTTTTCTTTTATGCATATGCCCTCTTTTTATACTAGTATATACAAAAGCGTGTCAAAAACAAAACCAAAAATGCCAAAATGAAAAAAAATTATGTAAAACACTTGCAATAACCTTTTGGTTTTGTTATAATACATTTGTTAATTAAATTTGGCCTCTTGGTCAAGCGGTTAAGACGCCGCCCTCTCACGGCGGAATCAGGGGTTCGATTCCCCTAGAGGCTACCATAATAAGTCTAAATCGAAACACTTTCGGTTTAGGCTTTTTTCTTATCTTTTCAGTGGCGGTTTATGTTGTGAAAGGTACTTGACATGAGGTGGAATGATACAAAATCTAAAAAAGGCAAAGAAAAAGCATTTCGCTTTCTTCTTTGTCTTGACTGCACGAGAGAACTTATTCCAGAGTTCTCATGTCAAGTACACCATGGAATAAATAGCCACGATTAAATGTAAAAAGATATTTTCATTTCAATCATTAATGGATTTGGATTATGTTGTATAATCTTTTCCATATTTTTTGTTATAGATAAAAAAGAAAAGCCCTGATTGTCAGAGCTTTTGTTTGGACTATTAAAACTTATTTCAATTTTGTCATTGTATAGTTTAATTTCTTTTATAAGATAATTGATAAGTGATAAAGGTTCTTGTTGCAGAGCTTTTCTATAAAACTTTCGTATTTCTTCTTCACTTATTCTTATGCTAGATTTAGATTTTTCAATAAGAATTTGCCTTTCTAATATTTCAATCTGCTGTTCGATTTCTTGCATTCTTTTGTTTGTCGTCTTGTTTACAACTCCTTGTTCTACTGCTTTCATAATATTATTAAGTGTATTTTCTGCTTGCTGTTTTGCTTTTGCAATCATATTTAGTGTTGTATTATTGTTTGTAAGCTTATTTTGTAAATCAATTAATGTTTTAACTATAGAATTGATGGTCTGTGGTTTTTCTAATTCTTTTATTATGGTATCGAGTAAAAATTCTTCTAAAACTTCTTGTCGTATCGTTTCTTTTTGACATCCATTTCTATATTTTTTAATTCCTCTACATTTGTAATAGTTTATTTTATTGCCATATCGAGTTCTTACACTTTCGGCACTTATAGGCATACCACAATATCCACAAGTAAGTTTGTTTCTAAATAGGTAAACAGATTTTATACTATACTTTCCATAATGATTTTCTTGATTTTTAATCTGCACTTTGTGAAAAGTTTCGTTGTCTATTATCTGTGGGAACATATTTTCATATACTTTTTCGCCAAGTCGATATATTCCTGTATATCTTTCGTTTTTGAGTATTTTGTAAACTGTATTATGCTTGAAAGGTTTGCCTTTGTATATAATACCTTTTTCTGCTAAATCTTGTATAATTTCAGTTACAGGAGCACCTAAAGAATATCGTTTATACATATATCTAATTATTTCTGCTTTTTCTTCGTCGATTAATATTTTCTTATCAACTACTTTGTATCCATAAGGAAGAGTGCCACCTGTGTAGTTTCCTTTAATCCTGCTTTCGTTCAACCCACGACGGACTTTTTGAGCAAGTTCTGCTGAATAATATTCAGCCATGCCTTCAAGTAAACTTTCAAGTATTATTCCTTCTGGAGTATCTGGAATGTTCTCCGTAGCAGATAATAGTTTAACTCCATTGTCTTTTAATATTTTTTTGTATTTTGCTGTTTCATACTTATTTCGTGAAAATCTATCAATTTTGTAAACAAGAATGTATTGCCAATTTTTATTGTCACTATCTTTAATCATTCTTTGAAAGTCTGGTCGATTGTCATTAGTACCTGTCATAGCTCGGTCAATATATGTATCAAGAATTGCAATATCATTTCTTTCTGCATATTCTTGACAAACTCTTAATTGCCCTTCGATAGATTGTTCTGTTTGGTTATCACTAGAGTATCTAGCATATATTACAGCTGTTTTCATTT
>CAZVYB010000013.1:0-6333 GCA_964631405.1 uncultured Lachnospiraceae bacterium
TTGTCCAGCATAATGCTGGTCGCTAACCCCCAGCCTCTTTTGGTTCTTTTCTATGACTAGAAAAGAACATTCTCCCTTTTGGTTACTTTTCTTCGCAAGAAAAGTAACTAACACAATTTTATCTATTTTTTATTTCTTCTCAGTTTTTCAATCCATGGTGGGACATTTGAGTTTTTCAGTTCCACACGAGAAGAGCCGAGGTCGGCTGATTTCTTTTCAACAGACACATCAGGTTTTGCGGTTTCTTCTTCTCTTTCCTTTTGAGCATAAGAGGCAAACATACTTCTTGCAGAGAAGTCAGGTCTTTGACCTGCCATATTGCCCATTGAGCGAGCAGATTGAACTTCGTTTTGTTTTTCCTCTTCTTCTTTTTCTTGTGCAGGGCTTTTGAAGCCTGTTGCGATAAGGGTGATTTCCACTTCGTCCCTCATGTTTTCGTCAATGCTTGTACCAAGAATGATGTTGCAGTTTTGGTCAACAACTTCTCTTACGAGAGATGCGGCCTCGCCGATATCGTCTTGTGTGAGGTCGTTGCCACCTTTGATGTTGATAAGAAGTCCTGTTGCCCCTTCGATTGTGGTTTCAAGAAGAGGGCTTGCGACAGCCTGTTTTACCGCTTCAAGTGCCTTATTATCGCCGGCACCATAGCCGATACCCATGTGGGCAAGACCTTTATCCTTCATAATGGTTGTCACATCGGCAAAGTCGAGGTTGATAAGTCCCGGGAAAACGATAAGGTCAGAAATGCCTTGAACGCCCTGTCTAAGAACATCGTCAGCGAAGCGGAAAGACTCTTGGATCGGTGTCTTTTTAGGTACAATTTGGAAGAGTTTTTCATTTGGAATGACAACAAGAGCGTCAACATATTTACGCAGTCTTTCAAGCCCTTCTTCTGCGTTTTTGTGTCTTACTGGACCTTCAAACATAAAAGGTTTTGTGATGACAGCGATGGTGAGAATGCCAAGTTCTTTTGCGATTTGGGCAATCACAGGTGCTGCACCTGTGCCAGTGCCACCGCCCATGCCGGCAGTGATGAAAACAAGGTTTGTATCCTTCAAAATTTCGGTGAGAGCGGTTTTAGATTCCTCAGCAGCCTTTTGCCCGATTTCTGGGTTTGCACCCGCACCACGCCCGCCAGTGAGGCGTTCACCAATTTGAAGTCTGGTTTCTGCCTTTGACAAAAGCAGAGTTTGTTGGTCTGTATTGACAGCAACAAATTCAGCCGAAGCCACGCCGGCGTCAATCATTCTGTTGACAGCGTTGTTTCCGCCACCGCCGACGCCGATAACCTTGATTCTTGTTGCAGAAGTGTTGAAATTATCCATAATTTAGTTCTCTCCTTGTGATTTATAACCTCATTGTAATACTTTTCGATTGATTTTGCAATCATTTCTTTAAAAATTTTTTAAAAAATGTATAAATTCATAAAATTTTTGCATATTTATGCATTTTTGATATGCTTATCCAATGCTTTCGTCGTTGCTGTCGAGTGCGACGCTGACAAGTGAATATAGCGAGGCAAGTTCTGGCCTATCCTTGCCCGGAAGTGGAGGGACGCCGTATGTCACATTGCGACCGAGGCACTTTGCGAGGTAGTCACGCCCCCCTTTGAGTTTGCTTATTCCCCCGCCAGTCAAAAAGATAGGAAGGTAACTTGCAAATTGTTGGTTGTGAAGTTGAAGGCATTTGGAGATAACCTCGGCAAGTTCCTCAATTCGATATCCCACAACCTCGTTTGCCTCTCTCATCATAATTTTGGTGATTTTGCCAAGGTCGGTTGTAAGTTCATAGCAATCGTTCTGTTTGCCTTTAAGAGAAAGCACAATTTGTTTTTTCAGTCTGTCCGCTTCGCTCATAGAAAGTTCAAACGCCTCGCTTAGGTCATTTGTCACAAAACCGCCACCTCGGGAGAATGATGTAAGAAGGAGCAGGCCTTCCCCCTTGACAAGGGCTATGCTTGTGGTGAGGTCACCGCTATCAACAAGAAGAGCCAAATCTTCTTTCTTTTCGGAAGGAATGACGAAGTGTGCTTGTGCGAGAGGCTCGCTTATATATTCCACCGCATTGAAACCCAGCCCGCCAACAATGCCGTTGAAAGTGTCGATAAAGTCCTTATTTGCGTATACAACCGAGAGTTTGCCTATGATTGACGACCCGCTTTCACCGACTGGCGACATGGTCACACGCCCGTCGACCACATATTCAATGGCACTGACACTGACCACCTCGACATTTGCATTTTTCGCCTTTTCGCCCGCCATATATTGAAGGCTGTCAATATCGGTTTTTCTCACCTTGCGACGCTCGCCAAAGTTTGAAGCGACCTCTGTTGTCATCACCGACGAAAACTCGGCAGGCACGCCGATATACACCTTGTCGATGCGGTCAAGATAGACACTAAATTCTCCAACAATCCCCTCAAAGATTGAATAAATTTTGTCTTTATCCAAAAATTCGCCTTCATAGAAGCCGTCATATTCAATTTCTTTAAGCCCACGGACATTGAAAGTGTTGTTCAACCCCCTGCCCGCCACCACGGCACGCAGTTTTGATGAGCCAATATCAAAAACCAAAACAAATTTACTTTTTTTCATATACATATCTCTCTTCGCCCCCATTTTAAAACAAAAAAGCCCGTTTGTCAAACATAACAAAGGGCTAGTTATACAAAAATATTGAAATAGCACTCATTTTCCCCACGGGAAGGGCTAAGATAACTATTTATTTCTATGGTGCAGGTTTTAAGGTTGTCCGCCGTCAACTCCACTTCGCCGTCGGGCGTTGTTATGGTTTTGCCGATATAGTTCCACATCTGCGAAAAGACATCAAGCATAAGTTTCACCTTTGCCACAAGCCCCCGCTCGGCATTGACGAGTTTGAAAGTTTGTCCGCTGAAAAGCGAAAGGGTCAAAACCTTCTCTTCCTTCCCCGTCATATCGTTGACGATTGAGGAAAGTTCAACCGAGCGGATAAGTTCACACTGCTCGCCAAGAGTGCGGTTGTTTTCAAAAAACGCTTGATAAAGCGGGGGCAAGTCCGCATCTAAATATTCCCCAACTTCAACATCGCTTGGGACTTGTTGAGGGAAAAACAATGCCATTGGATTTTGGCTGTCGCTTTCAAAGCCCTCCGCCACCCTAAGCACACGAAAATCCTCGTCGCAAATATACGCCCCTCCTTCAAAGGCAATGGAATATACCTCCTGTCTCTCTGCAATATGAATGACGAAGGTGGAAGGAAAGGTTGTTTCAATGTTGACAACTTCAATGTATGGGTCAAGAGCCTCAATTTTTTTGATATATTTCTTTTTGCTTTGAAAAAAGACCGAACCTCCCTTTTTTATCCCACTGCCTTCAAAAATTTCCTCATCATTAACTGTGACAAGGGCGTGACTTGTACGCCAATCAATTTCAACGCTTTTCAACGAAAAAAGGGTAAAACAAAGGGTGAGGACAAGCCCCAACACAATCACCAAACTGCTAATTGTCACAATCACCTTTTTTTTCAATTTCAATCCTTTTAATATTTGCCCCAAGCGAGGCAAGTTTATCCTCAATGCGGAAATATCCCCTATCAATAAGGGAGATGTTGCTTATCGTGGAATATCCCTCGGCTCGCAGTGAGGCAAGCACAAGTGACGCACCACCACGAAGGTCGGGGGTGACAAGGTCTGCCCCGAAGAGTTTATCCCGCCCTTTAACGACGGCGACACCCCCTCGAAAACGAATATCTGCACCCATTTTAAGCAGTTCTCCAATGTGCTTGCTTCTTGCCTCAAACAGGTTTTCCACAATCAGCGTATATCCCCTGCTTACGCAGGCAAGTGCGGTCATTTGCGATTGCAGGTCGGTTGGAAATGATGGAAAAACGCCAGTTTCAACCTCGCCGAGTTCCAAGGGACGCCCTGTTGCTGATATAGTCATTGTATCACCCTTGGCGGTGATTTTGCAAGCGGATTGAGAAAGTTTTGCAATAAGTGCTTCATTGTGAGATGCGATGGCGTTTTTAAGACACACCTTGCCCCCACACATGGCGACGCCAATCAAATATGTGCCCGCCTCTATGCGGTCTGGAATGACAGAAAAACTTGCCCCATGCAACTTTCTGCCACCCTCAATCACAATCATATTTCCACCCGCACCACTCACCTTCCCACCACAGGCGTTTATGAAATTTTGCAGGTCAACAATTTCAGGTTCCCGTGCGGGATTGAAAATCCTTGTCACACCGTCAAGAGATGTGGCATACATCATCAAATTTTCAGTTGCCCCCACACTTGGAAAGGAAAGGGTGACATCACCCCCACAAGTTTTTTCCACACTTGCATATATGTATCCATTTTTTTCAACAACCTTCGCCCCGAGAGCCCTCAACCCGCCAATGTGCAGGTCAATCGGTCTTAAACCGATGTCACAACCGCCGGGGTATGCCACTTTGGCAGACTTCTGCCTTGCCAAAATTGAGCCGAGTGTAAAAATTGAGGAGCGAACGCATGACGCCACTTCATGGCAAACCGTATCACCCGATAACGCCCGACAATCTAAAATAAGACGGTCGCCCTCCCACTTGGCAGAGCCACCCAGCCCCTCAATTATCTTACACATTGCAAGCACATCGGCATATTTCACGCCATTTTCAATGCACACCTGCCCGTCAACCAAAATCGCCGACGCAATGATAGGCAGAAGTGCATTTTTAGCCCCAAAAATCTCAACCTCGCCATTTAGCGGGTTTCCTCCTACGATAAAAAACTGTTCCATATCAAAGTATATGAAACAGCAGTGCCAAATGTTATTACCAAAAGGTCGCCCCTATCTTTGCACACCGTCCAAAAATTTATTTATGGTGTCGATGGTCTTTTCAAGGTCGATGTTTTCAATCACAAGGTCATAATCGCCTTTGTAACTCCTCTCCAATTCACCACGAGAAATGCGTTTTTCGATGTCGGCTGGTGCGTCCCCACGCAGAGAAAGACGCTCTCTTATCACATCGTTTGGTGCGTCCAAGAAAATTGAAACCGTTGGACACTTGCCCGCAAAAAACTTTTTAAGGTTGCGATTGCCCTTGACATCAATGTCCCTCATAAAATCAAGTTCTTGGTGGCGGACAACATATTGCAGGCGTTCAAGCAAAGTGCCATAATAGTTGCCATGCACATTTTCATACTCAAAAAACCTGCCCGCCTTGATGCCCTCTTCAAACTCAGCCACGCTCATATATACATATGTTTTGTTTTCGCCATCACTTTCACGAGGCGGACGGGTGGTGGCAGAAGAAAACTCCAAACACCTCAAATTCTTTCGCTCGCCTAAAAGCCTGTTGATGACTGTGTTTTTGCCACTGCCGGAAATTCCACTTATCACAATAAACATTTTTATCCCCTTTTGATAAGGATATCACAAGCGGTCAAAAAATCAAAATGTTTACATCTCAAAATATGATAAAATTCCTACAAGCAGAGCATAACAAAAACTTTGACAATATTCCTCGCTTACAAGAAGTGCCTCCTCTTCGGGACTGGAAAGAAAGCCACACTCCACCAAAATGGTAGGCATTGTGGCGACATTCAAAACATAATAATCGCCCACCGTCACATAGTCACGGGCGTTTTTAAAAGACTGACAAAATGCAGTCTGCACACTCTTTGCAAAGTTGAAGCCTTCGTCACTCCCCTTTGCATAAAAAATCTGCGTGCCAGAACAACTTGGCAGAGGAAAGGAATTCATATGCAAACTTATCGCAAGGTCTGCCCCGCTGGAATTTATGATTTCCCTTCGCCTTTCCATCTCGCTCCTCTTTTTGTTTGATGCACTTTCGTCATAAAGCCCATTCATGTCCCGCCTTGTCATCACAACGCCAATGCCAAAATCCTCACAAAGCCCCTGCAAAACTTTGGCATATTTGAGGTTGAGTTCACTTTCGCTTACCCCCGTCACAACACCCGACGCCCCACCGTCACGCCCACCATGCCCGGCATCAATCACCACCGAATATGTTGGCTTTGGCATGGCAGATGCGGGCAGATAGGAGAAGGCTATCACCCCACCAACAACAAAAACAACAGCCACAAAAGCCCAAACCCACCTCTTTCCAATCACCAAAAATATATTTTTCATGTTGTAAGATATTTTAAATTTCCTTCAAATATAACTTTTTGTCAGTGAATGTTGAATATCAACATATCTATATGCTAAATTCTAAAAAAGTTAACTTTTTGAAAAAATCAAATAAAATAAAAGGGGAAGATAAAATGAATAAAAGTGAACAATTTAGTTCGCTTTTTTCTGCAACCGAAAATATTCAGGATTATGCAGAAGAAAAGCGACAAAAAAA
>CAZVYB010000013.1:6433-10201 GCA_964631405.1 uncultured Lachnospiraceae bacterium
TAGGAGCGGTCTATGAAAAATCTTAAACTTAAAATAGAAATGCTACCAAAAGGGGCTTGGAATAACGATTTTAGTAAAACATTGCCTATCAAAGAATGGGATATTCTTAGAAATATATGCTATAAAAAAGCAAATAATAAATGTCAAATTTGTGGTTTCATTACCAACGATTTAAACGCTCATGAAGTTTGGGAGTTTGACATAAAAAACAGAACTCAAACGCTCAAAGATATAATTGCAATTTGCACAAAATGTCATGGTGTTAAACATATAAGAAACTCTCAAAGGTTAGACTATGAAGAAAATGCAAAAACGCATTTTTTAAGCGTAAATAATTGTAATGAACTGGATTATGCCAATCATTTAACCAAAGCGCAATTAGATTTTGAAGAGCAAAACAAAATTTATAGGTGGAAAATAATAGCAGATTTGAGTAAATTTGGACTTGAAAAAGCGACAATAAAAGAGCGAAATATTCCATAAAAGTAGAAAACTTAAAAGGTGAAAAAATACACTTCATTCTGTTTGGAGATGGTGGTAAAACAATCTCTAAAACATTTGAACTTTTACCACAGGAGGTGTTATAATGGGAATGTGTCAACCTAGTGGCGGAATATCGTCGCAAATTGGAAGAATTGGAAGTTTAAAACCAACAGGCGTCCCTAATACAAGAATTGACCTGTATGACGAAAATGGAAATCTTATTCAACAAAGGTGGTATGGCCCAGACGGTAAAGCCATTTGGAATAGAGACTGGGCTCATGGTGGCGGTGAACACAAATTTCCACATGACCATCCTTGGGATTGGACAAAGAAAAAACCTCGCCAAAATTGTTTAGACGAAATAGATATAAATTTTTGTTAAAAATATGACTTAAAAGGAGATAGCATGAAATATAATCCGTATGATAAAAACAACAAAGGTGTATGCCCTGTTTGTGGAAATACTATACTTGTAGATAGCGTAGGCAATGGCGACGAATGTTCAATATGTGGTTGGATACAAACTTCCTTAAATGAGGATTTTCCCGACAATGTTATATGCCCAAATCTAATACCTTTAAATAAGGCAAAAAAACTATATAAAGAAAACAAACCCCTCGTGCCTGACTTTAAAGACTTCATTGCTGGATATAATTTTTACGGAGAAATGGAGTTTACTTATAAAGGCATTATATATAGTTTAATGGGTATAAAAGATAGAGGAGTAGAATTTTGGGGAGTAAACACAGACAAATATGAAATATTCAAAGATATAGAAGAGTTTGAACAAAAAGCACAAATCAACGGAAAACTCGTGAAAGATATTTGGCAGGAAGTTGAAAATGCTAATTGGTTACAATAACAAACATTTTTTAGGTGCAGTGATGCACCTTTTTTATTTGACAAACTTAAAAAGTCGATTAAAATATAGGGTATGAAAAGGTTTTGGGTTTTTGCACTACTTTTTGCAGTTGGCATCACTTCTCTTCTTGGCTTTGGCGACACGGCGGTCGCCTCTGCCCTAGAAAGCGGTCTTTCTGCCACCGTGATTGCCTCTCGATGTGAGATGTATGAGGGGGCGGACTTTTCCTCCCCGACGGTCACAAACGCAGAGGGCGAAAAGGTATATTTGTGGCATGGTGACGAGGTGACAATCATGTCAATTCAAGGCGACTGGGCGGGCGTAAGATGCGAGGATAGAACGGAAGGCTTTGTGTATAAATACTATCTCACACAAAACACCTCACAGATTGTTTACCCCGTTTTCAACGCAAGCGTGCTACATGACGACGCAGTTCTTTATGATGTGGACTATGTCGACACAACCCACCGATTGCAAAAGGGCGACAGGGTGCTTGTATACAAAAGTTTCAATGAAAAGGAAACATACACAGCCGTCCAAGCGGTGCTTGACGACGGCTCACTTTACAACGGATATATGCTGACAAAAGATGTCAGCCCCGACGGCATAAGCGGGGTGCTGATTGCGGGCATAACAATCATAATCGCCCTTGTGACAATCGTGCTTTCAATCGTGTATATCAAAAAGAAAAAGAAAAAATGACAAAAATTTGTCAGTCAACATTGAAAAACCAACAACTTCTCCCCTACAATAGCAATAAATAAGGAGAGAAGTATGAACACAATCAAAAACGATACCGAAAAATTGAAAAAAGAACTTTGGCATATCAAAAAGGTTTCCCTGCCAAACCTTGAAGAAAAAATCTCATCTTCATCAAACGGCGGTGTGGATACCACAGAAATAGAAAACCGCCTCACAACCTTGGAGGGCGGTTTTTCTTCCCTTTCCACTCAAACAGAAACAAATTCAACGGCAATTGGCACACTTGATGACGAGGTCACCGAAATTGCAACCAACCTAGCAGAACAAAACAAAACCCTTGATGGGCATCTTGAAAAAATCAACTCAAATGAAGAGAATATTTCAAGCCTGACCACATCTTTGTCCGACATTGTGCAAGTTCAGTCGACATTGACCGATAAAGTGGAAGGGTTGCAAACTTTCCAAACTACCACATCAAACAAACTCTCAACACTTGAAGGCGCACAATCAAGCCTCTCAGACAAAATCACCTCTTTGGAAGAAACCCAGTCTAGCCATACACAAAAAATCACCACACTTGAAGAAACCTTGTCACAACATGGGCAAACACTTGAAACTATTTCGACAGAACAAACCACACAAAATACCCGCATAACAAGAGTAGAAGAACAATGTTCAAGAATAAACACCGTCGCAGACACCGCCGACACCGCACTTTTTCTGGCAGACGACAACACACTGAGAATTGTGCAGGTGGAAAACGAGGTGACAACTTTGCGACAACAGGTGGCAGAACTTCAAAATTCTTCAGGCGGTTCAGGCGACACAACAGAACTTGAAAACAAAATCACCGCCCTTGATACCCGTGTCACCGCACTTGAAAGCACCGTCAACACCCTCAGTTATGATTTGTGGGAATTGAAGGGCTTGCTAGGCTTATAAAAACCTTGCATTTGATAAATTTCTCCCACAAATTCCCAGACACAAAACAACACAAAAAAATCCCCACACGGGGATATTTTTTTACTTAAAATTCCAAATTTTCTGGTTCAAAAACAGGGTCGGCAAAAAATTCTTCTAGGCTCATGTTAAAAAAGTTTGCAATTGCATAAATAGTCGATAAGTTCACATCTTTTGACTTTCCGTGAAACATATCATGTACCCCAGTTCTAGATAAACACGCTTCCTTGCACAATCTATATTGAGTTATGTTGTTTATAAACAATAAATTTTTCGTGCGTTTCGCCACCGCTTCTGCTAAATTCATTCTTTCCCTAATAATCTAAATTATTTCTATCAAAAATTTCGTCTGCAAAAAATTCTTCTAGTGTCATATCAAAAAATTCTGCGAATAAGCAAATAGATGTAAAATTTACATCATTTGTCTTTCCTTTAATCATTTTTTGTATTGTCGTTCTGTCAAGACAGGTATCCTTCGCCAACCTATATTGAGTTTTCTTTTGTTCTAAAAGCAATTTCTTTACCCGAACAGCCACTGCTTCTGCTGGTTTCATTTCCTTAATTCCTTTTTCAAGAATTGTATATCACCGCGGAACAAGAACTGGTTGGAATAAAATCCGCCTATTTGTTTGACTTTACACTTTCTCTTTTGCTATAATTCCCTCAAAAGGAGATTTTTATGCGGACTTGCTGTTTGATTGGTGCGGAAATGTGCATAAACTATGTGGCTCTGGCAGATGTGCTTCTGCGAGAACTTCGGG
>CAZVYB010000013.1:10301-20847 GCA_964631405.1 uncultured Lachnospiraceae bacterium
AATTTTTCTCCACAGTTTCTGCAATATTTATCTGTTGACATATTTTTTGTTTTGCATTTTGGGCATTTTAAAGATGTTTGCTTTCCGCACTTAGAGCAATATTTTTCATTGCTTTCAATCAGGTCGCCACAATTTGCACATCGCTCTTCTTTTAAGCCCTCTTTCACTGCACGGGTACGCTTTTTAATTGCCATACTATGAATGTTTGCGTCCTCGGCATAATATTCCGCTTCCAGTTCTCTGCCCTGTTGTTTTTTGTAGAGTTCTCGTTTTTTTCTCATTTTGTCAAGTTCTGGTTCAAACGCCCAAGGGATAATCCCGCAGGCTACTGCAATTGCACAAAAGCCAAGCATAACGCCAATTATAGGAAAGACAGAATCATCGCCGTTGCTACTGTTGTCCTTTATCTGCCACGCCAAGCAAATGATAAACATCAGCACGCCGACACCAAGCAAAATCCCCCAAAAAACCTTCCTTAAAACGCAATGCGTTGGTTGTTCCATCTTCATACAAACTCCTTAGTAAAAGTCTATCACTCTTGCCGACATTTGTCAAATCTTTATAAACACTTGATAAGTTGGCAGTTGATTTCAGTTGGTCAGCCTCACTGCCCAACTGATTTTTTTTCTTTTTTAATAAGGTTTCTCAATTTTATTTTTTGTTTTTCTCCGCTCTCACCCCTCTTCGACTGACGAAGCACATTCAAACAAATGCCAATGCCCGACATAAACACCGCCACCGATGTCCCGCCTGAGGAAATAAAAGGCAAAGGCAAGCCTGTTGGCGGGATTGAACCTGTCACAACGGCAACATTCAAAAGCGTTTGCACGGCAATTATAAATGCCACTCCACACACCAGCATCGTGCCAAAGCGGTCTTTTGCGTTTAATGCGATTTTGATTAGGCGATATGTCAAATATAAATACACGCCAAGCAAAATTGTTGTGCCAATAAAACCAATTTCCTCACCTATAATTGACAAAATAAAGTCGCTTTCAGCAAATGGCAAAAACAGATATTTTTGCCTGCTTTGAAAAAGTCCCACCCCAAACAGTCCTCCGTCGCCAAGAGAATATAGCGATTGAATAAGTTGAAACCCCTCTCCTTGCGGTGACGCCCATGGGTCTATAAAGGCAAAGAGGCGTTTTAGTCGATATGGTTCAAGCACAATAAGAGCAGGCACAAGAGCCCCCGCAGGGATAGAAAACATCAGCGTGTGCTTTTTTGTTATTCCTCCAATGATAAGCAAAAAAAGGGTGACGAAGGCAAGACACATGGTGACGCTCATACTCGGTTCAAGCATAATCAAGACTGCAAAAACGCCTGCGACGGCAAGCACCGGCAAAAGCCCCTTTAAAGTTTTGACCTTATGGGCATTTTCACTCATATACGCCGAGGCAAATATAACAAGAGCAAATTTTGCGATTTCGCTTGGTTGAATGGAAAAGCCAAGAATTGACACCCAGCGTTTTGCCCCATAACTTTCCATACCAAGCCCGGGCACAAACACAAGGGCAAGCAAAATGCAAGTTCCGCCCACAATCCACCATTTCAACTTTGCCAATTTGTGATAGTCAAAAAAGGTAAAAAAAGCCATACCCACAATGCCCATCACAACCCCCAAAATTTGTTTGAAAAGAAAAAAATATTCATTCCCGTAGTGGTGTGAGGCACTATAAAAACTTGCACTATACACCATAATACAACCAAAAGTCACAAGAAAGAGAACGATGCAAATAATGATAAGGGATTGCTTAGGACATTTCAATTTGTTCAAACTTTTCAAAGATAATCTCCTTAAAAATCTCTCCTCGCACAGCATATGAAGAAAACTCGTCAAAACTTGCACAGGCTGGGGCGAGCAAAAGTTTTTGTCCCTCGTGCAAATTTTCTCTGGCATAATAAGAGGCTGACTTCATTGTTGGGAAAAGAAGGGGTTTATAGCCATATTTGACCGCACAATCAAAAATCTCTTGACCTGCCTGCCCAAAGCATAAAATATCATCAAAATCAAAACCGTGATTGAAGATTTCGTCAAATTGGCAGTCTTTGTTTTGCCCGCCAAGCATCACAACAAGCCCCCTCTCGCCTAGCGAATTGATTGCCGAAATCGTGGCAGAAATGTTTGTCGCCTTGCTATCGTCAAAGACATCAGCACCCTTCACCTTGCCTAAATATTCAAGACGATGTGCGGGTGCTTTAAACTTCATAATTGCCGAGCGAATTATGTTTGGTTTGATTTTATGTCGAACCGCAATGGCAACCGACGCAAGCACATTTTCAAGATTTTTTTCTCCAAAAAGAGGGATATCATTTAAAGAAATAATTTTGGTTTTGTTATAAAAAATGCAGTTATTTTTCACAAAAACGCCTATTTTTAGCAAATTTTTTGAAAAAAAGAGCGTTTTTTTGGAAAAATCAATTTTTCTCACCTCTTCGTCATCAAAATTAAGGATAACATTTTGACCACGCTTTCTGCTCAAAATCTTTCTTTTGATGCGGACATATTCTTCAAAACTCCCATGCCTGTCAATGTGGTCTGGGGCAAGATTTAAAATGCAACTTGTTGATGCGTTGAAATATTGTGACAGTTCAAGTTGAAAATTGCTCACCTCGCATACAACCACACTTTCTTTGTCGGTTTTGCAAGCCACTTGTGATAGGGGCAACCCAATATTCCCACAAACAAAAGTCCTTTTCCCCGCCTCCTCAAAAATCTTCCCAACAAAAGAGGTAACGGTGGTCTTGCCATTTGTGCCAGTGATGCCAATCACTTGACCTTGACAAAAGAGAAAGCCGAGGTCAAGTTCACTTATCACCCGAACACCCGACACCAAAAAGTGGGCAATAAGAGGGTTGCCTTGCACCTTAATCCCCGGGCTGACCACAACAAGGTCATACTTTTTAAGCATAGGCTGGCTCTCATATGCAAAAAAGTCACCAAATCTATTTTGGTCATCAAAAAAGGATACGCAAGCACCTTTGTCGTGCAATAATTTGCATGCACTTTGCCCACTTATCCCCATTCCATAAACAAGCACTCGCTTGCCAGACAAATTCAATTTCATACAACTCCCAATATCGCCATATACCCAAGCATGACGCCCAACCCACAAAGCAGGGTTATAACTATATATACTGCGACAATTCGGTTTTCATGCACACCCTTTTTCTCAAAATGGTGGTGAAGGGGTGCCATAAGAAAAACCCTCTTTTTTGTGCGTTTATAATACCCCACTTGAATTATATCGCTTAAGGCAGAAAGCACAAACATAACGCCTATGATTGGCATGATAAGTTCCAACCCCGTCATAACGGCAAGGACAGCAATCAAACCGCCGAGTGCGAGAGAGCCAGTATCCCCCATAAAAATTTTTGCGGGAAAGCCGTTGAAAAGAAGAAAACCGAGAATTGCCCCCGCCATAGCGAAAGAGATTATCCCAAAATTGAAATAGCCAAGCAGTGCGACAATCACGCCACTTGTCAGCAAATATACAAGACTGACACCACCCGCAAGACCGTCCAACCCGTCGGTCAAATTGACAGAGTTTGTGACTGCGACAAAGAAAACCATGATAAATGGGATTATAAAAATGCCGAGATTGATTTTTAAACCAAAAAAGTCAAGTTCGCTTCCCAGTTTGAAATAGACAAACAATGCAATAATCAAAGACAACCCCACCTGCCCAATGATTTTTTGATATGGTTTCAACCCCTCATTTTTGCCCCCTCGCACCTTGATAAAGTCGTCCAAAAAGCCAAGCAGGCCATAACCAAACATGGTAAGAAGAGAAAGAACAGCAAGCCAAAAATCTTCACCCTTCAAAAAGATAAAACTCGCAATCGCACTTGCAAAAATAAAGATAAGCCCTCCCATAGTCGGCGTCCCACTTTTGCCTGCGTGCTTGTCCACATAGTGCAAAATTGTCTGCCCAAGTTTCAACTTTCGGCAGAGTTTTAAAATGGGAAATCCGAGAAGCACACTCACCCCAAATCCAATCAAAAAAACAAGAAAGAAATTCAACATATTCGCCTCACATGATAATGTATGATTATCGTCTGCAAAATATCAAATTTCTTTCTCGTTTTGACAAAATTTCACTTTTTTGACATATTTTTCATGTTTTTATCGCAAAAAATGGCAATTTTGGCGAAATTTATTCAATTTCTTTTTCTTGGGCGTCATCACAATCGGATTTTTTCAAGGTATTTTCACCGCCTATTTTTTCTCGATAAAAATCACCAACAACATCAAAATCATTGTATGGTTCTTTCACTCCGCCAATGTCTTGATACCTCTCTCCCCCCTTGCCTGCAATAACAATTGTTTCGCCATTGCAAAACTTTTTAAGGGCATATTCAATCGCCCTCTTTCTGTCGGCAATGCAGGTGCATTTGCCCCTCACTCCCCCTCGAATTTCTCTGATGATTTCAAGCGGGTGCTCAAAACGAGGATTGTCACTTGTAAGTATAACCACATCTGCAAGTCGCGAGGCAATATCCCCCATGATGGGTCTTTTCTTTCTGTCACGATTGCCACCGCACCCGAAAATTACAACCAACTTATTTTTTGACAGCCCTCTCGCTGTTGTCAAAACCTTTTCAAGCCCGTCGGGGGTGTGTGCAAAATCAATCACTATGTTTGAGTCACCCATTTTCAAAACATTAAACCGACCTTCAACAGGAAGTGTGCATGATGCCCCCTTCGAAATTTCTTCATTTGACAAACCTAAATTTTTGCAAATGGCAATGGTTGCAAGCAAATTTTCAAGATTATATTCACCCACAAGCGGGGAGCGAACTTGAAAATCCTCACCACCACTTGTGCAAACAAAATGGTTGCCCGAAATGTCACTTCTTATGATTTTTGCCGTGGTGCCAGCCCCCTTGTCAAGCCCATATGTTTCAAACGGCACCCGAATTAGCGATAAAAATTCCTCGCCCAGCGTTTTGCCCTTGCATATGATGGCACGACTGCTCCGCCCCTCTTCAAACAGACGAAATTTTGCCTTTGCATAAGTTTCCATATCGCCAAAAAAGTCGAGGTGGTCCTCGGTGATATTTGTAAGCACGCCAAGTTCAAACTTTATGCCATCAAGTTTATCAAGGGCAAGTGCATGGGCAGAGGCTTCCATCACCACATATTCGCAACCACTTTTTTGCATTTTGTCAAAAATTTGATGCAAAACATCGGGGTCAGGGGTTGTCATGCCGGTATCAAACACCTCTCCGTCCACACTTGCACCAAGCGTGCCAATGACGCCAACCTTTTTGCCGGCAGAGCGTAAAATATCTGCCACACAATTGCAGGTTGTGGTCTTGCCGTTTGTGCCAGTGACGGCAATTATTTTCATTTTGTCGCAAGCCCCGCCATACAAATTTTTGCTTATAAGGGCATATGCACTTCTTGCGTTGTCAACTTGAATGATTCCCTCTCCACTTTGACGGTCACTTATCACAACCGACGCACCCCGTTTTAAGGCGTCCTCGGCAACAGCGTTTCCGTCAAAATTCTCACCCTTTAACGCAATAAAAATATCCCCCTTTTCAATCTTTCGATTGTCAATTTTGACGCCTTCGCAATTGACATTCAAAACCGACAAATCGCCTCCAATAACCTCAACACTTTTTAATACAGATTTGACCTTCATTTCTCACCTCGACAGATAATATTTAAAAAAAACTCAAAAATTGAAGTTTTTAATGCAAAAAACAACACTTTTTGCCCTTCAAGACTTAAATTTCATATTTTTTGTCATAGCAATAAAATTTTCTATGGCAGTTGACGAAAATTTATAAACAATGTTCTTTTTCTCTTTGTATCGCTCCTCTCCTTCACTTATAAGCACCTGCAAAAGGTCGGGGAATGTGGTGTCAAACATATTGAAGGATAGCGACCCGGGTATACTGTTGACCTCATTCACATACAACTCCTCGCCCAGCAAAAAGTCAATCCTCACAACGCCATCGCAATCCAAAATCTGATAGACCTCTTTTGCCCTTTCTTTGATTTGTCCGTCAAGAGTTTTGCCAATTTGGCTTTTTCCTGCCACCCGCTCTTTTAGATATTTTTCTTCAAAAGAAAAGATTTTGCCCTTTTTGACCTCGGTCACTCTACTTGCAAAAACTTTCCCTTTGATTTTGATGACAGCACAACAAAACTCCCTTGCATTTGCGACAAACTCTTCCACTATGATTTTGTTGTCATATTCAAGGGCGTTGTCAATCGCAACAGACAATTCTTGCACATTTTCACATATGCCAATGCCAACACTGCTACCGCCAGACGCTGGTTTTACAATGCAAGGAATGCCAAGATTTTTGTCGATTTCCTTCAATTTTTCATTTTTATTTGTCAGATATTCACATCTATTGAAATGCAAATATGCTGGCGTGCGAATATGTGCATTTTCAAGAATGATTTTAGTCAGCACCTTATCCATACACATCGCACTTGATGGCAGTGATGGAGAGGTATATGGGATTTCGCAAAGTTCCAAAAGCCCTTGTACGCTTCCGTCCTCACCACCATGACCATGAAGGCAAAGCAGGGCACAATCAATTTTGACTTTGTTTTTGATTTTGTCTTTTTTCAAGATTGCCATACTCCCACTTGCTGGCAAAAAGAGGATTTCCCTTTCATTTTTTACATTTTTTTGATAATTCAAATATATCTCTTTTTCACTTAAATTTTCAGCAGTCACCATTCGCCCATCAGTCTTGATATAAACGGGGAAGATTGAATATTTTTTAGGCATATTTGCCATTGCCTGCAAAGCGGTAATCAAAGATATATCATGCTCAACGCTTTTTCCACCAAAAATGATTGCAATATTTTTCATAATAAAATTCCTTTTTTTGTTTAACTATTTTTTCTCCTTTATTTTTAAGGCGAAAAAATGATTTTAAATATGTTTTAAAAATAGTAAAATAATTGATAAAAACATCAAAATAATGTCGAAAACATCAAATTATCTGCCATTTTAAATTTTTTATTAAAATATTTTTTTATTTATAATTATCTGGCAGGTCATTTTCAAATAAAACCACACAACCCTCACTTGTCAAAAGTTGCAACTTTGCCTTTTGCTCCCTGCGATTTTGTGCGAAAAAGATTTTCTCACGAGGAAAATTATGTGATATCGCACCAGAAAAAATTTCATTTTTGTTGACATCGTTCATAATAACCAAAAAGTCGGCAACATCGGCAATCATTCCGCCAAGAGTAAAGTTGCTTCTCGATTGTTCTTCGCCCATTTCAACCAACCCCGGCGTGACAACAATTTTTTTCCCTTGAAAGGTGGCAAGCACCTCAAGTGCCTCTTTTGCACCGATAAGGTTTGAGTTGTATGCATCATCAATGATTGTGAAAAAATTGTTTTTGATAAGTTCCAGCCTATGCGGGGTTGGGGTGAGGGAACGAATTGCCGAAGCGATATCTTTGCGACTTATCCCTAGCAGACTTGCCATACAAGAAGCGGTGACGATATTGTTGATGTTGCACCTTCCAAGCAATTTGGTTTGAACCTTGATTGGCTTGCCGTCTAGGACAAGTTCAAACTTGCTTCCCTTTTCGCTTATTTCAATATTTCTCGCCCTCGCATATCCCTTTTCGTCACAGGCGAGAAATTTTTGCCGTGTACAATTTTCATATAATTTTTTACTTGACGGACTATCCCCATTAAAAACCATCACTCCATCACTCTTCATAAAAAGTGGCAGTTCATTTTTTGTGTTTTCCACATTTTCAAGACTTTTAAAAGTTTCAATGTGTTGCTTGCCAATCGTTGTGATAATCCCATAATCGGGGGAGAGCATTTTGGTCAAAATTTTGATGTCGCCAATATGCCTAGCCCCAAATTCTGCAAGCAGAATATCGTGGTCATCAAGGTTTTGTAGAATTGTTTTTGTAAGCCCCATTTCTGTATTATAATTCTTGGGGGTGGTGCAAACCTTATATTCTTTTTCAAGCATTGATGCCAAAATATTTTTTGTGGAAGTCTTTCCAAAACTGCCAGTGATTGCAATTTTGATTAACTTTTTCTTTTTTGAGAGTTTGCGTTTTGCTTTTGCCATATAGTGCTTTTTTATCAAAATTTCAAGCGGAGAAAGCAAAAAATGGGCAAAAAACATCAAAATTGGCAAAATTAAGAATATAAGTGCGGTATTTAAGATAGATAAAAGCACCTGCGAAACAAAATAATAATTAAGAAAAAACAGCCCCCAACCAAGCACAAAAAGTGTGACATAAAACCGCCAAATACGCTTTGTGAAAACCAATTTATTTTTATCGCCAAATGCAAGATTTAGCCCCCATAGCGATTTACAAAATGGGGCAAGTTTATATCCGCAAAGTTGATATGTTTTGACAAAATAATACGCCCACAACATAAGCAAAATACCGCCTAAACTTGAAAATAAATATGCCATTTATTCTTCCTCCCAAAAATCTTTTACAAGTGCAAAAAATTGCAATGGACAATCCAAAAAGGAAAAATGCCCACCACCTTCCAAAATTGCAATTTCGCTTTTTCTTATAAGTTTTTTAAGTCGCTTTGCCATATATAAAGGCGTTTCCTCATCATTTTGCCCCCAAACAATCAGCGTACGAGAATTGCTTGCCTTGGCATATCCTTCGAGATGTGTTGATACAATACTCGAAAATGTGCTTTTCATATTTTGGGGGAGTGCAAGATAATCAGCAGAAGCAAATTTTTGGGTATCTTTTCCCGTTCTTTTGCAAATTTGATATTTCAATCTGTTTATCCTATATTTTAAAGTTCGCTTTGGCTTCATGCCCGCACTATCAATCAATATGCATGAATGAACAAATGCACATTTGACCGCCGATAAAATAATTGCCACTCGTCCGCCAAAAGAATGACCAACAACATCTGCACTGTCGATGCCCAAATGCTCACATAAAGACATGACCATACCCACATATGTAAATATGTTCCACCCCTCAATCGCTTTGTCACTCTCGCCAAACGGCGGGAAATCAACCGCTACAAATGTTCGCCCCCCGAACGCCTCTCTAAGCCCGTCGAAATCATGCAAATCTCTCCCCCAACCATGAAGGAGAAGCACCGCACGCCCCTCTCCCCTCCACACTTTGTAATGAATTTGCCCACCATTATAAACAAAAACCATACAATTTTTTATGACTTTGGCAAGAATAGTGTGAATTATGATAAAAATAAAAAATTTCTTGCAATTTTGTTTGGAATTTTGACTTAAATTGATTAAAATATAATCAAGGTTTTAAAACATACATCTCTTTAAAACCAAATTTAAATTAAGGAAGGTAAACTCACTTGAAAATTACTGATGTAAGAATTAGACTTAAAGATGAAGAAAAATTGAAGGGAATTGCGTCTATCACAATTGATGAATGTTTCGTTGTTCACGACATCAAAGTTATCGACGGCAAAGACGGACTTTTCGTTTCTATGCCAAACAAGAAAAACGCTGAGGGCGTGCATAAAGACATCGCTCACCCAATCAAGACCGAAACTCGTATGGAACTTCAAGCAATCGTTCTCGAGGCATACAAAAAGGCTCTTGAAGACGCACAAGCAGAATAATTAAAACAAACCTATAAATGCATTGACTTCTTGGATATTTCTTAATGTCATGCTTTTATATGCTCAAAAAAAGATGTGACCTATCCCTTGTTGCCACATCTTTTTTTATTCAACCTCAATCAACTCTTCTCGCAAATCCCGCTCAACTTCATCGCCAGTTTCAACCGCACTACATTCGCATTCAATAGCCCCAACCTCAAATTGTTTCTCACAAGAGGAAGGAGTTTGCAAATCTTGTCCCCCTCTCCCCTCTTCATGCAACTCTGGCACATCGCCCTCATGCAAAAGTTGATACTTATATTCCTTCTTCATCATATTAAGGCGTACAATCTCAACCATCATTGAAATAAATTCGCTATTTGTCAGTTTTTCTGAATTATCATAAACAACACGCCCAAAAACTTCGTTGAACCCCAGCATACCGCCACTGTTGTAACAACTATTGATTGCACTGCGAATGTTACGCTCCACAACCAAACTGTTGGAATCAAACTTTCCAGCAAGCACAGGATAAAGATTTTTGGTATAGCCATCAAGCAATTTTGGGTCTGAGATACAAAGATATATGCCCTCTTTTAAATAGTCATAGCCCACAAGTTCGGTGGGTATTTTAAAAAACATCAATGTTTTTACAATCTCACTGCGAAGACTAATATCTTTCATAACCCCTCCTTGACAAAAATTACTAATGTCATTATATCATAACTTTTATTATAACTCCAAACAATTTTTACAAAATATATACATTTTTTACAAAAATTATTTTATTTCACGAAAATTTACACCCTTCTCACCTCTTTTTAAACCACTTTTCGCAAAAATCAACTTGTTTGAAACAAGATTTTAGTTTAAACTTTTGCTCTTTTGAAACACCTTCGCACCCCCCCCCTCAAAAAAACCTTGCCATATTTCATTTTCTCAATTCAAACCAAACAAACCACCCCTCTGGGAGGGAGGTG
>CAZVYB010000014.1:0-20008 GCA_964631405.1 uncultured Lachnospiraceae bacterium
ATCGTTAAGTTAGTTCAAAATTCCGACGGAGTCTGTTCCATGTCCCTCTTCCGTCTCTTCGAGGCACCTCCCTCCCCGAGGGAGGGTTTATGTTTTCTCAATCCAACTTTATTAGCGGAGCGTCAAAAGCGGACAGCGGTCGCTTTTGGTGCGGAGCGGGGCGAAGTTGTTGAAACCATTTGACAAAATCAAGAAATTTCTTTATCATAAGCCTTAAAAAGGAGTGGAAATATGAATCCTAAGTTATGGGGTTGGCAACACATTGTATATATGGTTGTTGTTTTAGCATTGACCATCGTTGGTTTGATTTGTGCCAAAAAGTTTGCCAAAAGTGAGCGGTCGCAAAAAATTATAATCAAATCTTTGGGGTTTGCATTGCTTGTCGCCATTGTTTGCAACAGATTTTCAATTGTGTTTAAAACAGACCCGCCCGAATGGACTTGGCTTTTTCCTGACAGTTTTTGCGGAATGAGCAGTTTGGTGCTTTCTCTTGCGGTCTTGCTTGGCAAAAAGAACAACGATGCCCTGCACTTTGTTTGGCTGATTGCATTTGCTGGCGGAATTATCACCTTTTTCTTTCCTAATTTTTTAGGGCAAAACCCATCGTTCTTTTATTTTCCAACAATCACCGGGCTTCTTCACCACACCCTTTCGTGGATTTTGGTCACTGTGATTATCATGTTTGACTATTTGCATATCACATACAAAAAATGGTATTGCACCCTTTGGGGGTTCACCAGTTATCTATCTGCTGGGGCGTTTATCATTTCCGTGCTTGGGCATGGTGACGCTTTCAGTATATTCAACCCTATACTTTCAGGCACTCCTTTCACCTTTTGGGTTGCAACGCCAATTTATGTGGCAGTTTATGCCCTTTTGCTGTGGCTTTTCTATTTGATAGACAGGAGGAAGGAGAGGAGAAAAAACGCAACACCACCCCCTCTTTCTTTGCCCGAAGATAAAACCACCTAAGTATATTGGGGGTTGACTTTTGCATGGAAGAGAGGTATAATAAAGGTGATATTAACAAAATAGTCTTACCAAATTATTAAAAAAACAGGGGCAAGATTGTCGGCAGGCGTTGACTGCGGTTAATATAGGGGGGGCAAAATGAAACTTATCACAATTCAAAACAGAGATAGACTTGGAGAGTTTATCAAAGCGAACAACCTGCGTTATATTGGTTCTCGTAGCGAAATTGAGCCAATCGGAATAAACTCAAAGACTTTTAATGTTGAATATTATGTTGGGCCTGATGGCGAGCAATATCGCAGAAAGGTCATTCCACAAGAAATTGTTTTTGCAAAGGGCAATAGACATGGAGTTGAGGCAAATGTAGAGTCCTTCCAACTTAATCTCAAATTTCTTTTGAAGGGCGTTGCCAAAGGTGTTGAAGGCATGGAACTTGAACTTCTCGTAAAGAAAACACAACACCCTCAAAATCGTGTAAAAATGTTTATTGACAAGAAGATTGAGGGAGAGCATGACCAAATGGTGGCTTTCCGTGACACAATCGTCAAGGCAACTGCTGATTGCGTGGACGCCTTCTTGATGGAAAACGCAGAAATTGACAGTGAACAACTTGTTGTATCAGTTTTGGAAGTCCCACAAATGGAAACCGACCCTGCAAACAAAACTCTTCAACTTGCATTTCTCAGCAAATTGAACGACATCTTAAACGCTGGTGAAAAAACAGCCGAAAGTGCAGAACAGCCAGAGAACGCAAAGGAAGAGCCAGCCGAAGATAGTGAAAACCAAGACGAAGGCGAAAACCTTTTGAATTAGAACACAATCGCAACTTTATAACAAACAAAAAGACATCAAAAATTGATGTCTTTTTGTTTTCTTTTTCAAAAATTAAACTGGCTCTACAAAGCCTGCCTCGCTTTTTATATCTTGCAATTGAAAACGAAATTCCTGCTTTACATTTGGATATTTTTGTCTATCCACCTTGCTGACAAACATATCACTTTGCAATAAGATTTTGTATCCCCCTTTTTGCTTTTAATCTCGAAAAAAAAGAAGCTTTATATAGCAACAATGAAATTCTGTTGGTTGACTTGTCAATCAGTTGACTTTTTCTTGATTTTGAAGCATAATATTCATTGAGGTTTTTATCATGAAAAAGAATAAAAAAGATAAAATAGAGGACGATAAAATCATCAATATCAAAATTGAAAATAAAGAACAGGCTATTTCTCCGTTCAGTTATGACGAGAACGACAAACTCAACAGCGATTTAAGCGAGTTTATCATAGACAAAAGCAAGGGTGTAAGAATGAGGCAGGAAATTCAACTCAACATTTTCACCGACGCCCCTTTGCGGAAAGAGGAAATGCAGGTGACCATTTGCAATCATTTTGCACAAGAACTCGAAGAGGGCAAGCGAGAACTGCGAAAAACAAACATATTTTCCCTTGTCATGCTTTTGCTTGGCATTGGTACTTTTGCAATTTTGGCGACTTTGTACAACAGCGGTTTTAGCAACTTTTATTTTGAAAGTATCCTTGAAATTGCCGCATGGGTATTTGTCTGGGAGGCAATTGACAGCATTTTTCTTGAACGGCCAAAAGTGCGAAGAAGAAAAATTCAAATGCAAAAACTATCAAGTGCCAAAGTGGAGATTTTGAGTGCAACGAAAAAGGAGAAATGATATGGCAAAAAATAATTTTGTTGATATACCCAAAACAAATTGGCATACTCTCAGCGGGCAAGACGCCCTTAAAAAGGCAGGTTCAGCCGAGGGCGGACTTACAGAGGAACAGGCAAGGGCTCGCCTTAAAAAATATGGCAACAATATCCTTCTTCGCAAAAGACCTACCCCCTTTATTCTGATGCTACTTAAAGAATTTATCAACCCAATCGTGATTATCCTTCTTGTCGCAATGACCTTCTCTTTTGTGGTTGGAGAACTTTTGGACGGCTTCGTCATCTTGGGAATTGTGCTTATTGACGCAATCATTGGTGCGGTTCAAGAAAAAAGGGCTCAGCGGGTGGCAAGTTCTCTTTCAAATATGATAAAAGTCAAAGCCAAGGTTTTGAGAGATGGGCAAAAGATTGAAATCGAAAGCCAAGAATTGGCATTTGGCGACATTGTTTTTCTTGAAAGTGGAGATAAAATCTCTGCCGACATGAGGATTTTGGAGTGTAGCAATTTCACCGTGGACGAAGCCCTTTTGACGGGCGAAAGCATCAATGCCGTGAAAGGCGTTGATGGGGTGGCAGAAAACTCCCCTCTTGGCGACAGGGTGTGCATGGTGTTTTCGGGCAGTTCGGTGATAACTGGGCGGGCAAAATGCCTTGTTGTCGGCACAGGCTCAAACACCGAGATTGGCAACATCTCCACAAAACTTAACACCGTCAAAGACCAAAAATCCCCCCTCAACATTCGCATTGCAAAGTTTTCGAAGCAAATAAGCGTGGCGATTGTTGCGGTTGCGGTGGTTATCTTTATCATCATGCTCATCAAGGGGAGTCCTTTCCGTGAAATACTGCTTGTTGTGATTGCTCTTGCCGTGTCAGCCATGCCAGAAGGTTTGCCTCTTGCAGTGACTATGGCTCTCACCGTCGCCTCAAACCGCATGGGCAAAAAGAATGTGGTTGTGAAAAACTTGAACGCCGTTGAAAGTTTGGGAAGTTGCACAGTGATTGCGACCGACAAAACTGGAACGCTGACCCTTAACGAGCAAACGGCAAAAATGGTTGTACTTCCTGATGGCGGTGAATTTGAAGTCGGCGGAAGCGGATACAACGACAATGGCACTCTTGTTTGCAATGACCAATCAAAGAAAGAGCAAATTGCCCGCCTTGCCCAAATGGGAGCAGTCAACAATGAGGCGACATTTAAAAAAGAAAATGGAAAGTTTGTCTACTTTGGCGACTCAATCGACATCGCCTTTAAAGTTTTAGGTGCAAAAGTCGGCATAAAAGAGGACATCAAAGTTCTTAAACAAATCCCATATGAATCGGAAAACAAATATTCAGCACTATACTTTGAAGAAAATGGCAAAAAATATGTCACCGTCAAGGGTAGTCTTGAAAAGGTGTTTGAATTTTCCTCCAAGATGAATATTGACGGAAAAGAAATCCCTCTTGACAGGGGAAAAATTGAGGGACAAAATCAATCACTTGCACAGCGTGGATATCGCGTGATTGCCCTTGCGGTTGGCGAAGTGGCAGACGAAAATCAACAGCCGACAAACCTCTCGTTTATCGGGCTTGTGGGTTTTATCGACCCTGTACGGCCAGAAACTAAGGGTTCGATAGCCGAATGTCACAGGGCAGGCATAAATGTCATCATGATAACTGGCGACCACCCACTCACCGCCCTTTCAATCGCAAAAGAAATCAACATTGCACAAAATGAAAATGAGGTTGCCACAGGCAAAGAGGTTGAAGAATTTTTCGCACTCGGCGAAAAGGAGTTTGACGAGTTTGTGAGGGGCAAGCGGGTATTCTCCCGTGTCACCCCAACCGACAAACTGCATATTGTAGAGTCGCTCAAACGACAGGGAGAGTTTGTGGCAGTGACGGGCGACGGCGTCAACGACAGCCCGGCAATCAAGTCGGCTCACATCGGCATTGCCATGGGCAGTGGCACAGATGTATCAAAAGAAACTGCCGACATGATTATCCTTGACGATAATTTTGATTCAATCGTCACCGGCGTGCGTGAGGGGCGATGTGCATATGCAAACATAAGAAAAATCACATATTTCCTTCTCTCTTGCTCAATTGCCGAGGTGCTTTTCTTTGTCCTTGCTATGATATGCGGGGCTGGCACTCCCCTTCTGCCAATCCAACTTTTGTGGCTAAATGTGGTGACTGACGGCTTTCAAGACCTATCGCTATCCCTCGAAAAGCCAGAACCAAACATTATGTGCGAAAAACCTCGCTCCACCAAGGAGTCGCTTTTTACAAAGTCTATGGTTGCCCAATGCGGTATCATGGGCGGGGTGATTGGGTTGACCGTCTTTGGCTCGTGGCTTATCCTCACCGACGCACTTCACCTTGACATTGTTGTTGCAAGAAGCCTTACTATGACACTTATGGTGTTTTTGCAAAATTTCCACGCACTCAACTGCCGAAGCGAGCGGACATCAATCTTCAAAATGTCGCACACAAACAACTGGTTTTTCTATGTGGCGGTGCTTGGCTCAACCGCCCTGCAAATTCTTTTTATGGAAGTTGACAGCCTAAGCATTCTTTTGGAACTTTCAACCGTGCCATACACCACCCTTGCAATCTTGTTTGCAATATCGGTTGTGATTATAGCGGTCAGCGAAATATACAAACTTATCATAAATAAACACAAAGCAAAACAATTGAAACTCGAAAGCAAATAGACAAAATTCAAAAGAAAAAGGGTAAAAAATGAAAAAATTGGGTATTTTATGCCACATCACATCACTTGCAAGTGAGCAAGGTATCGGCGATTTTGGGAGAGCGTCTTTTGACTTTATCGACACAATTTCACAAACGCCAATCTCTCTGTGGCAAATTTTGCCACTGTGCGACACCAATGAATACAACTGCCCATACGGCACAATGTCAAGCATATCAATCGACCCAATGTTTGTCGATGTAAACGACCTTCTCGACAAAAGGCTTGTTTGCGAAGGTGACATTTCAGGCTATTTAGCCTTGCAACATTCCGCCCGCATTGATTATTCCAAAGTGAAGAAGGCAAAGGCAAAAATCTTTGACATCGCTTTTGACAACCTTTCGGTGGAAGGACTGAAAGAGGTCGAGAATTTTGCCAAACAAAGACCTGACATTGAAAGATATGCCTACTATAAAACACTGCTGAATGTGCATCACACCGACGATTTTAGGAACACTCCTTCCCCTCTTTGGAATTATAAGGGCGAAGAAGGGATAAATTTTGCCAAAGAAAACAGGGGAAAACTAGACAAAATCATTTTTCAGCAATACATTTTGGACAGGCAGTGGCAAAAGGTGAAAAAATACGCAAACGACAGGGGCATTTCAATTGTTGGCGACCTGCCAATTTATTGCGATAAACGCTCTTTTGATGTTTTTGACTCGCCACAGGTTTTCAAACTTGGGAAAGACCTTCAACCGCTTGCAACTGGTGGCGTGCCTGCTGACGATTTTTCGGCTGATGGGCAGAACTGGGGAACATGCGTTTATGACTGGGATTATCTTGAAAAAACAAATTATACTTGGTTTACAAACCGCATAAGTCTTATGCAAAAACGATATGACATTCTCCGCCTTGACCACTTTGCCGGCTATGTCACACCATTTGAAATTTACGGCGACTTTGCAAATGCCAAATGGGCAAAAGGTGGTGGCGAAAAGATTTTTAAGGCAATCCAAAAGCACTGCAACATCAAAAATATTGTGGTTGAAGATTTGGGAGTTATGCATGAAGATTGCATCAAAATCAAAAAGAAATTCAATCTTGCAGGCATGGCAGTTTTGCAATTTGCCTTTTCTGGGAAAGACAACCCATATCTGCCACAAAATGTCGGGGAAAACACATTCTACTATCTCGGCACACATGACAACAACACATATATTGGCTTTTTAAACTCTCTTTCTTCGCAAGAAAAAGAAAATGCCAAAAACCTTCTTTCCATTTCGACAGAAAAAATCGACTACACGGCAATTTTGATTGAAAGCGTCAAAAAAATGCTAAAATCAAAAAGCGACACAATCATTTTACAAATTCAAGACTTGCTTTTGCAAGACGAGAGCCAAAGAATAAACTATCCGGGCGTTGCAGAGGGATGTTGGGAATATCGTGTCCCCCTCTCCTACCGCCACCAACTCCACAAAACCCTTGACCAAATTTTAAGATAAAACAAAAAGGCATAGGACTTTTTACCCAATCTCGGTCTATCCTATGTCTTTTTTGTTACAATTCAGTCATAAGCAAGAAATCTTTTAATTTGATATGCTCCACACCGCTTGTTGAATAATCAATATCGTCATTAGTAATAATTATTTTTTTTGACAAACTATCAATATTTGAAAACGCGTCAAACTCTCTCTTGTATGCCTTCTCATCAAGCACGCTATATGCCACTTGAACAAAGTACTTTTTATTTCCTTTTTGTGCTAGAAAATCTATTTCTTTGCCATTATTATCATATACATAAACGCCATACCCCATATATCTCAACTCGTTATAAACAATATTTTCAAGATTGTGTGTGAGGTCATATCGATTATCTAAACACCTAATTGAATTGAAGGAAACATCTTCATTATAAATCTTTTGAAAGAAAGCAAGTTCTCGTTTAGTCTTCGTCGAATATTGTTTGATACTTTCAATAATATATGCCTCTTGCAGGTACCCGATATATTTGATAATGGTGTTTAATGAGCAGGAGGAATGTTCCTTATTTATATATGTTTTTATTGAATTTGCAGAGAAAATTCTACTATTTGAATGTAATATATAATCTACAATACTCCTAAACAAATTGGTTTTTCTTATTTTGTATCTATTTATAAGGTCATTTATAACAATTGTTTCATCTAAGTCGTTTAAGTATGCCCTTTGAGCCTCTGGACTTGAAAACTCAAAACGCTTTGGAAAACCTCCCCAAATAAGATAGTCAGAAATCGACACCTCTTTGCCCAGTTCTTTGGCATATTCAACAATTTCTTTATAAACAAATGGGCGAACTTGAAAGGCGACATATCTTCCGCTTAGTTCTTTTGTAAATTCCTTTGACAACAATTTTGAGTTTGAGCCTGTAATAAAAATTGAATTATCATCAAGCCTCAATGTTTTACACGCCTGATGCCAGTCATCTAAAACCTGAATTTCATCAAAAAACAAATAACATTTGCCGACCTTCTTATGCTCTTCCACATATCTTATCAGGTCGTCTCCATTTTTGATAAGCGAAGAGACTCTTTTATCCTCAAAATTAAGATAAATGATATTTTCAGTTTTAAATGCAATTTCCTCTTTTATCTGCCCCAATATCACCGACTTGCCACAGCGTCGTATGCCTGTTATAATTTTGACTAAATCGCAATCATAAAATTCTCTTATTGGTGCAATGTATCGTTCTCTACTTATCATCTTTCTTCTCCTTTGCCCTTATTATACTGAAAACTTTTGCACAAGTCAACAAAAGATTTCAGTACTAGTGAAAACTTTTTCGGTTTTATGCAAAAGTTTTCACTAGGATTTATCTAAACTTCAATTAAAAAATTTGTTTCTCTCGGAAATAACACAACTTTAAGTGTTCCATTACAAAAAAACAGCGCTATAAAACGCTCCTTTCAAAAATTGTTTCATATACGCCGAATTTCTTTACTCAATTTCCCTTTCGTCGTCAGGGCAGATAAAATCATTTGCGTTTCGCCTCATAAAATCGTGCGGACATTCAATCACAGTCCCGCCCTCGTCGAAATATGTGGCAAGGCGTGCCTGATTTGTGAATATTTTGACACTACACGGCAGGCGTGAGGAAACAAGATTATTCACAGCCTGTTGAAGGGTTTTGTTTTGGGTGTCAGTGAGAATGATGACAATTTCCTTAGTCCCACATTCCTTGATTGCGTCAATAATATCATGCATCATTGGGCTTTGTGCGTGCAATTTCGCCAAGGTTTCATAATCACCGCAATCAAACGCCCTCAACTGCCGACCGACAACACTCTCCCCCTCCGCCTTTTTGCCCTGCCCACTCATCACGCGGGTAAAAACATAGTCACGGGCAAGGCACTTTTTTTGCACCTCGTTTTTGCACCTATCAAGCACTCTTTCAACCTTTTTCTCTTCCTCTGGGGTGATTTCAACAAGACACAATTCCCCCTCTCCCTCGCTTTCTTGCAACAGCCTTTTTGCTTCCGCCAAAAACTCATTCCCGCAATTTTCAATCACGAAGTTGTCATATGTTTTCCCACAAGTCAAAAATGATTTTTTGTAATATTCGTTTATAATGATACTCATGCCATCATTATATCACACTTTTCGCACTTTTTGAATAAAAAAATTGAAATATTTTGTCGTAAGTGGCAGGCAAAGGGTGAAATATATCGCCATGCCAATCACAACCGCACCCAAAAGTCCCAATACCCCGCCAACTAGCGAAAGGAAAATTCTCACCACAAGAAGCATCACAAAAGAGGAAAGCAGGGGCAGTGCAATGTCAAAAAATGGGATTTTGACAAGGTCGCCGAGTTTGAGCAGGGCACAGGCGGAAACTATACAGGATAGCACAATGTTTGATATGGAAATTGAGAAAATGCCTATCCGCCCAATCGGTGCGAGGATAAAAAGAAGCCCAAGTTTTGCCACACCGCCAATTATGTGAAAAAACATTGACTGGTTGTATAGCCCGCTTGCCTGCAAAAGAGAAACCAAAAACTGCATGATTGCCGTGCATATGATTGAAATGCCCGCCACAGAAGTCAGGTTGACGGCAATACCCAAATAAACCTCCATTGTTTGGGGGTATATGATTGGATATAGCCCCTTTGACACCGCCATTATGCCAAAAACAAGTGGCACAAGCAAAAACCACATTGTAGAAAAGGCTTTTGCCACAAGACTTCTGCCCGCCTCTCGCTCCCCCTTGCCAATCAAATATGACAAATTGGGCAGAAGCGAAACGGCTACGGCAAGCGATATGATAAGTGGGAAATTAAGTATTGCCCCAACCACCCCCGTTTGAAGCCCATACAGGGCAGTTGCACTATCTTGGGACAACCCAGAGCGAACAAGCAGGGAAACAATCACGAGTGCCTCAATTGCGTGCGTAAGAGGCAAAACAGTGCCTCCAAAAGTAAGGGGCAATGACGCCGAGAAAAACTCCCTTCGCACCCCCCTATCAAAAGACACCTTTACACGCCGAAAGGCAACAACCGCCAAATACCCGACAGCAAACACCTCGCTGAGAGTTATCCCCAAAAAACCGCCAAGCACACCCATAGCAAGCCCCTTCGGGAATAGGGCGTATGCAAAAATAAGCCCAAAAGCAAGTTTTGCCACCTGTTCAATCACCTGACTGACCGCTGTTGGCGTCATATTTTCATACCCCTGCAAAAGCCCACGGAAAACACCCACAAGACCGCCAAGAGGCAAAAGGAATGTGAGAATTTTATATGACAAAGCCCCCTCTCTTGCCCCCTGCATCACCGCCAAATCACCGCCGAAACATAAAAAAGCAAGAGAAAACAATGCCCCAACGCCAAGGGTGAAGGCAAGTGCCCAGCCAAGATAGGAGTTGATTTTGTTATAATCCCCCCTCGCCCTTGCCGAAGAAACAAGTTTTGAAAGGGCGTTTGTCACCCCGCCAGACACAAAAACAAGGGCAAGCGAATATATACTCATAACCATTTGAAAAATGCCAATCCCCTCAATGCCAATGATGTTTGTAAGTGGCAGACGAAAAAGCCCGCCAAAAAACTTGCAGACCAGCCCGCTTATAACAAGGATAAAAGCCCCTTTCCCAACATTGTTTTTCATGCAATTATGGTGTCAAAAGGGCAAAAAAGTATGCAAAAATTGCAAAATTGGTATTTACAAACGGACAAATATATGTTATTATATAGGCATACGGAAATCAAAAGAGAGGTACAGTATGGAAAATAAGAATAAATTTTACATGGCTGACTGCGGAACACTTTCCGACAGAAAGGTGGAAAGATTTAAACATAACAACATTTTCATCATCAATACTTTGGAGTATCTTGTAAACAGCAGAGGCGATGTAAGCAAACTTGATAAAGACTATTATGACACAATTGTCAACAGAAACCTTCCAACAGTTGCCAATGTCAACAACTGCCATGCAAAACTTAGATTTTTGGTGCTTGCACTTAAAAATAAAGAAAACAGAAAACTTTTTATGAACTCACCAATGGTAAAGTGCCTTGTAAGACCTCTTCTTGCAGGCTACACAACCGAAGAAGGCAAGGCTGGGGCTTGGGAAAACTATTCAGACAGAGCGGACAGCACCGACGAAATCGCAAAGAAATCGCCCTTCCGTGGCGGACTTTATGTTTATCGCCAATCGGACAGAACCTTTCCAATCGGTCTTGACTTTTCAACAATTCTTGACACAATCGTAAGAAGTGACGAAAATGGAAGATACTATCTCAGCAATGAAGTTGACGACGAAACAAAGGCTCAACTTTTGCAGGCAACGCAAATGCAGATTGACGCCCTCAAAGGAAGCGAGAGATTTCAAAAAAATTTTTACACTCTTGACCCAATTGAAGACGAGGACGACGACGAAAATTACGACGAATAAAAATATTGATGAAAAACAAAAAGGCGACCAATCATGGTTGCTTTTTTTGTCAGCAAAAAACACTTTCAATCCCCCGCCCTCAAACAAAAATGCAATTTTAGGGAACATTTACGCCTTTTTCATGCCCAAAAGTTCCCTAAAATGCAACAACAAAACAAAAAAACGCAAAGATTTTTCTCTGCGTTTTGTTTATTTTTAAGTTTTTGTCAAAACTTTCGCCAGCAGTTGTTTTTCATAAATTCCTTAATTTCTTCGTTTCTTCCCTCATAATATTCCACAAGCAATTTTTTAAACTTTGCGACATCTTTTTCTGGGATAACCAAAAGCCCTTTTCCTCTTCCAATCAAAAAGTGGTTTGCAAAAATCACCGCCGTGCGTTTATTCCCATCGTTGAAAAGTTGTTTTTTCATGCAATATAGGCAAAGTTCAATTGCAATTTCAATAGCAGAAGCCTCACTATCCACAATATTTGCAATATCTTCCTTCACATCGCTTTCTATTGGGATTGGCGGGATATACTCGCTTCCTCCAATCTTTACAGGCACAGCCCTTAGCCTCCCCCCTTCCCTATAAAATCCTTCGTTCACAAGTTTGGCGATATAGCAAAGAAGATAAAAGTCTGTTTTGCTTAAAATAACATCTTTATCCAAAATAAACTCCCACGCATGCTTTAAATTTAAAATTTTTTGTACATCGCCGGCGGTCACGCCATTTACTTTGCCATTTTCAATAATGGTTTCGGTTTGGGGATAGGTTGTCGCAACACCTTCTAAAACCGCCTGCTCATATATGTTGGATTTCATGTTCAACCTTGCAAAGTCAAGGTTAAGTCGAACGGTTGGTGAAAGTTCTCCAAACGAATATCCTTTTAGAGCAAGCAATTTTTCAATTTCACGCAATTCTTTCTTTAAAGCCCTAGTTTCTTTGACCATTTTCAGCAAAGAGGCATACACCTCCTCGCTGTATTTGTCGATATATTCAGACTTCAACCTGCCAAACTCTCTTCTTCTTATATAAATATATTTACCACTTTTATTTTCCTTGATTTCCAAAGAACCATTCAGCCGAAAAAGATTGATTCTTGCTTGAAGTTCTGCCTTCTTGCTTAATAATTCTTGAATGTTTTTATCCATTTCCTCTCCTTTTAGGGAACTTTTACGCTTTTATTATATCCAAAAGTTCCCTAAAATGCAACAACAAAACAAAAAAACGCAAAGATTTTTCTCTGCGTTTTGTCTTTTAAAGCATTTCTCTATCAAAATCGTCAAGATTAAACTCTCTTGGCGGTTGTGGCATTTGTGGTTGCACCCTTTCAATAGGAATTTCTGCATCTGGCTTCACCAGTGGGATTTCGCTTGCTGATTCGTGGTCGTTGAGAGTTCTTTGCATATCCCCCTCTTCTTCCCGTTTATCCAACAAGTTATCCTGATTTTTCTCTTTTTCCTCTTCGCTCAGTTCCTTTGTTTTATCGGCAGGGGGCTTTGGTTTTATATCCTCGCCGTCAAGTTTTTTGCCAATTTCGTCAAGAATATCAAGGTCAAAACCTTCAATTTCACTTGGGTCAAAAGGTCTATATTGAGGAATGTCAACAATCTTGCTTGGTGCAGAAGATTCTTCCAATAAGACTCCTCCGCCAGATGACTTGCCTTTTTTATCCTTATCACCTTTTTTCTTGTCTTTGCCACCCTTCTTTTTCTCTTTACCGCCACCGCTTTTACTGCCACCTTTCTTGGCAGGCTTCTTCTTTGCCTTTCCTCCGACACTTTTAGAGCCACCGCCAGACGAACCTTTTGAACCCTCGTCTTCGTTTAGCACTTCCATAATTCCGCCCACAGAAAGACCTTTGATTGCGTCATTGGTCTTATTGATTTCACCAAGCACCCCTTCAAGTTGCTTTTTATCAACCGTCAGTTTTTCAAGACCGCCAACACTATCAATGGCTTTATCAAGAAGTTCTTTATGTTTTGTGTTGATGTCACGAGGGTTTGCCTCGTCGCCATTTTCAAGCCCACTAAGAAGTTCTTGATATCTAGCAAGCACCTCTTGTTCAATCTCTCCCCCGCTTTCAAGAAGTTTCAGCATTCTCATCACATAGATTTGTGAAGCCATGTCATAAAGCCCGCCAATATAGAGGTCTATATCAAAAAGGTCTTGCAACAAAACGGCAAGTTCTGGAATGTCAAAGTCGTTGTTTTTTGCGTCTGCGTCAACAAGGTTGAATGCCTTGCGAAGTTTTATTCGATATTCTTCGTCATACACATCAACGAAATCTGCAATATGGGTGTAAAGTGTGTTTTGGTCGATAAATTCGCCCACATATTCGGCGATAAATAGCGACGCCTTTGCCCGTTTATCTTCAAGCATTTCAAGTTTGATTGTGAAATTGAAGTGCTTTTTCATGTAAAGTGCGGTGACCTTGTAGTAGTCGTCCCCCATTTCTTCAATTTCCTTTTTCATTGCAACAAGGTCAATTTTGATTTTTTCAGGAATGATATATTGCTTTTGCTGGTTGACACGCCCCACAAGTTTATATTGCACGCACATCATTTCCAAACGGTCGTTGTAAAACTCAACAACCTTGGAATTTGTCACCGAAAAATCACGACCAAAGACCTTATAAGGAGGGATTTCTTTTTTCTTTTCCTCTTCCGCCTCAGCCTTTGCCTTTTGCTCTGCTTCAAAAGCCTCTACCTGCTTGTCAACAATGGCAGATTGCTTTTGCAATTCTTCGATTTGTTTATCTAAACTACTTTTGCTCATATAAAGAGTATAAAACAAAATGCATCAAATATCAAGAAATATTTTAAATATAGCCAAACAAAAAAGGCGACCGCCTTTTTTAACAATCAGTTATGCCTATCAAATAGTCGGCACTTACCCCAAAAATTTTTACGAAAACGATAATCACATCAATAGAAGGCACTCGTTCCCCACTCTCCCAAAGAGATATTGCGACCTGCGAAAATCCGGTTTTGCGGGCGAGTTCTCCTTGGCTTAGCCCGTCACTTTTTCAAATATGACACGCAAAAAGGTTTTTCCTCAATTGAGTTGAGGGTTATGCCATTTGAAACGCAAGTTCCATTATGATTAAAAAGGCAGTTTGCACGGCATTTGATGGTAAGGGCTTTGCTGTCCCTTTGTGGTGCAAATCTAGGCGTCTGTTCAAAAAGGCTTTTGGTGACATCTTGCACCTCTTTGCCTTCCGCCCTCTCAAATGTGGAACAAACAACCTCTCTTCCCACAACAATCCCCTTTGCCTTGCAAGTGAACCTGTCGTTGAATTTGCACTTGGCTTTTCTGCATCTTATATCCAATTTCTCACCTCTTATTGTAGTATTATTGCCCAGAGATTGACATTTAAACGCAAATGGGCTACAATACTTAAAAATATGGAGGAAAAATTATGAAGGTTCTTTTACTTTGCGATGTACGAGGCACAGGCAAAAAGGGTGAAATCAAAGAGGTCGCAGACGGATATGCAAACAACTTTTTGCTTAAAACCGGCAAGGCGAGAAAGGCGGACAATGGTGCAATCAGCGAAAACAATATGAAAAAGTCGGCAAATGACTATCACAAAGAAATGCAAAAGCAGGAGGCGATTGCACTTGCTGGCAAAATGAAAGATGTGGTTGTCGTTGTAAAAATCAAGTGCGGTGAAAACGGCAAGACATTTGGCTCAATCGGCGGAAAGGAGATAAGCGACGCCCTCAAAAAATTGGGATACGAAATCGACAAACGCAAGATTGATGTGAAAGAGCCACTCAAAAACATCGGCACTTATGACATGACCGCAAAAATTCACCCAGAAGTCACCCTTAAATTTAAGGTTGAAATTGTGGCAGAATAAAAAGGATACAATAACACAAAAAACACCCCATTTGGAGGTGTTTTTTTGATGTAATTATGCATTTGCAAGTTTTTCCGCCCTATCTTTGAGGGTGAGTGCGTCGATAAACTGGTCGATATCGCCATTCAAAACATTATCAAGGCTATACGAAGTCACATTCACTCGGTGGTCTGTGCAACGCCCCTGTGGATAGTTGTATGTACGCACACGCTCAGAGCGGTCGCCAGTGCCAACCTGACTTTTTCGGCTTTCTTTATATTCGCTTTCAATCTGTCCTTGATAGAAATCATAGAGTTTCGAGCGGAGAATTGACATTGCCCTCTCCCTGTTTTTGATTTGCGAGCGTTCGTCTTGGCAGGCAACCACAATTCCTGTTGGAAGGTGGGTGATGCGGATTGCACTTTCTGTTTTATTGACATGCTGTCCGCCCGCACCTGAGGAGCGATATGTGTCAATCTTCAAATCTTTTTCCTCAATTTCAAACTCAACTTCCTCAATTTCAGGAAGCACCGCCACCGTTGAAGTTGATGTATGAATACGCCCCGCACTTTCGGTTTCTGGCACTCTTTGCACACGGTGAACACCGCTTTCATACTTAAATCGGCTGTATGCCCCCCTGCCCTTCACCATAAAGGTGATTTCCTTGATACCGCCAAGTTCGGTTTCGTTAAGGTCCATAACCTCAACCTTCCACCCCTTCTTTTCGGCGTACATCACATACATTCTGTGCAGTGCAGAGCAGAAAAGTGCCGACTCTTCACCGCCCGCCGCCTGACGGATTTCGATGATAACATTGCTGTCGTCGTTTGTGTCCTTAGGAAGGAGAAGAATTTTGATTTCCTCAATTTCCTCTTCAATCCTGCCCTTCAATGAGGCAATTTCCTCATAGAACATATCCTTCAATTCTTGGTCGCTTTCCCGTTCATACTCACTTTGACTTGATTTCAATTCATTTACAAGCCTCTCAAGCCTATCATGTGCAAAAACGATGTCCTCAATTGAGGAACGCTCCTTCACAAGTTTTTTCCATTCTCGATTGTCGGCAATCACGCTTGGGTCTGCCACCATTTCGGTGAGTGTGTCATATCTCTCCTTGGTTTTTGCCGTTTTTTCTAAAAGTTCATTTGCCAACTCTTCCATAAATCACCCTTTCAATTTTGTTATAGTCCTTCACCGCCTGCACATTTTCATAGCCGTTTGCCTGCATAAGTGCGGTGACATCTTCTCCCTGTTTTGCCCCCACTTCCAAGAAAAGCCAACCCTTTTTGTTGAGTTTTTTTCGCCCCTCTTCAATGATTGCACGATAATAGTCCAGCCCGTCTTCTCCGCCGTCCAACGCAATACGAGGGTCATACTTCTTCACCTCGATATCAAGTTTTTCAAGGTCGCCCCGCTTGATATATGGCGGGTTTGATATGATTATATCATACTTTCTCCCCTTTTTCAAACTTTTAAAGAGGTCACTTTGACAAAACTCCACTTTGACACCATTTTTTTTGGCGTTGACCGTCGCCACCGCAAGAGCCTGCTTGGATATGTCGCTCGCATAGACCTTGGCTTTGGAATATTTCGCCACCGTCACCGCAATTGCCCCACTTCCAGTGCATAGGTCAAGCACACTTTCTGCCGAATATTCCTCAATTTTTTTGAGTGCCTCTTCAACCAAAATTTCCGTTTCCATTCGAGGCGAAAGCACCTTTTTATTGACATCAAAACGAAGCCCATAAAACTCCACCCAGCCAAAAATGCTGGATAACGGCTCTCCCTTTGCCCGCCTGTCAGTCGCCCGCAAAATCTCACGAGCCTCTTTTTCGGTGACAAAACGCACAAGTTTTACCTCTGCACGGTTTTTATCAAGCACCGTCCCAACAATCCAGTCAACATCGCTTTCCTCAAACCTATCAACCGCCCTCAACTTGGTTTCCATTTCAGCATAAATGCCAGACATGGCTACCATGCCCTTTTCCGCCTTTGCAAAATCGTTGTAATTTTCGAGTTCAATCCTTGCCACTCTTAAAACCTCGTTGTGCGTGGTATGCGGACTTGCCGAAACAAGCCAGCCCGTCAACATTGCCACAAATCCCCATAAAGTGCCAGTGCGAGCATTTGCCAAACGCAAATATTCATAGCCTAGAGGAATTATAGCAAAAAATACCGCCCCATTCAAGAGGAAATTGACAGACCAATGCACATTTATTGCAACTAATGATACCACAAATGAGGAAATAAGAAAAACATTTAAGAGAAAATTCAAAAAATTTAGCGGACTTTGCCTCGCAGACAAAACCTCCTTTCGCCCGGAAAGCCAAGAATTGCCCGCCCCATTAAAACCATATAGCCCCGACATAAACGGCAAAAACCGCAAAACGACAAATACCACATACAAAATTGCAAACCGCAAAAGTGCAATAATAAACCGCCCAAGATAATATTCACCGCCACCGCCCAAAATCTTGTAAGCAAGAAATGTGGGCAAAAAGCCAAGTGCCAAAAAACCAAACACAAAGGCGGATAACGCCACCGCAATCATGACAAAATATGAGGAGGCAATGTTGATTTTTCCCGCAATTTTAAAACTCTTATTTTTGTCCTTTTCCTCCCGCTCACACAATTCCTGCATAACAGAAAATGCTTTGATATAACAGGAAAAACCCATAAAAAAGTAGGCAAGCCCCCTCAAAAATGGCAACTCCCACACCTTCCCCAAAGGCTTGACAGCACACCCCCCGACCTTTTTTTCTCCACTTTCGTCCACCACACAAACACACATCTTCTGCCCGTCGCAAACAGCAACCCCATTCCCAAATGGCAACACAACCTTATCCATACCCCCATTATTGCCAAAAAAGAGGGGGAATAATCATAGCCCCCTCAATTCCCTACTCTTAAAAGGCAAATCCCCAAATAAAATCAAGCCACTTCCGTTCATAACCCAGAAAGAAAAAACAAGCCAATTTAAAAACTTTCAAAGGCTTGTTTTATGATTAAAATGTTGTACCGACGATTTTCCCTATATAGGAGCTCAAACAACCAGCAGAAGAACTTTGATATAAATTTACACTTGCTTTTGGCACAAAGATTGTTGATAATGCTGAACAATTTTCAAATATCCCATTTCCACCAGTTGGAGGAGTTGATGCCATGATATCTGCGTATGCAAGAGATGTACATTCTGCAAAAGCATATTCGCCTATATTTGCTATCCCCGTTCCAATTGTTATTCTAGGCATATTACTGCAAGAAAAAAACGCATATTTGCCTATGTTTTTCACCGAATCGGGGATTGTGATTATGCCATCAATAGCCGTGCAGTTTGAATAAGCATAATCACCAATTGTAACTACTGAATCTGAAAATGTGATTGAGGCAAGAGATGTGCAGTTCATAAAAGCTCTATAAGCAATCACCTTGCAATTTTTATTGATTATGCATGAAGTGATTGTTGTTGAACTTGCTTCTAAAAGCACCGCATATAGATTTTGACTGCTCCCTAAATATTTAGCATTGCCATATGTTCTATAAGACAAGTTATTACAACCGGTAAAAGCGTACTCCCCAACACTTGTCACGCTGTCGGGAATTGAAATTGAGGTAAGCCCTCTGCAACCATAAAAGGAAGCATAACCGATGCTGGTCACCCCGTCTGGTATCGAAATTGAAGTTATCGACGAAAGGGATTTAAAAGCAGAATCCCCAATGCTTGTCACAATGTAATTTTGCCCATCTTTTATAATTTCTGAAGGAATTTCTACTTCTTCTGGTGCGGTCGCATCGCAAGATGCGAGTTTTGCAACCAAATTCGTTGAATCATATTCAAATGTAAGGTGTGAAACTTCTTCTGGAATTGCTTGGGTCTGAGAGTCTTTAAGATACATATTAAACACAACAGCAAAGTTTGTCATTGAAGCGTTTGCCGACTTGTCGGTAACTGCAATTGTAAGAATAAAAGTATGTAAACCATTCGGGTTTAACACTACAAGTGTTGCATCTACCCCTATTGTACAATTAGTCGCTGAGGTATAAGATGTGTCTATACAAATAGCAATATACTTTGTTGTTGAGTCATTAGTGATTGTAAAAGAGATTTGTATATCATCTCCCTCATCATTGAAATTTATGTTCAAATCCTGCCAATATGAAAATTTTTCGGTAAGCGTTTCTTCGGTGTCTGTTCGAGTTATCTTTGTTTCTGGCATTTTTGTATTTGCGTCATTTGCATTGACCCATAACCCGTTTGTAAGCGTTCCATTTGATATTGTCGCTTCTATGCCGGGAGCGATGTATGACAAATTGCCACCAACGCTGAAATTTACTGTTTTCAAAGCCCACACGCCCACCACAAGCAGTGCCACCACCAAAAAGAACATACTCACGCTTGTTATCAATTTTGTTTTTAATGTCATATTCTATAACCTCCTATTATCCCTCTTCCGTCCGAGCCTTACGCTGGGCGGGTGCAGTTATGCACCTTTTCTATCGTCTGCTTTATCTAAACTCTTGGCGGTATCTGTTCCATATCCCTCTTCCGCTTCTACGAAGCACCTTCCCCCAAGGGAAGGCTTTGAATAGTTGCCTTTACTTTTCTCACTTCAACTCCGACCTTATTAGCGGAGCGTCAAAAGCGGTCAGCGGTCGCTTTTGGTGCGAAGCGGGGGTATTTTTCTTTTTTATTTTTTCGTTTTTCTTTCTTCTTTTACTTCTTCCCTCTTCACTTTTATCTATTCACTAAAATATTACCCCCCCCCATTGCCATTTTGTCAAGTGATTTTAGTATATTTTTTTTAAAAAACTTTTATTCTTGACAAATTGGCATCAAAAAAACTCTCAAATTGAGAGTTTCTGTTGATTTTATTGTTCTTTCTTTTCGCTGATAAAAAATCTTTTTTGTTTTTTCTTCATTTTCAAGGCTTTGATG
>CAZVYB010000015.1:0-14575 GCA_964631405.1 uncultured Lachnospiraceae bacterium
GTGGGAGGACGGAACTGCAACCGTTCACTAAACCACAAAGGAGGTAAAAAATGGCAGAAAAGAAAGTTGCTGCGATTGTAAAATTACAACTCCCAGCAGGTAAAGCCACCCCAGGACCACCAGTTGGTTCAACACTTGGACCTCACGGTATCAACCTCGGTGCATTTACCAAAGAATTTAATGACAAGACCGCACAACAGGCAGGACTTGTTATTCCAGTTGTTGTGACTATCTATGCAGATAGAAGCTTCACATTCGTACTTAAAACCCCACCAGCAGCCGTGCTTATCAAAAAGGCTATTGGACTTGACAAGGGTTCAGCAGTACCAAACAAAACAAAAGTCGGCACAATCACAAAGGCTCAAATCAGACAAATCGCTGAAACAAAGATGCCAGACCTTAACTGCACATCAATTGAATCTGCAATGTCTATGATTGCGGGTGCTGCTCGCAGTATGGGCGTAAAAGTGGAAGACTAAGGAGGGGCGATAATGAAAACAGCAAAAAAATATGCTCAGGCTTCTGCAATGGTGACTGAAAAGTCATACGATATTGCAAGCGGACTTGACACATTGTTGTCACTTCCAAAGGCTAAGTTTGATGAAACGGTTGAACTTCATGTAAGACTTGGCGTAGACGGGAAAAATGCTGACCAACAAGTAAGAGGAGTTTGTATCCTTCCTCACGGAACTGGCAAATCTCTCAAAGTTTTGGTTATTGCAAAGGGCGACAAGGCTGACGACGCTACAAAAGCGGGTGCAGACTATGTAGGCGCTGAGGAAATCATTGCCAAAATCCAAGGCGGTTGGCTTGATTTTGATGTTTGTATCACAACCCCAGACATGATGGGACTTGTTGGTAGAGTGGCAAGAGTGCTTGGACCTAAGGGACTTATGCCAAACCCTAAGAGCGGAACTGTGACTATGGATGTTGCAAAGGCAATCACAGATGCAAAAGCAGGTAAGGTTGAATACAGACTTGACAAAACAAACAATGTCCATGTAATTCTTGGAAAGGTAAGTTTTGGTAAGGAAAAACTTGTTGACAACTTCAACACAGTTATCGAAGCCCTTATCAAGGCAAAACCAGCAGCAGCAAAGGGACAATATTTGAAGAGCGTGACAATCGCTTCAACAATGGGCCCTGGCGTAAAAATCAATGTTGCTATGTAATTAAAAGAAAACACCACAGTTTCAGTGTGAACCCCAAAAGGTAGACACTAAAACTGAGGTGTTTTTATTTTGCATTTTACCTTGTCTGTTGAGATAAATCGTCAATAAAGGAAAAGATTGAAAATAGAATTTGTTTTGGTTGACTTAAAAACAATTTACAATTACAATATTTTACACGGAGGAATTATGAAAAAAGAAGATTTAATAAAACTCTCGCCAGCACAACTGACCGATATGGGTATTTGCCCTACCTGCTTTAATCGAGAAAATGAGGGGGCATTGTATGGCGACGATAGCCAGTTGTTTATTTATGCCGACGAGGATATTGAGTGCCTTTTTGTGCCAAATCCAAGGGCAGAGGGGCATATGATGATTTCCACACAACAACATTATCATGATATGAGCGAAGCACCAGACGCGTTGAATGACAAAATTTTCCGCTTTGCTAAGGCTTTTATGAAAATTATAGTCAAATTATATAATTGTGAAAGGGTGTATCTCTGCACAATGTGTGACGGTCCAGCCAATCACTATCATATACAACTTATCCCAAGGTACTCATTTGAAGAACGGGGTTCAAAAAACTTTGTAAAACCACGCCAAAAATATGTTTTTGATAAGGAAAAGCAGACTAAAATTCAGGAAGAAATAAACTTGTGGATAAAATCAAATAATTTATAATATAAAATATTCACATAATACTTAAAAGAAAGGATACAAAAAAGACGCAAAATTTTTTGCGTCTTTTTTGTATAAGCCAAGCCGATTATTTTGCCTTTTGGCGTTTTCTAATTGAAATGGTAATTCCAATCACTGCACCAAGGGCAATCACGCCAATCACAATTGCAAGAATTGCAAAGATGTTGAGAGGCTCGGTTTTGATAACTTTGTACGAGTAAAGAGGGCGTCCGCTGAGCGAGAAAACTTGAACATAATGAGTGCCTGAACCGCTGATAGTGATTGTGTCAACTTCGCCATAATCGTCAAGAGTTTCACTTGTGTAGTATCTTGTCACGCCAGCAACTTTCACATAGCAGTCACCAACCGCATTGTAAAGGTTTTGAACATTGAATGAAACCACAATGTCCTTGCTTGTGCTTTGCCCTTCGGCAATGGACACATTGACTGGAAGGTTTTTGATATAACCAACCCTGATTTCAAAAGTGAAGTTGTTTCCAATAATGCGAGAGTAGGCAGGAGAGTTTGGATTTACTGTGATGGTGTATCTGCCGTCACCAGTTTTTTCGTCAATCAAACTATGTGCAATTGAAAGACCTGAAAGGTATTTCTTTCCGTTGATAGAAACGGTATTGTAATTGCCCATACTTACAAGGTCGCTTGTGATGTCAACTCCGTCCTTTTCAACCTTTTCGATATAGTAGTTGCTGTATTGAGTTACTTCATAAGCAAACTTCAATTCATTTTTCATGATGATTGAGAAATTGTATTCCTCTTCACGAATTTCCACACCAGTCTTGCTTGTAGCAGAGAATTTTACTGTATAGAAGCCGGGTTCTGTGAAGATGTATTGGCGATTATCAATTTGATATCCGCTGTAATCTTGTCCGTTGAGTTTTACACTGATTTGAGGTTGCTTTGAAGATTGATAGTAAGAGTCACTGTAAAGGTTTGTAAGTTCAATGGTGATGCCTGTGTTGTAAACAGCCTTTTGGATAGGCTCAGTGACAACTTTCTGTCCATTTTCGTCAACATGAGATACCACGAATGGCACTGTGCTGAGGAAAACGATGTCGATATAGTCACTGCTCTTGAAAGACTGTACATTGGCAGGGGAACAAGAGTCATAAAGTTTTATACGATATGAACCAGCCCTTTCAAGGTAGATATAAGAATATTCATTTTCGCTGAACACTTCGCAATCCACTTGAACATAACTGCCATTAAAGAGTTTTAAAACTTGTGCTTTAATTTTGTTTTCTGCAATTCCATAAGAAGATGAGAAGTTAAGTTTCAATTTGTCAAAACTGTTTTGACTTCCCTTTTCAGCCACAACCATTGCGTAAGAGGTGTCTTTCAGTGCAACGGTTGTGCCTGCTGATGTGTCATATGTGAATGTGCTTACAAAGTTGTTTGTTTCTTCAATATAGATGATTGTGAAATCGCCAGACACGCCAGAATCGCTTTCATAGTGATATATTTCCACATGAACATTTGTTCCCGTGCTTTCACTTCCAATCAGAGTGACCACGACGCCAAGTTCTTCATTTTCAACAATTGAAAGCCTGTTGTCCTTGTCGGCATAGTCAACGCTGACAATATAGTTGATTTCATATTCAATGTTGCTTTGAGATTTATATTTGAAGTCGCTTTTTTCCACTTCCAGTGTATCAACGGTGATTGAATAGTAAGAAGAAGATGGGTCAAGGATAGAAAGTTCAAAAATCTTGCAGAGATTTGTAAACATTGTAGGGTGGTCGTATTTAATCAAAATCAAATAGTCGCCAACTCCTGAAATTGTATACCCGCTTGTAGCAGAGGTATTACTGTTGATGTTTATCCAAGTAAGCCCGCCGTCTTTTGAGATGTAAACGCTGTAAGTGTAGCCATCTTGGTATGCATACACCCCTTCATAAGCATATTCTTGACCATTTTTAAATCTAAGAGTGATGTTTTGATAGGTTGTAAGCGAATATCCAGAAGAGGTATAAGGCTTTCCTTCAAAGTTGACGGTCAGGCTTGAAATGCTTTTCATGTCGTCCTCGTCAACAGGTTGTTGGTTTTTGTCGTTGAAAACAATTCCGCCAGTATGCACTTCATTTGCCACAAAAGTCAGATATGGCAGGTTGTAAATAAGCCTGATGTGAATGGTTTTCAGTTCCCCATCACTTTCGCTGTCTTTTACAACGATTTTGTAGTAGTCGTCGTAAATTTTTCCTTCACTTGGAATGAATGAGTAAATAGAAATGTTTGTTGTTGCGTTGTCTTTCTTGTTTGCGTCCATTTCAGAGGTGATATCGTTTCCGTTTTTATCATAGATGGAAATTGAATAGAGCAGAACATTGAAAGAGTATTTGATAGTTTGGTCAGAAACATAACTGATTGTGTTGTCACTTTCGGTTATTTGGTAAACCTCACTATTGCCAGAAATTTCTTTGTAAGCCACTTCATTTGCAAGTTGGATAACAGTCGTGGTGTTGCCGAAGTTGTCAAGGATTTCATATTTCACCTTTTGGCTTGCGTTTGCACCAAGGTTGATTACCACTTGTAGGGTGTTGCCCCCAATCATGTTGAAAGAAACATATTCAAGTGCGACCATATAGTCGTCGGTTGTCTGCCAAGAGCCATAAGAAACTTGATTTGCAATGATGATGGTTTTCCATCTGTCATCTCCAACAATTGATTTATCAAACAATTTGATGGTGATTTGAGTAGGGAATGCATAACTTGTTGTTGTGCTTGTCTGCTGAGATTGAGAAGGGACAGAGATGTTGAGAATAGCCGAAGTTTTTGTTGGGTCTTCTACCTTTTGAGTGTTAAGAGATGCGTCCATGATTGAAAGGTAGGTGAGAGTGTTTGTACCGCTGATTCTGTCTGTGAAGAGAATTTGGTGTTTGTTGCTTGAAGAATCAACGCCTTCAAAGATTTTTGAGAGTGAGATTGGGGTAAATGTAATTCCGCTTGAAGAGAAAGTCACTTTGTAGATAGAGTTTTCGTCCAACCAAGGAGATTTCATATATCTTGTTGTTGTTTTTCCAGCAAGAGTCACATTGATAAACGCCCATGGGTCTGATTTATAATTAAGTTCGCTGATTTCAAACCCGCTGTTTGAATAGATGTTAAACCCTGTTGTGATTTTCTCGTTTGTCACAGTCATTGGGTCTGGGTGAGTGGTGTTGAAATATGTGATTGCATCATTTCGTACATTTGAGTCGTCGGCGAGGGTAGAATCGGTGAGATATACGATATAAACGGTCATATTTCCAGCATAGTCAAGTTCGACAATTTCGTAGTAGCCACAAACAACTTCTGCATCGCTGTCGGTTGTGATGTAATAGTATTTGCCTGATGAGAAAGACGCTTTGTCAACTTGTGTGTAAGAATCAATGCTTGCAATTTCTTTGTAGTAAACAAATTGTGTGCCATAAGGATTGTTTGCAGAGTCAAGCAAAACCTGTCTAAGCGTAACATTGAAGAACTCTTTTGTCACATTGTAACTATAATATCTAAAATATCCACTGTCGAGAGAATAAGAATAACTCATGTCCGCAATGTCCGTTATGTCGGCGACATCGACATTGGTGTTTGTATAGTCAAAATATTTTCTCATGTAATATTGTTGATAGTTGACAGGGAAGGCAGAATTTGTTGCCGTTTCTGTCAAGGTCATAAGTCCGTTGAGTGTTTGAGTAGGGGCAGAAGCGTCGAAGTAGATTGTTTTTGTGATTTTGTTGTAGTAATTTGAATTGTAACCTTCATATTGCATTGTAATTGTGATGTAACTATTTTTGGTCACAATCAAACGAGAGGTGTCAATTGTGAAATATTTTGTGCCTGTTCCCTCCATGATTTCACTGCGAATAGCAGGTGAGGTGGTTGGATAAGAGCGAATGACAATTGCATCTTCGTCAATCTTTGCTTGATATTTGTTGGTTGGGACTTGCCATTCAACAGTCAAAGAATTTGAGTTTGTATAATAAGTATTTACAACATTTGTGTTTGTAAGTTCATAACTATCAGCACCATAAACTGAGAAATCAGGTTCTTGTGAAATAATTTTGAAACCAAATTTGTAAATTGAGTAGAAACTGCTTACAACTCCAAGGTTGCTTGCCTGATAGATTGTGACAACATAGTCACCTTTTTGATAGAAATATTCGGTTGCACTTGCACCAGAGGCAATCACGCCGTTCTTTCCGTCAGCAAGGTAGAGGCTGAGATAGCCGTTTGCGGTTGTTCCGTTTGAGTAATAGTATTTTGTAACAGTTTTGTTGCCTTCGATGACAGTCGCTTTGACTTCCACCATAATTTGATATTCGGCGATGTTGATGTTGCCTTCAATATACTTTTCAGCCATTTCAGCGGTGCCGAAACTTTCAACAACCACCCCTTCAACATACACATCATACATACCAGTAATTTCGTTAAGTTTGTAGGTTGCGTTGCCGTAATAAGAGAGGTTGTCATTATGCTCAACCGAATAGACGGTTTTGTCTTTTCCGTTTACTTGTGAGTTGTTTGAGATGGTGTATTTATATTTTGGAACATACAGTGACATAGGAAGTTTGTTTCCTTGCACTGCAAACATTGATAGATTTTCTTCGTCAGTAAAAGAGTCTTTTGAATAGAAAGAACCGCTGTTCAAACCATTTTCGTTATAACTTGGGAAAGATACTTGAATTGATGACAGGTTTTCCCCGCTGTACATACTAAGTACAATTTCGCCACCCACAACACTTTCAAGAGAAGAAGCACTTCCGTCCTCATTTCTCACACCTTCAAGAGGGGAGATAAGGGTGAAATCGTCCACAATGAATGTGAGAGTGCGTTTGAAATAGTCATATTTATCGGTTGCATTTCCTGTCACATAAGTTCTTTCAATCACATAACGCCCAGCAAGCGGGTAGTTGTCAGTGCCAAGAGCAATCACAAAACTCTCAACTTGACCTTGGTCATAAGTTTTATCTGAAAGGGCGAACACATTGATGGTTCTTGTAGGAGCAGAGGCAATGTCGTAGTAGTAATAGTAGTTGTCACTACCTTCGTATTTGTTGCATTTAAGTTCATATGGATAGAAGTAAAGCACAATCGAGTCAAGTTTAGAACCGTTTTCGGCAACAGGAATGTAAGAAAGGGTCAGTTCTCTGTCTGCATTGATAGGTGTGTGATAGATAAATTTGTATGTAAGAGAAGTTTCCTCATATTCTTCATATCCCTCTGCCCCTTCCGCAACACCATTGTTTTCATAGTGTGTGTAGTGCGTTTTGTCGTTTTCGTCTTTGTAAGAGAAGAGAGTGCCCGTCATGCTGTAACTTGCATAGTCCAAAGTTTCGCCGTCCTCAAATTTTACCATCATTTTAGATGCGTCGGAGGTGACATTGAATGAGAGATATCCACTTGGATAAAGTTTATAGTTTAATGCCTCATTTGTGTATGTGTCACTGTTTGAGAAGTCACGAACCAAAATTTTGTAAGTGCCTTCAATCGCTTGGTCATTTTCGTCAATGAAAGTAATTTTGTAAGATGTGCCTTCGTACGCTACAAAGTCGGAAGATTTTGCATCTTTAAGATAAGCCCTTGTGTTGATAGGTATGATAAGATATGTGCCGTTGTAAGATGCAATTCCGGTTGTAGGGAAGCCGTCTGGGTCATTTTCCTTTGTTGTTTCAACTGTGATGTCGTTGAATGTTTTAAGAGAAGAGTTGTTTGTCGCCTCAAAGAAAGAAGAGAGCAAGGTCTGAAGATTTGCAGTTGCGTTTTCAACATTGATTCCATACTTGTATGCCTCAATGGCAGAATAACTTGCAAGATTTTCAATGTAAATTGCTTTATTTTTTGTCCAGTTGATAGAAATTTCAATTCCCGCTTCTGGGACAGAAATGCTTTCGCTGTTTGAAATAATTTTTCTAACAGTTGTGTCACCCACGATTTCTTCAATAAAGATTGGGGTGGTGGAGTCTTTCATAAAGATGCTGAAAGAGTTGTTGCCTGCTTGGTCATAAATTTCAAGGATATAAATTCCGTCGTTTGACTTGACATAAGTTGAAGGGACGATGTTTGCAAAGTCTTTCGAGTTTGCATATTCAGTCCACTGAGATGCAGAAGCAATGTCAAGTTTGTAAGAAACGGGCAGAGTGTCGTGTGAGATAAGCCTTGAAAGCAATTCTGCAAGTTTGTCCTCGTTAAGAGAAGAATAATAGTTGATTGCCGTCATTGGGATATATTTTACATATCCATAAGTTGTTGCACCGCTTTTCTTTTCGTCCCAAGACATAATGAAAGGCTTATTGCTTGCGTAGCTAGAAAGTTTTTCGCCAACTTGATAGGTTGTTGAAGAAGAGATTGTCGCCCCACGAGAGGTGATGTTTTCGATTGGGTTTGTGTCGATTGTGAAGGTTCTTGTGCTTGGCGTGTCGCTGTTTGCCGATGTCAATTGTACTGTGAAAAGTGCATTTGCATACTTGCTTGCTTTGTCAATGATAATGCCATACTTGCCAGCAATATATGTGTTATAATCTGCGTCTGCCTCGTCGGAAGAAGGCTCAAATTGCTGATAATGCATATCATAGTCGCTAAGTTTGTCAATACTTACCCCCTTGAAGAAATATTGATTTGTTTTGTAGTTGTATGCAGAAAGAGTGATGTCAACCTTTGCGTCGTAGATGTTGTTTTGTGCATCGTTAAGGATATAAACGCTTTTGTTTGTGTATCCTCCTGTGTAAACCTCACTAAACTCACTGTCATAAACGGTGATTGTTGGGGTGGTGTTTGTCACAGTGAAATAGAACACTTGATAGTGATAGAATCCGCTTTGAAGAGTGCCACTTGTTGACATATAAGAATCAAAAGTATATTGCACAATATAAAGATAAGTTCCTGCACTGTTTTGGTTGAAACCTTGGAAGGCACTGAGATATTCAAGTTCCCTTTCGCCCTCTCCATTTTTTGAAACTTTGTAAATTTGACTCCAAGAAGATTTAAGCGTTCCGTTCGTGATAAATTTGATAGGTGTCTGGTTTGAAGATACAGCCTCAATTCCTTCACCACTATTGATGTAGGCGGAAGCATAATCTTCCAAAGTTCCAATGTTATACTCGGTTGCCTGAGTTGGGTTTTGCATTTTTGCGTTGTTTGCGTCGCCCACTGTGCCGTTTTTGATAATGTAGTTGTTAAGAGCACTGGTGATGTCAGCAGAATTTGTATATGTGTTTGCCGAGAAATCAAAGGTTTTCAATTCCTTGCTTTCTGGCTGATTTGTGTTTGCGTTGATGTCTGCATAGTCGCTATAAACCGCTTGATAACCATATACATACAATCGTTGAGCCTTGTTTTTAAAGATGTTGTTGTTTTCAAGTTCTTCCAAAGGCAGACGATAGGTTGTGTTTCCGTCGGCGGTTTTTGATATGTAAAGATAACTGATTGAAATGTCATAAGTTCCAAGTTCGGTGAAAGTAATCACGCTTTTGCCATTTTCGCCAACCCTTGCTTCAACAAATTGCTGATTTTCTGCAATGAGATTTCCGTTTTGGTCAAGTTGGACAGCCACTCCGTCACGACATTCAATTGTCGCAACGCTTACAACTTGGTCAAGGTCTGTATGCTCAATGCGAAGTTGAAATTTTTCCGAGTCATATCCAATGCTTGGCAGTGTACCCACCGATTGACCATATGAGAAGTTGTAGAAATAATAGTTTGAATAAGCAGATGAAGAGGTCAAAAGCGACTCTTGCATATTTGAAGATGGTTCAAGATTTGGTCTGCCAGTCACTCCGTCAAAATATGTGTTGGCATTGAAAATCATGAAAGTATAATAAACGGTTGTTTCGCTGAGCGTGAAGGTGATGCCGTTGTTGCTGGTTTGATAGATTGAGATAGGCATCGCCAATGTGTAGCAACCCTCCTCACTAAGCACAACTTGATTGCCTGTCGATGTGAGAGAAGAAAGAGAGGTGTCAAGTTTGATTTCAAGGTCAAACTTTTGAGGGGTAAAAGAATATCCTGTTGGGACAAATGGACTTGTGTGATTTTGAGTAAAATCACCAATGTTTTTGCTTGCCAAAAGGTTTTCGCCAGTTTTGCCAGCTTTGATGTCCTCGCCAGTGAGATTATAATATAAAGAAAGAGATGTTTGGAAATCGAAGTAATAATAAACCTCACTTACCTCAGCATTTGGATAATAACCAAAGTTGGAGTTGTCTGCGTTTCCACTATCAGCAATCACATCATTTCCAATGACGATATTTTTTTGACTGTCATTTTGGAAGAGGTAGATTGTGTTGCCCACTTTCCCCACATCGGCAGATGTTGCACTTGAAGTTGAAATTTCAACATAATCGGGCAGGGCATTTGTGACTTGTTCATATTGAGAAAATTCAGCCCCCGCACTTTTGTCAAGACTTTCTGGACTTGCAAGGAAAAAAGCCCCCGCACCAAGAGTGCCGACAAGAGCAAGAGAAATTGCCAGTTTATTGAATAGTTTTTTGACTTTGTTCATAAAACACCTCTCAAAGTTTTTATTACAACCCTATTTTAACATAGTGCTAAAAAAAAACAAAATAAAATAAGCAAATATATTAAAGAATATTATATATTTTATATATATTATACATAGAAATAGTCTACACATAAAAGGGGATTTTTAATCTTGTAAAATCCTAAAAAATTCAAAAAAAAGAATTATTTTTGAAAATATGAATATTTTATTAGTTTAATTATCAAATTTTATCCATTTTTCATATATTTACATAGGAGAAAATATGAAAAAACTTTCACTTTGCATGATTGTAAAAAATGAGGAAAAGTCACTTCCATATTGCCTTAAAAACGCAAAAACATACGCTGACGAAATTGTGATTGTAGACACAGGCTCCGCCGACAATACAAAAAAAGTGGCAGAAATGTTTACAAATAAGATTTTTGACTTTGCTTGGCAAGATGACTTTGCTTCGGCAAGAAACTTTGCATTTGATATGGCAACAAATGAATATCTTATGTGGCTTGATGCAGACGATATTGTCCCCGATATTTCAGCACAAAATATAGCCCGTTGGAAAGAAAAGGAAGAAGATTGCGATGTCGTACTTTGCCCATATGTGACCGGCTTTGACAAGAATTTCAAACCAATTTTTCAGTTTAATCGAGAAAGAATTGTAAAAAACGACAAACGCCTTCGTTTTCATGATAGGGTGCATGAGGCAATAATCCCAAGAGGGAAAGTGGTATATGATGAAGATATAAAAATTTTTCATAACAAAAAAAGTCAAACATATACAACAAGAAACCTTGATATTTACAAAAAAATGATTGAGAAAGGGGAGAAATTTTCTCCACGAAATCAATTTTATTATGCCCGAGAACTATATTTTCATAAAAAATATGAAGAGGCAATTCATGTATTTTCAAAGTTTTTGGCAGAAGGAAAGGGGTGGATTGAAAACAATATAGAAGCCTGCCTAAACCTAGCAAAATGCTATGCCTGTCAAGGCGAAAAAGAAAAGTCACTTTCAACCCTTTTTGGCTCTTTTGTGTATGACCTTCCAAGAGGGGAAGTGTTGTATGAAATTGGAAATATTTATGTCCTAAAAGAAGATTGGAAAAGGGCGATTTACTATTTCAAACTCGCACTTTCATCGCCCACAAACATCAATGGCGGAGGCTTTGTAAATGTGGACACCTGCACCTTTTTGCCGGCACTGCAACTATGTTTTTGCTACAACAAAATTGGCGATAATTTAAATGCTTTTCATTATCACCAAATCGCAAAAGAATATAAACCAGATAATGAAAAAGTGAAGTATAATGAAGAATATTTTAAAAATTTATGATGTAATAAAAAAATAACTTTTAGAAGAGAAACAAAGGCAGATAAATATGTCAAAAATAATAAAAAAATAGAGAAAAATCTCTATTTTTTTAGTTTTATATCATTTAATTTGATAAGTTCTTTTGTCAACAATTTCAAAAATTTCTTTCGCTTCACATCTGTCACAAGTGTCACATTGCCATTGTCGTTGTATGACACAATTGTTTTGCCGGGTGCTTCGTCAAGGTCAACCACAACATCAACCGCTCTTGTTGAAAAGAGGTTTGGATAGGTGAGTGCAAACAATGCACAAGTGTCATTTGTTGCAATACGCTTGTCAGGGAAACCCGGTTCCCAATACATAGAATACATATCAAACAAAAGTTTGCCCACTTCATTGATTTCTCTTAGATTGTATACATATTCTTCGTCAAGATGGGCTTTTCTTCTGCCAATATTTGATGGCACCATAACAAGAGGGATTTTGCTGTCAAGCACGATCTTAAATGATTCTGGGTCGGAAGAAATATTGAAAGAAATGTGGTCAGGATAGCCTGCAAGCCCAAAAGGAGAACCTCCCATAAAAACAATTTTAGGAATTTTTGCAATGATGTCAGGGTGCTTTGTGAATAGAAGCCCCATATTTGTATGCGGGCCAAGCACGATAGGCACAATGTCGCCGTCGCCTTCACTTAAAACACGATACATTGCCTCAACTGCGTCCTCATCAATCACCTTGCGTTTTGTTGTTTTTGGCGGTTGATATCCTCCCATACCCTCAGGCTGGTGAATATGCTCAGCCGTTGGACTTTTGCGAAACATTGCCCGCCCAGCACCTTTGGCAACAGGAATGTCAAGGTCAAAAAGGTCAAGAATGTGAAGCATATTGCGGGTGGCTGTTTCAATAGAAAGATTGCCCACAACGGTTGTAAGCAATTTAATGTCAATTTTTTTGTCAAAGAGAGAATATATAAGACAGGCTGCGTCATCTACGCCGGGGTCTGTGTCGATAATAACTTTGATTTTATTTTTTTTCATAGCAATTCCTTTTAAAAAAAATTCTCATACAAACATTATACATATTTTGTCAAAAAAATTGCAAACGATTTACGCTTTTTGTTGTGTTTTTTATAAAAATATGATACAATACAGAAAATTTTATGGAGATGTACCGAAGCGGTCATAACGGGACGCACTCGAAATGCGTTTGTCGGGCAACTGGCACGAGGGTTCGAATCCCCCCATCTCCGCCAGAAAAAGCCTTATTCTCCTGAATGAGGCTTTTTCAATGAAATAAATCCTGACGGATTTGTGAAATGCACTTCGTGCGTGAAATATGGCTTCGCCATATGAAATACGCCGATGGCGTATGAAGGATTTATTTTATTTTTTTCGCAAGAAAAATATTTCTTTTCTCTCACCCCTGCCTTTCTCAAAAAATTGATTTTACAATTCATAGAAAATATGTTATACTAAATAATAGGAGATGCAACATGGAAATAAGACTAATAAAAGATGACGAATATAAACAAGTTGCAGAAATGATTGCAAGAAGCGTCAGCAACTCAGACTTTACAAAATTTTATCCACAATGCTCGATTGATTATATCAAAGAAAGCCTTGACGAAAAGGGTGTTCAAAAGAGGGCGTCTTGGACGCATTTTTATGTAATCAAGGAGGGAGATAAAATCATTGCCTGTGGTGCGATTGGCCCATATTGGGGAAGCGAAACAGAAAGTTCACTTTTTACCATTTTTGTAGACCCAGAATATCAAGGCATGGGCTATGGAAGAAAAATTATTGAAACGCTTGAAAAAGATGAATATTTCCTTAGGGCAAACCGAATAGAAATCCCTGCAAGTATGTCGGCAATCCCATTTTATAGAAAGATGGGGTATGAACATAAAAACGGGGAACTTATCTATGATGACGGACATTTTTCATTGGAAAAGTATAATAAAAAGTAGAAAAATTCACATTTGTGCTTAAAAATTTGCAAAAACCATCAAAAAACACGACAAAAGTCGTGCTTTTTTTGTGCGATAAACTTAGCCTATTTGAGTGATAACAAGATAGCCATTTATGCCATTTTCGTCAAGAAATGTTATTGTGTTTCCAGCAACTATTTGAATGTTTAAAGTGCTGTTTTCAGAGGTGGTTTCAATGATTGCACTTGAATTTATCAAGGTTCCATTTTCAAGACCTCTTTCTGACCCTGCGACCTCTGTACCATTCAAATATAACGCCATATAATCGCTATCGGTGGCATTTGTTGCCACATAAACGCCGTAGTCAACTTTGTAATAACCGATGTTTGGAAGGGTAGCAACGCCTGATGCAGTGTCAAGAGTTATCCCGCTTGCTTTTGATATAGTAGTCAATGGGAAAGACGAATTGCTTACAGATTGTTCGGCAGAAGTAAAGAAACTGCCAAAAGTTGTTTCAACGCTTTCGCCGGTTGCACCCGTAGCCCCAGTCGCACCCGTAGCCCCAGTCGCTCCAGTAGCACCCGTTGCACCAGTCGCTCCAGTTGCACCCGTAGCACCCGTAGCACCAGTTGCCCCAGTGATGCTCAACCCGTCAATGCCAGTAGCACCCGTAGCACCTGTTGCTCCAGTTGCCCCAGTCGCCCCAGTAGGACCAGTAGGACCAGTAGGACCAGTTGGGCCAGTGATGCTCAACCCGTCAATGCCAGTCGCTCCAGTCGCCCCAGTTGCTCCCGTAGCACCAGTCGCCCCAGTTACGCTTATGCCAGTTGCTCCCGTAGCACCTGTTGCACCTGTTGCACCTGTCACACCAGTCGTTCCAGTCGCACCTGTTGCACCTGTTGCACCTGTCACACCAGTCGTTCCAGTCGCACCTGTTGCACCTGTTGCACCTGTCACACCAGTCGTTCCAGTCGCACCTGTTGCACCTGTTGCAC
>CAZVYB010000015.1:14675-19293 GCA_964631405.1 uncultured Lachnospiraceae bacterium
CCTGTTGCACCTGTCACACCAGTCGTTCCAGTCGCACCTGTTGCACCTGTTGCACCTGTTGGGCCAGTTACGCTTATGCCGGCAGGGCCAGTCGCACCTGTTGCTCCAACAGGTCCAGCAGGTCCCATTGGGCCGGTGATGCCGTTGTTGACGAAGATAATTTGCCTGTCGTTGTTACAACAGCCACGATTTGTAAATTGTGTCATAAAAAACCTCATTTGGAGCAGATGCTCCACTACATCATATGCACGAAGAAACAAATGTGCAAAAATTATAGAAGGGAATTGAGGTTGTTTCGGATTATCAAGCAAAGACGATTATATTCTGGAATGTTGATGTTTTTTTCAAGTTTGCCTACAATTTCAATTGCCGAGGTCAGTTCCTTTCCGCTAGCGTGAGAGCCTTGCTCTGGCAATTCAAGAGGGGAGGCGAAAAGTGAATAGTATAAATTAGAGATAAGAAGTTCGGTTTCTTCCAAGATTTGCAACCTTGTTTCGTCGGTTTCTTTTTCTTTTATTAAGACGATGTTTTTGTATAGTTCTTGAAGGAGCCTTTTGATTTCTTCTAAGAGGTTGTTTTCTGCTTGCGTGCCCACCCTAGGGGCAAAAAGCCCCCCTATGGAGGAGCGAGTTCCAGAAAGTTCATATCGCTGAGTAAGCGAGTTGAAATTACAAAAAAACTTGTGCATAGATTTCTCCTTACACAAGTTTTATATGTTATATGTTTATTTTAAGTTCATAAAATATTCAACAGGGATATTATAGCGTTTTGGGTAGCATTTGGGTCATAAACCTCGTTTGGATATGCTGCGTGCAAAATCTCTGGCAACAAAAGGTTGATAAAAAGGACAAGAACAAGAAGGACAGCGACACCAATAAGCGTATTTTTAAGCCTTGTTGATGCAGTTTTTCTTTTGTCGTCACTTTCACTTTTTGCAAGATTGACGCCGAGGATAATTGCATAAACAGTGCCGGCACCGCCGACAACGGCAAGAATTGCATACAAGATGTTTGGCAGTGTGTTGTAAACATCTTCAAGCCAAGCAAGGTTTCCTTCATAAACATAACTTAAAAGATTATAAAAATTGTGCATAATACACTCCTATTTGGTTTGATTTTAACATATTTTTTTGTGTAATGCAACAAAAAAGCAATAAATAAAATTAAAAAAAGAAAAATTGTCAAAAAATATAAAATAAAATGCTAAAAAACAATAAATTCATTGGGAATTTTACATACAAAAAAATAACAAAAGATAAAAAAGCGGATTTAAAAAGATTTATATTTTACATAAAAAAGTCGCCTAGGTTTGAGGCGACTTTTCGGCTGTGTATATTTGAAAGTAGGGGTTTTACTAGCTTGCTGCCGGAACAACTTGGAACGCAGAGACAAGCGCTGGCAAGAATGTATTGAATACAAGAATCAATGCAAGGGTTACGCCAACTGCAACACATACAGTAATCAGGTGTTTCTTTGCATCATCTCTTTTGCCTTGTTCGTCAGCACGAGCAAGTTGGACGCCAAGGTAGATAGCATAAACTGCACCAACAGCACCTACGATACCAATAACTACCCAAAGAACGATACCAACAATGTCAAAAACTTGTTGAAGTACTGCTTTTTGGTCGTCTGAGCCACTGAAATAGGTTGTGATGTAATCTGCCCAACTCCAAACGACATTAAGTAAAGAATACATTTTCCCCTCCTTTTTTTTGTCATTAAAGCGTATGCTTTTTTAACTACAACCTCATAATAACATAAAAAAAAATAATTGCCAAATGATTTTTAATGATTTTTTAATTTTTTTTTGATTTTTTTTTGAAAAAATATAATAAATAAAAATAAAAACAAAAAAAAGACGCCAATTTGAAATAAAATTCCAAGCGTCTACTTTTTTATAGAGGGTTAAAATTGTTTGTGTTATTTAAAATAAACTCAAAGTTTGATTTGGACAGGTGTTTTGGTTGCAACCACAGCCACAGGAAGAACCTTGCCCATTCAAAGCCAAAAGAAGAAGAATAAGAAAATTTGAATTGGTGTTTAGGTTGGTGTCGGTGGAATTGGAGAGTACCGATAAAAGTAGGGTGAATAAAAGAAATGAATTGTTCATAAAACCTCCTTGACAACAAAATTCTTTTCTTTATAACAAAATAGAACAGAATTCTATTTTGCTTTTGTCATTTGAATAAGCCAAAATAGAGGAGAAAAGATAGAAAACAATAATATGTATGAAAAGAAATTGAAAATTGTGAGGAGGAAATATGCAAAATAGATTTTTATTGTTAAGCGAAAGAAGCCGTCGAGAGATTTTGGACAGTCTGCCACGAGAGGGGGATATTTCTAAACTTGCCGACTATTTTCAAAATTTTTCAGATTCCACAAGAATAAAAATTTTGACCTGCCTTTCCATGTCAAATATGTGCGTGAATGACCTTGCCACCATTTTGGGGATAAACCAAACAACAATTTCCCACCAACTAAAACAACTTAAAGACCAAAATATTGTGTCGTATAAACGAGATGGCAAAATCTTGGTGTACTATCTCTTAAATGATAATGTGAATGACATGATGATGTACGCAATCAACGCCTTTTAAAAATTGTGGCAAGGTTTCTTGACAAAAGAAATGAAAAGTGATACCATAACCGAGAAATGATAAGAGAGATTGAAACGCTGAATAATATGTCCTTCGCCCTTCCAGAGGGCTGGGGGGTAAGCGAGGATAAATATAATATAGTAAACGGACAGGGTTTTGTGAATATAGAAAACTATCTTTCCCAAAATGGCAAGGTGATTTCCCTTTTTGCAATATATAGACACCCCGTTGAATTTTTTGAAGTGTATCAAGAACTCGTTGAAAATTATGACCCAAAACTTGACGGCATGACACTAGAAAGGGAGATGACGCTGAAATTTAATGGTTTTTCCTTTCCAACTTATATATTGAAGGGGAGGAGGGAACAAACTATATATATGGTTCAAGTTTTTGTCAATTGTGCCGACCGCCTTGCCTGCTTTATGTTTACAATTGACAACTACTATGAGGATAGCCGAGAACTTATCTCTCAAAACCAAACCTTTTCTTCCATGGCGAAAATTTTGAGGACAATCGAATGAAAAAACTTTTACTTCATAGTTGCTGTGGCCCATGCAGTACACAGGTGATTGATGTGCTGAGAGGGGAGTATGACCTAACTATATATTACTATAACCCCAATATAGACACAGAAGAGGAATATTTGCATAGACTTGCAGAACAAAAACGCTTTTGCAAAGAGGTGGGCGTGCCTGTGATTGAAGAGGGACACCTGCCAGAAGAATTTTTGTGCAAGGTAAAAGGCTTAGAACAAGAACCCGAGGGCGGTGCAAGATGCCCTGTCTGCTTTGCCCTTCGCCTTGAAAAAACGGCAAGGCGTGCAAAAGAATGGGGGTATGACTGCTTTGGCACAACCCTTACCGTCAGCCCCCACAAAAACGCCGAGGTGATAAACGCAATCGGCAAAAATATTGAGGAAAGAGAAAAGATAACTTTTTTGGAAGGCAACTATAAAAAACAGGACGGATATAAAAAAAGTATAGAATTTTCTAAAAAGTATAACCTTTATAGACAAAACTATTGCGGTTGCATATTCGCAAAAATAAAACAAACAAAGGAAAATTAGGAGAAAGATGGAAACGCCAGAATATAAATATTTCAAAGATGAAGTGGAAGAAAAAAAGACAAATAAAGTCTTTTATAAGTTTGTTCTTGCCTTAGTTTTGATTTACCTCGTCCTGTTTGCAATCATCTATTCCTACCATGTGAATTTTGAATATGTCACCATCAATGGCTGTTCAATGCAACCAACCCTCAACCCAAACCCAGAACTTCAAGATATAGACGAGGTGCAAGACGGAGTGATTGTCCGAGTGGGTCATGACGCAGATTATGGCGATATAATCGTCATTGATAGGGGTGAGGACGAGGACTCAATCATAAAAAGGGCTCTCGCTTTTGGCGGAGATTACTTCACCATTGCAAGCGTTGACTTTGACGGCGGAAGAGACTACCGCTTTATGAGAATAAAAGAGGGAAGCGACGAGGTGGAAATCCTTTATGAGGAATATATCAAAAGTTATGAATATTGGAATATGGTTGACGGATATGTAAACGACGGCATTGAATATGAAAGCATTTTGTATGTCAAATATACACAATATTTGAATTACCAAACCACCAAATTTGATGTTGAAATAGGCGGACAAACCTATGCAATAGAGTTCTTTCAAGTGCCAGAAGGGGAAGTCTTTTATATGGGCGACAACCGCACTGGAAGCAGTGACGCAAGAATAAGCGGAACGACAAAACAGACAAATATTTATGGCCATGTGGTAAGAATCGTGCATAACGGCACATTTATCAAAGAAGACCCTGTCAAGTGGTTTTTTCAGCAGATAGCAGACTTTTTTGCAATAATTTGGCGTGAAATCCTTATATTTTTCGGTATGGTAGCCTAAAAAAGTCCAAAATCGTTTGGAAAAATGGCGAAATTGTGGTATTATCAAAGTAGGTTAATAACCAAATTAAAAAAAGGAGAAAATGTTAGATGAATAAACAACAATTTATCAAGGCATTTGC
>CAZVYB010000016.1:0-18567 GCA_964631405.1 uncultured Lachnospiraceae bacterium
AAGTATCATGTGCGGGCGTGGCGGAATGGCAGACGCGCTTGTTTAAGGGGCAAGTGGGAAACCGTGTGGGTTCGACTCCCACCGCCCGCACCAGCATCAAAGGTTCGACCTAAGTGGGTTGAACCTTTTTTGTCGCTAAGGAGGTATGTGTGAATAAAATTCAAAATGTTTATGACGATGAAAATTTCTTTCGAGAATACAAATCAATGCGTGAAGGAAAAATCAATGCTAATGAGTTGATTGAAATTCCTATTATGAAGGAAATGTTGCCAGAAATGAGGGATAAAAAGGTGCTTGACCTTGGCTGTGGCGAGGGGGGTATGTCGCAATATTTTGCCATGCTTGGTGCAAAAAGCGTGCTAGGAACAGATATATCTCAAAACATGATACATTGTGCCGAGAAATCAAACGCATATCAAAATGTGCGGTATACGCAACTTGCCATGGAAGGACTTGACCAGTTGACAGAAAAGTTTGATATAGTGTTCAGTTCCCTTGCCTTTCATTATATAGAGGACTTTGATAAACTAATCAAGGACATTTCAAACCTGTTGGAACCGAATGGAATTTTGATTTTCTCTCAGGAACACCCACTTGCGACTTCTTCAATTCTAGGGGAAGGAATACCTAAATACATTGACAAAGATGGCAAAAGATATTTTATCCTCAGCGATTATAACAATGTTGGAGAAAGGAAGGTTTCTTGGAATGTTGACGGAGTGGTAAAATATCACAGAAATTTTCAAACTATAATAAACGCCCTTGCAAACGCAGGATTTCATATTGTTGAAATGAGAGAATCGACGGCATCGGACGAGGCTATAAAATTGGTAGATAAATATAAATATCAAAAAGATAAACCTTATTTTGCATTTTTTAAAACGGTAAAAATTTAGCGAGTATTTTAATCAATTTTGCATACAACTAAGACATGAGAAATCGTATATGTCTTAGTTTTTTCTTTGCAATAATGTTTGCTTTCGTGTTTTCTTTTATTTCTTTTGGTGGAGGGGTGATGACGGTTTTTGCCGAAGATGGCGACATTGTTGAATATGTTGTTTATGACGACGAAGGCAATGAACTTGCAAGAAAAAGCGAAATTGAAGAAGGTGATATTTTTATAACCCGCCAATTTGATGAATATGAAATATATAAAATTGATGGGTATTTGGGTTATGCTCGCAAGTTGAGAGATGTTCCTCTTCCTAAAATTAACAGACAGATTTTTCCTCAACGACGGGGTGTTTTGCAAAAACAACTTTGCCTTTATATGACTCATAATGACGAAAGTTACACGCCGACCGATGGGTATGATAGTATCTATGGTGCTGGCGGTATTCATGATGTGGCAAAAAGATTGAATGAAGAGTTTTCTTCTAGGGGGATTGTTTCTGTTCTTGATGAAACTTTGCATATTCCGCATAATAGTTCTGCCTATTCCCGCTCTTCTGTGACCGCAAAGGCTCTAAATGAAGAGTATTTTCCAGATGCTTTGTTTGATATTCATCGTGATGGAATAAGCAAAAGCTATTACTACACGACTCAAAACGGAGAGTCGTTAAGCAAGGTAAGAATTGTTGTTGGAAAATCAAATCCTAATTTTGAAGAAAATTATGAATTTGCCAAAAAGGTTTTTGCCCTTGGTGCGAGTATGTATCCATGGCTATTTCTTGATGTTTATTGTGGAAAGGGGCATTATAACCAAGAGATAAAAGAAACCAATCTGTTGTTTGAAATGGGAACATACTTGATTGAAAAAGAATATGTTTTCAATACTATTCCATATCTTGCTGATGTGGTTGAAACGGCATTGTATGATAGTGTGTCAAATGGAGAAGAGGAAATTATTGTTGATGATGAAAAAGCCCCCGAAACTGGTGATATTGTGGTAAATGATGGGGCGAATGACGACAAAGGGGCAAGTGAAAGCGACCAAACAACAGAAGGAGAAACTGATATATCTGCTACTAATAACAAAAATTGGATATGGGCAATGACTGCATCGCTTGTGATGGTAGGGGTTGTTGTTGGTGCTGGGGTTTTCTTATATAAAAAATCACATTAAAATACTTTGCGTTCTTTGCGAAATGTGCTATACTCTTTGCGGAGAAAAACATATGAAAACAAATATTTATCATACGCATAATTGTAATGAACTTAGAATTGAAGATGTAGGCAAACAGGTTGTTTTGTCTGGCTGGGTTGAGGCGATTCGTAAATTAGGGGGAATTGCTTTCTGCACAATTCGTGACCATTTTGGTTTGACTCAAATTGTTTTTGATGATGAAAAAATGCTTGGCGAAATTTGCAAAGAAACAGTTGTTCGTGTTGAGGGAGAGGTTGTTGAGCGTAGTTCAAAAAACAAAAATATGGCAACTGGCGATATCGAGGTGAAGGTCCAAAAGATTGAAATTCTTGGCAAATGCCTTAATGTATTGCCTTTTGAAGTTGGCGAAGCCCCAAATACGAAGGAAGATTTGAGATATAAATATCGCTATCTTGATTTAAGAAATCCTTTTAATCATAAAAACCTTGTTGTGCGTGGCGAAATTTTAAAGTACATTCGTGACAAATTTTATGAAATGGGTTTTTTGGAGGTTCAAACGCCAATTTTGACTTCAAGTTCGCCAGAAGGTGCTCGGGATTATATCGTTCCAACTATTTTTTCAAAAGGAGAATTTTATGCTCTCCCACAAGCACCTCAACAATTTAAACAGCTTCTTATGGTTTCTGGGTATGACAAATATTTTCAAATTGCTCCATGTTTTAGAAATGAAGCGGGCAGAGCGGATAGAATGACTGGTGAGTTTTATCAGATTGACTTTGAAATGTCTTTTGTGACGCAAGAAGATGTTTTTGAGGTGTGTGAAAACTTTGTGACGGGTCTTTATAAAAAATTTACAAATCTTGATGTTTGCGATGCTCCATTTGTGCGTATTCCATATAAAGAAGCGATTGAAAGGTATTGTTCTGATAAGCCAGACCTAAGAAATCCACTTGTAGTTAATGATGTGACGGCTTTGTTTAAAGATACAGAATTTAATGCCTTTAAAGATAAGACGATCAAAATGATTGTTGCTAAATGCGAAGATAAACCTCGTCGATTTTATGATGACCTTGGGAAACTTGTTGTTAGTTATGAGGGTAAAGGTGTTGCTTGGCTTAAATATGACGGTAATGAACTTTCTGGTTCAATTGCAAAGTTTTTGACAGAAGAGCAAAAAACGGCACTTCAATCAAAATATAACATCAGTGCGGGAGATTCTCTTTTCTTTGTCGCTGATGAGCGGGCGATGGCGATAAAACTTGCCAATGTGCTTAGAAATGCACTTGGAGAACAACTTGGGCTTGTTGATAATAATGCAGTTAAATTCTGCTGGGTCATAGATTTCCCATTCTATGAAATCAACGAAGAAACAGGAAAGTTGGATTTTTCTCATAATCCATTCTCTATGCCACAAGGCGGGCTTGATGCTCTTTTAAATAAAGACCCACTTGATATTGTCGCTTATCAGTATGACCTTGTTTGCAATGGTTATGAAATGCTTAGCGGTGCAGTAAGAAATCATCAGCAAGAAACTATGATAAAGGCATTTGAATTGGTGGGATATTCAAAAGATGTGGTTGAAAGTAAATTTTCGGCACTCTTTAACGCCTTTTCGTATGGAGCACCTCCTCACGCGGGCGGAGCATTTGGTTTTGATAGAATGCTGATGCAGATTTTGGGCTATGATGTTATAAGGGAAATTGCAGCGTTTCCGCTGAATAAAAATGGAAGAGATTTGCTTATGAACGCTCCAAGCAAGATTGATGATAAAACTCTTCAAGAATTGGGGTTGAAGGTGATTGATAAGGAATAAGGTATTCAATAAGCAATGTTTTGGGTTTAAAGAAATCTTGAAAAAACTATTCAAGCATCAAGATTATTCAATGTAAACATTGTTGACCTGATAAATCATGGCTGTTGATATAGAAAGCAATTAGATAATCAAAAAACACATATTGGAATTACTGCAATATGTGTTTTTAATTTAACCTCAATATTTCAATCGCTCTTGCAAAATCGTCGGGGAAGTCGATTTCAAATGTCAATGTTTCTTGTAAGTATGGGTGATAAAAAGAAATCTTTTGACAAATCAAAGCGGTATGGGATAATATTTCGCTTTCTTGACCATAAAGGGTATCTCCCAAAAGAGGGTGATTGTTTGAAGAAAGGTGAACACGAATTTGATGTGTTCTTCCTTGTAAAAGTTTAAGCGAAACAAGACTGTGTGTTTGTGTTGATGAAATTGGCGTGACAAATGTAGTTGCGGGTTTTCCGTCTGGTGCGACAACTCTCTTGTGTTCGTTTATTCCTTCGTTGTTTATTGTTTTGATGGGAGAATTGATTGATAAGGCACTATCAATCCTTCCTTCACAAATTGCGTAATATGTTTTGTCGACATTTTTAATTTTGTTTTGGGAAATGCTGTCTTTTGCGATTATGATAATTCCTGAAGTGTCTTTGTCAAGACGATTGATAATCCTAAGTACAAAATTGCTGTCTTTGTCTTTCATATAATAACAAACAGCCCCTGCGAGGTTGTTTGTGTAATGTGAACGACTTGGCATACAAGGAAGCCCGCTAGATTTGTTTACTAGTAGGTAGTATTTATCTTCGTATACAATATCTAGTGGTATTATGCAATGCGTAATAGATGTTTTAATATTGGGGTTGCTGTTTATTTCAAGTTTGTCGCCGGCGTGTAAAGGCTGACGAATGTTTACGGTGTTGCCATTCACAATAAGGTTGCCCCAAACCTTTCTTAGGTTTGTGATGTAGTTTTCTGCAAAACCTTCGTCTTTTAAAAAGTAATAAATGCTTTTATATTCTTTACTGATGATATAGGATTGATAGTTCATACATATTTTATAGCAAAAATATTAGTTTTTGACAAATAATCGGGCACATTTGATTGACTTTTTTTTCTCTTTGTTGTATATTTGAGGCAATAAAGGCGAAGATAAAAGACAAGTAGCGTACAATGTGCAGGGAAAGCAGAGATTCCGTTCGTTGGCTGAAAGACGGGGCGATTGCAGGTGCGTGAATTCACTTTTTAGCCGAAATTATGAACTTAAAAGACTTTAACACTTCTTTTATAAGTAGTTTTTTCCGTAAAGCCTGCGTTAAGGGCAAATAAGGATAGATTTTCTATCAAAGATAGGTGGTACCACGAAGCGTTCTCTTTCGTCCTATTGCGGGCAGAGGACGCTTTTACTTTTTTGTGGAGGAAATATGCTTTTTGAAGATTTGCAAACTATGAAAAAAGATGTCGCAGAAAGAATTGATATGGCGACCGATAAAAAGAGTTTAGGAGAGATAAAGGGTGAGGTTTTTAGTAAAAATGGAACGCTTGCGTCTTTGTCGAAGGGAATGAGAGATGTTGCACCAGAAGAAAGGCCAAAGGTTGGTGCTTTGATAAATGAAGTGAGAGGTGTTTTGGAAGGGAAACTTGCCCAAAAAGAGAAAGAGCTTGAACAAAAAGAGTTGAATGAAAGGCTTGAAAATGAAAAAATTGATATTACTGAGCCTGCAAAAAACTGCGAAAGAGGGGCTTTACACCCAATTGCGGGCGTTATTGATAGACTGACTGACATTTGCGTCAATCTTGGTTTTTCTGTGGTAGAGGGACCAGAAGTTGAAAGTGACTATTACAATTTTGAGGCGATGAATATCCCTAAAAATCACCCTTCAAGAGATATGCAGGATACATTCTTTATCAACGACAATATTCTTTTGCGTTCGCAAACTTCTGCTGTTCAAGCAAGAGAAATGGAAGTGAGAAAGCCTCCATTTAAAATAGTTTGTCCGGGGAAAACATATCGAAATGACAGCGATTCAACACATAGCCCTGTCTTCCACCAAATGGAAGGGCTTGTTATTGATGAAAATGTGTCAATGGCAGACCTCAAATCTATGCTTACAATCATGATGAAAAGATTGTATGGAGAGGACACTGAAATTAGATTTAGGCCGTCTTTCTTTCCTTTTACTGAGCCAAGCATTGAAGTTGATGTATCTTGTCCGACTTGTCACGGAAAAGGTTGTTCTCTTTGTAAAGGTACGGGAATGCTTGAACTTTTGGGGGCGGGCATTGTAAATCCAAAAGTGCTTGAAATGTCAGGGATTGACAGCAAGAAATATCGTGGCTTTGCTTTTGGTTTTGGGCTTGACCGTACTGCAATGATTTTGAATAGCATTGGAAATATTCGATATTTGTATCGAAATGACATTCGCTTCTTAAATCAAATGAAATAAAGTTATAATAACATAACATAATAGGAGAAAAAATATGAAGGTTACTTATAATTGGCTGAAAGAAATGGTTGACATAAATGTTGGTCCAGAAGAACTTGCCAAAAAACTTACCTCAGCCGGAATGGAAGTGGAAGAAATTATCTATCAAAATAAACACTTGCATCATGTGGTTGTTGGAAAGATTTTAAAAATTGAAAAACACCCGCAGGCGGATAGGCTTGTGGTGTGCCAAGTTGATATTGGCAATGGTCAAATTGTTCAGATTATCACGGCTGCGACAAATGTTTTTGAAGGGGCGGTTGTGCCTGTAAGTCTTGAAGGGGCTGACCTTGCAAATGGTATCAAAATTTCAAAAACAAAGATGCGTGGTGTTGAATCTTGTGGAATGTTTTGTTCTGGGGAAGAACTTGGCGTTGACGAAAATTACATCGAGGGGGCTGGCGTTAATGGTATTTTGATTTTGCCTAGCGATTTGAAGGCGGGTATGCCAATAGAAGACGCTCTTTTGCTGAATGATGTTGTTTTTGACATTGGTATAACTCCAAATCGTGCGGATTGTATGAGTGTGGTAGGGATTGCGAGAGAAGTTTGTGCACTTCTTGGCAAGGACATGAAAAAAATCAATCTCAATTATGACATTGATGTGTATGCCAAGGATACTGTTCGTGATTATGTCAATGTTTCTGTGGAAACTCCTAATTGTTTTAGATATATGACGGCAAGCGTAAATGAGGTGAAAATTGAGCGTTCTCCTTTGTGGCTTAGGGCGAGATTGAATGCTGTTGGCATAAAGCCAATCAATACCATTGTTGATATTACTAATTATGTGCTTATTGAGTTTGGGCAACCGCTTCATGCTTTTGACCAAGAGAAAATCAAGGGTAAAAAAATTGTAGTAAGACAGGCAAAAGAGGGCGAAAGTCTTTCTGTTCTTAATCATAACACTTATGAACTTGACGGCGATACAATGGTGATTGCAAATGAGGAAGAACCTATGGTTATTGCCGGTGTAATTGGTGGCAATGATTCTTGCATCACTGATGATACGACCAAATGCATTTTTGAAAGTGCGATTTTTGACTTGAAATCAATTAGGGTTACAAGCAGAAAATTGGGCGTGAGGACGGATTCTTCAGCACGATATGAAAAGGGAGTAAATGTGGCTAGTGCAGAACTGGGGCTTGCAAGGGCTTTGCATCTTGTTTCTAAACTCAAATGTGGAAAAGTTGCAAGGGGCGTGATTGATATTGCAAGCAAGAAAAACATTTCAAGGAATATCGTTGGTTCTATCAAGTTGATAAATGATATTTTGGGTGTTGTCGTGCCTACATCTGAAATGGTGAGAATACTTAATAGTCTTGGAATTATTACCAAGGCGGTAGGTGATAAACTTGAATGTGAAGTTCCGCCATATAGAGAAGATATCGAAAATGATTATGACCTTGCGGAAGAAATTATCAGACTTTATGGATATGATGTGTACGACAAACTTGATTACAAATTGTTTGATAATGCAAATGTAACAGAAGGTCAACATCACCCAAGATTGCAACTGGAAAGGTTGTATAGAAATATGCTTGTTGAAAAAGGGTTTTATGAAAACATTTCATACTCTCTTGTTTCGGGCGACATCAATCAAAAATTGCTCTTATCAGAAGAGGAAAATAAGATTGTGAAGATTGCAAACCCGATTAGCGAAGATATTTCATGCATGAGGACAAGTCTGGCTCATTCGTTGTTTTTGAATATTGCATATAATCTTAGCGTTGGCAATAGACAAATAAAGATTTTTGAGTGCGGTAGGACTTATAAGGCAAAATCTCTTCCTGTTGAAGAATTGCCAATTGAAAGAAATGTGCTTGCTTTGGCGGTATGCCAAAATGGCTATGATTTCTTTGATATGAAGGGTGTTTTTGAATCTATGCTTGCAAAACGAGAGTGTGATTGCGATATTGTTCGCTCGACAAAACCGTATCTTCACCCAAATAAGTCCGCCGATATCATGGTTGGCGGTGTTGTGATAGGCTCGTTTGGTGAGGTGCATCCAACTGTCGCTAAGAATTATGATATTCCGGCGGGAGTGATTTATGGAGAACTTGACACGCAATATCTTGCCTCTCTGCCTGAAAAGCGATATAAAGCAAAGCCTATTTCTAAATATCCAATCGTCGATAGGGATATTGCGGTTGTGGTAGATGAAAATGTCAAGGTGGGTGATTTGTTTGAATCAATTAGGTCTGCTTGCGGAAATCTTTATTATGACGCATCGTTGTTTGATATATATAGAAGTGCAACCCTCGGAGAAGGTAAAAAGAGTGTTGCATTTAACATAAAACTTTCTCATCTTGAGAAGACTTTGACTGATGAAGAAATTGAAGGGGTTATGAAAAAGGTGCTCAAAAGCTTGGCTTATAAATTTGGAGCGGTGCTGAGATGATTTATCTCGATAATGCGGCTACCACAAAAATGTTTGAAGAGGGGGCAGATGTATATAAAAAATACGCCTGCCATTCCTTTTTTAATCCGTCGGCTGGATATGCGACAGCAATCTCCATAACAAAAGAGTTGGAGGAGGTTCGTCAGTTTTTGCTTGCCAAGTTGGGTGCAAAAAAGGGAAATATTGTTTTTACTAGCGGTGCGACGGAAAGCAACAATCTTGCAATTATGGGCGGGCGAAGAAATGGCAGGTGGGAATATGTGTTTTCAGTCGGAGAGCACCCTAGCGTTTACAATACTGCGAAAGAACTAGAAAAGCAGGGGCATAAAGTTCATTTTGTAGGCTTGCAACCAAATGGGCAAATTGATTATGATGCATTGGAAAAGGTCTTGAATGATAAAACAAGGCTTATTTCTGCTATGCAAGTAAGTAATGAAACTGGTGCGATTCATGATTTGTCGCGAATAGATATGTTAAGAAAAAAACATTGCCCAAATGCTCTTTTTCATGTTGACGGAGTTCAAGGTTTTTGTAAAATTCCTTTTTCTGTTGAAGATTTTGGTGCGGATTTCTATACAATTTCTGCCCATAAATTTCATGGCCCCAAAGGCGTGGGTGCTTTGTATGTGAAGAATGTCAATGGCTTAAAGCCGATAGTGTTTGGAGGGGGGCAAGAAGGGGGTATTCGCTCTGGCACTGAAAATGTCGGTGGTATAATGGCAATGAAGTATGCTGTTGAAAAGATTGATGTTGAAGCGAATTTGAATAAAGTTGAAAGGTTAAACTCGGAATTGGCGGATATTTTAAGTCAAAATGACGGCATAAAGATTATGAACGATGGTCAATATAGCCCATACATAATGAGTCTTGGCTTTTCTGGCGTTAATGGGGAAACTCTTATGCGGGAATTGCAAGATCGGGGCGTGATTGTGGGAATGGGTAGTGCCTGTTCTGCAAAAAAGGCAGGAAATAGAATTCTTGAAAGCGTGGGCAAGAAAAAGGAAGAAATAAAATCGCATATCAGAATTTCTTTTAGTGAATTATTGAGCGAGAATGAAGTTAGAGATGCTGGAAGGATTATTTTGGAAACTTATCAGAAATTATGGGAGAGGGTAAAATGAGAGTTTTGCTATTAAGGTTTGGCGAGTTGTATCTTAAAGGTAATAATCGCAATGTGTTTGAAAGTGTGCTTATATCTAATATCAAAACAATGCTTGCAGGAGAGAACTTTAAGTTTGAAAAAACATTTGGAAGATATGTCATCTCTTCATATGCCGAAAATCGAGAAAGTACAATAATAGAAAAACTTCAAAAAGTATTTGGGCTGTATAGTTTGAGTCCTGCTGTTGAGGTAGACGCCGAAGTTTCTGCTATAAGCGAAATAGTAAAGACGGTTGATGTGTCAAAAAAGTCTTTTAAAGTTTTTGTAAAGCGTGCCGACAAATCTTTTCCTGTTTCCTCTATGGAATTTGCTAAGGATTTAGGAGAGATGGTGCTTGAAAATTGCAAAGACTCTTTTGTTGATTTGTATAACCCGCAAGTTGAAATATGTGTAGATATTCGCATGAACAAAAAGGCCTATATTTTTACTGATAGCATAAAGTGCCAAGGCGGGCTTCCTTTGGGGGTGTCTGGGCGGGGGCTTTTGTTGTTGTCTGGAGGAATTGATAGTCCTGTGGCTGGTTATTTGGTTGCTAAACGAGGGCTTGAAATTGAGGCTTTGCATTTTCATAGTTATCCATATACTTCTGAACTTGCCCGTGATAAAGTTCTGACGCTTGCCAAAAAGATGTCGGAGTATGTGGGCAGGGTGAAACTTCATATCGTGTCTTTCACGAAAGTTCAAGAGGCTATTCATGCAAATTGTTCGCCTGAATTTATGATTACGATTATGCGTAGAATTATGATGAGGGTCGCAGAAAGAGTGTGTCAAACAAATGGATTGGGGGCGATTGTGACCGGGGAGAGCCTTGGTCAAGTTGCGAGTCAGACGATGCAGAGTATGACGGTGACAGGAGAGGTTGTGAAAAAGACTCCGATTTTTAGGCCGTGTATCACTATGGATAAAGAGGAGATAATCAAAGTTGCACAAAGCATTGATACATACGAAACTTCTGTTTTGCCGTATGAAGACTGTTGTACGGTTTTCTTGCCAAAAAATCCGGTTATAAGACCGACACTGGAAAGATGTGAGAGGGAGGAGAGAAAACTTGATGTTGATGCATTGGTTGAAGAGTGCGTGATGAATGAAGAAATTGTTGAAGTATTCTGAAACCAATGTGTAAACTAAATCATAGATTAAATAGAGTAGGATTATCTACTCTTTTTTTTGTTTGTCTGGTTTTGAAGTTTCATAGAGGGAGTTTGTGTTGATTATGCAAATTAAAGGATTTTTATAAATCTCGACTTTATAAATTTGCATAATGTCAAATATATATTAAAAACAGGTGAATAAATATACAAAAATCGCTTGCATAATTATAAAAAATGATGTATAATAATCAAAAATCTATGCATAAGCATAAATTTATAAAAATTCATAAACGCTGTACCCCTTTATTTTAAAGGCGTGTAGCGTTTTGAGGAGAAAGTTATGGCAAGAAGTGCACGACAATCGAAGATTTTGGAACTTATCTCAACAAAAGAAATCGAAACTCAAGATGAACTTGCAAGAGAACTTAGAAATGCAGGATTTGATATCACGCAGGCTACGATTTCAAGAGATATAAAAGAGCTTGGCTTGACCAAGATTTTATCCAGCAGTGGTAAGTATAAGTATTGTTTTGTTGGCTCTGATGAACAAGTTATTTCAAATAAGTACATATCAATTTTTAAAGAATCTGTGATTTCTGTAAAACCCGCTATGAATCTTGTTGTTGTCAAAACAATGAAAGGTATGGCGTCTGCCATTGCAAGTTTTGTTGATAAACTGAATATTTCAGAACTTATGGGAGCGGTGAATGGAGATGATGCAGTGATGCTTATTTTCCCGACAACAACTTTTGCCAGTCAAGCGGTTGTGACGCTGACGGATATGTTAAATTGAGGTGAATGCAAATGCTACAAACATTATCAATCAAAAATGTTGCTTTGATTTCACAACTTACAATTGATTTTAAACACGGTTTCAATGTTTTGCTTGGAGAAACTGGTGCGGGAAAGAGTATTATTTTTGACTCTCTCAACTTTGTTCTTGGCGGGAAGGCGGACAAGTCCTTGATTAGGTCTGGCGAGGGAGAAATGAGGGTGGACGCTCTTTTTTCTGATTTGTCCAAGCAGACCCAAGAAGCACTGACCGAATTTGGTTTTGAAGGGGACGAACTTATGGTTTCTCGTTCGCTGAATACCGACGGACGCTCTTCAATAAGAATAAACGGAACACCAGCCATTCAGTCAATTTTGAAAAATGTCGGTTCTCTTCTTGTTGATTGTTATTCTCAACATGAAAGCGTGGAACTTTTAAAAAGCAAAAATCACATGGCAATGCTAGATAAGTTTGGCGGTGATGCGATTGATTACGCAAAACAAGAGGTGGAAGTCCTTTATAAAAAAGAAAAAGAAATTGAAAGAAACATAAAAGACTTGGGCGGTGACGAATTTGAAAGGGAAAGAATGAAGTCACTGCTGGAATATCAAATTCAAGAAATAGATGGTGCAAAACTCGAAATTGGAGAAGAGGAACAACTGCAAGAGAAAATCAAATTCATGCAAAGTGCTGAAAAAATCTGTGAAGTTTTAGGGGCGTGTGAAGAATTATTAAGCGACAATTCATCATCTTGCCTTAGAAATCTTCAACAATCGTCCAGTTTGCTTGCTTCTTTAAGCCAATTTGAAGAAGTGGTTGAGTGCAAAGAGAGATTGGACAGTGCTCGATATGAAATTGATGATATTGCACAAACTCTCAGTCAAATCAAAGAAAACGCCGATTTTAATGAAAAAGAATTTGAATTGACGGATAGGCGTCTTGATGAGATAAAGAGAATTATTAAGAAATATGGCGGGAGTATTGAAAAAGCACTTGAATTTGCGAAAGAGGCGAAAGAGAAATACAACAATCTTGCGGATAGTCAATTTTTGCTTGAAAAATTGGGCAAAGAACGGGATTTGTGCCATCAAAACCTTATGCAAACTTGTAAAAAATTGACAATACTCAGGGAAAAGACTGCACGAGATATTGAAGAAAAAATTGTTGTTCAATTAAGAGAGTTGGGCATGAAATCAAGTAAGTTTGAAGTCTTGATTACTCAAAATCAAGAACCTAATTCAAATGGAATTGATAATGTTGAGTTTATCTTCTCTGCAAACAAAGGGCAAGAACTTAAATCTTTGGTAAAAACAGCCTCGGGTGGAGAACTTAGCCGTTTTATGTTGGCAGTAAAAACAATTTTTTCTCAAATTGGCGGTGCTCAAACACTCGTTTTTGATGAGATTGATTCGGGAATAAGTGGCGAAACAGGCAAGATTGTTGGTCAAAAATTGTCAGCAATTGCCGGTGATACCCAAGTCCTTTGTATAACTCATTTGCCACAAGTCGCTTGCAAAGCGGATACAATGTACTTTGTATCTAAGAAAGAAGACGGGGAGTCGACATATACCGAAATAAAACAACTAGAGGAAAAGGAAATTGTTTATAATCTTGCAAAAATGATAGTGGGCGACAGTGTAAGCGAAACTGCATTATTGCAAGCGAAGGAACTTAGAGTTGACGCATTGAATAAATAATTGAAAATTGCAAAGACTAACCATAAAAAGGTTGGTCTTTTTTGTGCGTAAAGGAGGTATTTTGTGAAAAGCAAAAGGTTTTATTTTGTCTATGTAATAGCAATCTTGATTGTTTTGTTTTTCAATAATGTATATATAGAAAAAATAATCGCCTTGCCAGACGACTTTTATGCAAGTTATGAAGAAGTGGAAGAGGCTAACCATAAAAATGAGTTTGGTAAATTAGTAAAAACAGAACTAAAACAACAAGACCTTGCAACCGGCAGTGATAAGGAAGGACAAGGTGAAGTTGTCTTTAAACTTTTTGGCTTTTTGCCTATAAAAAAGGCGAGTGTTAAAATTTTGCCTGAAGAAGAAGTCTACATCGGTGGATGCCCAATTGGCATTAAAATGCAAGCAGATGGTGCGGTAATTGTAAGCAATTCAATGGTTTATCCAGAAGATTCTAAGGTTGTTAAACATCAATATCTCAAGAACGGAGATGTCATCACTGGTGTAAACGGGGTTGAGGTTCATAACATCGATGATGTGACTGAAATCCTGTCTACTATTAAAGAAGAAAATGCAATTGTAACCTTTTTAAGTGAAGGGCAGGAAAAAACGCTAGAAGTTCCACTTATAAAAGACGAAAACGACTATCGCCTTGGAGTTTGGGTCAAAGATAGTTATTCTGGCGTAGGGACTTTGACTTTTGTTCAAAAGGACGGTTTTCGTTTTGGGGCGTTGGGGCACCCAATTACAAACGGCATTAACGAAAATCTCCTTCCAATAAGTGACGGAGAGGTGTTTTCTTGCTCGATAGTGGATATTGAAAAGGGGGAGAGAAATAAACCGGGAGAACTCAGGGGGGTATTTGTAAAAAAGAACAAACAGGGCGATTTTGATAAAAACACAAAAGTTGGTATATTTGGCAAACTGCAAAGCGTAGAGAGTCTTTTAGACCTTAATAGAAGTGCAAAATTGGGCGGGCGTCTTAGTGTAAAGGCGGGCAGTGCAAAACTTGTATCTAGTGTAAGTGGAATTTTAGAAGAGTATGATATTGAAATTATAAAAACAAATTTTCAAGCAAAGTCAGCAGATAAAAGTATGGTAATCCGTGTTGTTGATGAGCGATTACTGAGTCTGACAGGCGGAATAGTGCAGGGTATGAGTGGTTCACCAATAATTCAAAATGGTAAAATTGTAGGTGCGGTTACCCATGTTTTCTTAACTGACCCTACAAAGGGGTATGCGGTATATAGCGATTGGATGCTTGAACAAATGTGTTAAAAATAAGGCTATTATGTTATTATTTAATTACATAATAGTCGTTTTTTTTAACTTAAACTAAAAAGAAACCTGTTTTGATTAAACAGGTTTCTCTTTTTATGTGAAGCATATCTCCTTCACACAATTATGTTGTGCATAATTAGATTGTTTATGCATCAAATTCAGGATTTATTTTAATTTTATCCGCAACATTCTTTCTCATATCCTCGCTGATTGCCGCATAGTGTTTCTTTGTGGTATTTACATCTTTATGCCCAAGCACATCGGCAACTATATATATATCTCTTGTTTCTTTATATAGGTTTGTACCAAATGTGCTACGCAATTTGTGAGGGGAGATTTTTTTTAGAGGAGAGGCTTGTTGTGCAAATTTTTTCACCAAGTTTTCAACCGCCCTGACTGAAATTCTCTTGTTTTGCAAAGAGATAAACATTGCCCGCTCTTTTTCATCAAGTCCAAGCGAAGCCCGTTTTTCAAGCCATGTTTTTAGTGTCATTGCAACTTCGTTTGAAAAGTACAAAACAGTACGATTTCCTCCCTTTCTTGTTACTAAAAAAGCATTTTGATTGAAATCAAAACTATCTAAGTCAAGCCCGACAAGTTCGGAAATTCTTATACCTGTTCCAAGAAAAAGAGTGATGATGGCATTATCTCTTTCAAATGTATTTTTGTTATATTGTTTTTGCCTTTCACTGAAATCCGTTGGATTTTCAATGGCGTTCATAAGTTTTGAAACCTCATTTTTTTCAAGTCTTATAATTTCCTTGTTGTGAAGTTTTGGTGTTGCAATTTTGCTTGCCACATTGGCAGTTATAAGGTCATGATTAAAGAGATATTTGAAAAAGGAACGCAACGATGCCAATTTTCTTGCCTTTCCTCGTTCATCATTCTTATAGTCCTTGCCGTCTAGGTCATAGTAAGACAGATAGGAAAGATATTGCTCTATATTGTAAGCCTTGATTTTATCAATGTCGTCAAGAGTGATTTGGTCTTCATTTTTTTTGTATACAAATCGTGCTAAATAATTATAAAAAACATACAAATCCATAGCATAGTTATATCTTGTTAGCGAAGAAGTGTTGTTTTCAATACCAATAAAAAAGTTCATGCAATAATCTGGCAAACGCTCGGTATATTTTGCCATCTTCTCGCGATTTTTTTTATCCCGTTTTTGATAATAACTTGAATTCTCTTTCATGATAATTATCAGTATATTTTATTTTTAAGAAAAAATCAAATGTTTTAGGTATCTGTGCGTAAAATATTTAAATTACTTTATTCAAGGCTTACAAAATGTTTGACTTGGCGACTTTATAATTGTATAATATTTCCATAAATATAGGAGGAAATCATGATTGATATCAATTTGATAAGAACAAATCCTGACCTTGTAAAGGAAAATATGAAAAAGAAATTTCAAGAACATAAATTGTCATATGTTGATGAAGTGATTGTTCTTGACCAAGAAATCAGGGCGATGAAGAAGGAAGGAGATGAACTTCGTGCAAGTAGAAATTCTCTTAGCAGTAAAATTGGGCTCTTGATGAAAGAGAAAAAGATTGAAGAGGCAAATGAAATTAAAGCACAAGTTGTTAAGAATAATCAACGCATAATTGAAGTTGAAGAACAAGAGCAACAACTCAGTACAAAACTTAAAAAACTTATGATGTCAATTCCAAACATCATTGATGACGATGTGCCTATTGGAGAGGACGATAGCAAGAATGTTCAAAGATTGAAAGTTGGCGAAGCCAAGAAGGCAACCTTTGAAATTCCTTACCATGCAGATATTCTTGAAAGCCTCAGCGGGCTTGACCTTGATAGTGCAAGAAGAACCAGCGGGAATGGTTTTTATTATCTGACAGGCGATATTGCAAGACTTCATTCGTCAATTTTGTCTTATGCAAGAGATTTTATGATAAATAAAGGTTTCACATATTGTATCCCTCCTTTTATGATAAGAAGCGATGTCGTGAACGGCGTTATGAGTTTTGAAGAAATGGAAAATATGATGTATAAGATTGAGGGCGAGGACCTTTATCTTATTGGAACTAGTGAACACTCTATGATTGGCAGGTTTAAAGACACAATAATAAAAGAGGAAAACCTTCCATTGTGTCTTACTTCTTATTCTCCATGTTTTAGAAAGGAAGTGGGGGCTCATGGTATCGAAGAAAGGGGAATTTATCGTGTACACCAATTTGAAAAACAGGAAATGATTGTCATCTGCAAGCCAGAGGAATCAAGAGACTGGTATAAAAAGATGTGGCAAATTTCTTCTGAATTTTTCGCTAGCCTTGATATCCCTCATGAGGTTATGGAATGTTGTAGTGGCGACCTTGCAGACCTCAAAGTGAAGTCTTGCGACCTTAATGCATGGAGTCCTCGCCAAGACAAATATTTTGGAGAACTCGGCTCTTGTTCAAATTTGACTGATGCACAAGCCCGCCGTTTAGGAATCAAATTTAAGTCTGCTGACGGCACAGTAAAACTTGCTCATACGCTAAACAATACCGTTGTTGCACCTCCAAGAATGTTGATTGCATTTCTTGAAAACAATCTTAATGCAGACGGAAGCGTAAATATTCCAGAGGCTTTGCGTCCATATATGGGTGGGCAAACCATAATCCAGCCTAAAAAATAAAGGGAACATTCATGCCAAAAGTTAAAATCACTAAACAGTTGATTGAAATGATTGCAAATAAAGACAATTCACAATTTGTCAAAACCATAAACGACAAGGTGAATAATCTTTTTTCGCTTGCAATTGAAAATTTGGCAGGAAAGGTTTCTTATGTTTCACTAGAAAATGTTACATTGCAACCGATAAATGAAATTTTTAATAACTCTTTTGTTGACGGTTCGACATATATTTATTTGCTGGGAGTTGAAAATGCTCAATTGCAATTAAACACGATCAAAAAAGAGAGTTTTTGGAAAAATTTTAAGAAAAACTTTGTCTATTTTTGGAAAAATCGCAAGGCATTACGCAAAAGAAAAAAGCGTAGAAGAAAGAAGGAACAAGAGAAACCTCAACCAAATTTAAATATCGATCAAACAAAGTATACCATTTTTGACCTCGCTGAGGATTTACAACAAAGCCTTAGTAATTTTTTGACAGAAACAACAATGATTTATCTTGATAGAAATTCAATACAAATTGTTGGAAAGGAAGATTTAGGTTCAAATGTAAAGGTCGTAATTTATGTAATTAGCCAAGAACAACAAACATTTAAGCATTTTGTTAGTACAAAAGCGGGCTATATTGATATAAATCTTACAAATAGGTATCATTTGCTTAGCGAAAAACAGTTTTTTGCAGGCGAAAATTTTACAAAAATGCTGAGAATATTCAATGGGCTATATTTAAATGTAAATGGCAATTTGCCAAATCAAATATTTTTGGAAAGTGTGCTTTGTTCTGTCCCAGAAGATTTGTATCAAGGAGAAGATGTATACAAGGTTTATCTTAAAATTGTAAACTATCTTTCTCTTAAAACTATTCGCAATATAAAATCAATAAATGAGCCATCAAAAACAATTCATGACGATAAAGTGTGTGGAGGTTGCGGAATTGGCTTTAATAAAATGCTTGCAGAAATCGGAAAAGACAAGATATAAAGAAGAAACTGAAAGAGTAATATTGTTGGCTTTGAAACCAATTGCAAATTTGCACAAATTTGTACAAAAGAGTTTAAATTAAAATAGCATGAATAGACAAAACATAAAAAAGCATTCCTGCGTATTATATAAAAGTTTTTAATATTTATATAAAAATAACAAAATAGTGTTCAAATAAACGCTAGTATGCGGTCATCTATGCGTAAAACCTGTCTTTTAC
>CAZVYB010000017.1:0-7723 GCA_964631405.1 uncultured Lachnospiraceae bacterium
TCCCTCTTACTTATTACCTAGATTTTACCCCCCCCCATTGCCGTTTTGTCAAGTGAATTTCAAAAATTTTTTAAAATTTTTTATATTTTTATAGATTAAAATTAGAACAAAAAAAACACCAACTTGAAAGGTTTTTACTTAAAAAGTTGATGTTTTATTATTTTATGTGGATTTTCCATTGTAATTTTGTTTATCTTTGGAGGTATGTCACCATTTTGATGCCATATCTTTTTTGGTCGAGGATTGAATAGTCTTTTGCATCTATTTGCACGGTCTTTTCATGTTCACAAACTGCAATTCCGTCAGGGGCGAGAAGGTCATATTCTTTTATAAGGACGAGGGCGTCTTCATACACACCGCTCATGTAAGGTGGGTCAAGCAAAATAAGGTCAAATTGCTCTCCTTTGAGGCTTTTTATCACATCTTTATAATCCCCTCTTTTGGTGCGTGCGTCAATGCCCAAATTTTTTAGGTTTTGTTTTGTCAGGGTCAGGCTTCGAGGGTCTTTATCGGCAAAAGTCACCTCTTTTGCCCCACGGCTTATTGCCTCTATGCCAAGTGCCCCCGTACCGCAAAAAAGGTCAAGCACCTTTGCGTCTTGAACAAAATCACCAAGTTTATTGAAAATTGATTGTTTGACTATATCGGCTGTTGGACGAATATGGGCAAACTTATTATCCACAAGTTTGCGTCCTCGATATTTCCCAGATGACACTATCATATAAATATTTTATCATTTTGATGTGTTTTGGTCAATCTTTTTGCACCACAAACCTCTCTTTCACATAAATTGATTGTTGTAAGGAGGAAAAATGCAAAAAATCAAAAAACTATCCTTTTTCATCACCTGTCTTGTGCTTGTGCTTGCTTCTGCCTTTATCTTTGTTGGGTGTGGAAAGGACGACAACAAAATTCGCCTTAACGAAGTGACGCATAGTATCTTTTATGCACCGCTATATGTCGCATACAATCTTGGATACTTTGAAGAGGAAGGCTTGAAGGTGAGCATTGAAAGTGCAACAGGCTCTGACGCTTCAATGACCGCACTTATAAGTGGCAGTGCCGACATTGCCTTGATTGGCCCAGAGCAAGTTGTTTATGCCGAAAACATCAAAGACCGCCCACTTGTTTTTGGGCAGTTGACACACACTGATGGTTCTTTTATTGTTGGCAAAGAGGACGAGAGCGATTTCACGCTTGACAATCTTCGTGGCAAGACAATCATTGGTGGTCGTGCTGGCGGGCTTCCTGCAATGACGCTTGAATATGTTATTCGCCAAGCGGGGCTGACCATTGGCACAAACACCGCAAATGGCGAGGTAAATCTGAGAACAGATGTATCATTCCCGATGATTGCAAGTGAATTTACCACTTCAAGCAGTGAATATTGCACCCTTTTTGAGCCAAATGCAACCGTGCTTGAAAATGCTGGCAATGGCTATGTTTTGAAGGCTGTGGGAGAACTTTCTGGCAATCTGCCATACACCTGTTTTACAGCAAAAACAAGTTTCCTTGAAAAAAATGGCGAGCAGGCTGAAAAATTTTTAAGAGCGGTTTACAAGGGCTATCAATACATTGCAACTCAATCCCCTTCTTTATCAGCCGAAGCACTTATGCCTTCCTTTGATGGCATGACAAAGGCTGAACTTGAAATTGCAGTCACTCAATATATGACAATTGGTGCATGGGGGTCAATGGCTATGGGGGAAGAGGATTTTACCCGTCTTTTGGCAGTCATCAACACCACAAGCGGAACAAACTATTCACCAAGTTTTGCCACCCTTGTTGACAACAGCATTGCAAACAAGATTTCTGCAAACTGATGTTTTGAATGATTGTATGCAAATATATTTTCAAAGACTTGAATAAACAACAAAAAACGCTATTTTTATAGCGTTTTTTATCTTTCTATAAGCCTTGCATCAAGCGGTATTTTGCACCAAAGTAAAGCACAAATCAAATTTTAGTGATAATATTCTTTATACCCTTTTTCCTTTTCTTTTTTGCCACTTCCACCCTTCTTGCCTCCTCGCTTATTGCGTACGACAAAGAAGATGATAAGACCTATTGCAATCACACCCACAATTGGTGCGGTGATAAACAACCACAAAAGGTCGCTATTGTCATTGCTGGTGTCTTTCTGTGCCTCAAATTCAAGTGTCAAAGTGTTTTCTTTGATGTTTGCCTTTGCGAAGTTGAGGTCAACTTTGAAGGTATATGTTGTTTCGCCATCTTCATTTGTTTTTGGTTCTTCCGCCCTCACTGGATAGTGTGATGGCGTGTCGCCATAAAGTTCCAAAATGCTCTCTTCAAATGCCTCAAGGTTGAGGACAAAGTTTTTATTTGTGACAATTTCAATGGTAAGCACTTTTGTTGAAGCATATTGGAAAGGCGTGCCCGTAAAATCTGTTTGATTGATTTTAAGTGATTTTACCATTGTTTCGTCATACTCGCCAAAGCCAACTTTGATTGCCTCAGCGTCGGTGAAGTATGCCACGAGTTTAAACTCTTGGTTGAATGGTGCAGTGCCAAATGAAATTGTTACAGCGTTGTTTTCTGATTGGTTGAATGTGACTGGGTCGCCTCCGAAATTTCCATCGGCGTCTTTATAATAAAGTTCCCAATAAGATGGTGTATAAATATCGTAACCCTCTGCAACAACCTGCTCTGTCGCACTGTTGTATGCAAAAGTCATATGGAATTGTTCAATTGGTGTGCTTTCAATATTTGGGTTTTGCACATAAACTCCGCCTTGATTTTTCTCTTTTGCTTCGCTTGAAATTGCAACAATGCAATCATATGTCTTTTGAGCAATCACGAATGTATATGTGCCCGCTGTTGTTGCGTTTGCCTCGATTGAAATCACATAGCCGGTGATTATGCCAGAAGATTGGATTTCCTCTATTTCATACTCGCCAAAATATTGATTATTATTGAGGAGCATATTGGAAAATTGGTAGAAACCTTGATATTGTCCCTTGATTGCAAGGCGTATATCAATGATTTCACCATATGTCGCCACAAAAGTTGCATTGCCGTTTGTTGTGCCATGAGCACAGAAACCTGCACTTTCAAGGATTTGGTTTCTATCAAGAATGGTCGAGAAAGAAAATTCAAACTCTGCAAACATTTGAAGGTGATATCTTGAATTTACAAGTTGCCATGTACGGTCAAAATCCCAAAGTGGCATTGTTTGGTCAAAATTCTCCTGATTAAGAAGGAAAGACTTATTGAGTGTAATGCCTGAGTTTGTGAGTTTGTCACCCGCCGTCAAACTGCCGTCACCGCTTGGGGTTATGCCAGTTTGAGTATAATAATCAAAGTTGATATTGATTGCGTCCAAAGTGTTTCCTGTCACACCGCCTGCAATTGCACCGGCGTATGCGTTCAGTCCACTGACATCGTCCTGTGATTTCACCTCTCCGCCAAAGCAGGTGTTTCTTATATTTTGTCCGCTTCCCGTGATAGTGCCGGCAATTCCGCCAAAATATTGGTTATTTGTGTTTATTGAGGTCAATGTTTCAAGTTTTGAATAAACGACCTTGCCAAAGTTGAGGCAATTATGAAGATATGTGTTTTCAAGAGCACCCGCAAGTCCGCCAACCGAAATCACAGAATATTTATTGATTGAAACATTTACATCATAATAATTGACGCAGTTTGTCACATTGGCTGGCATTGAGGCGTCTGTTGCATTTGGATTGCCTTTAAGTTTGCCCGCCAAAAACCCAAAATTGACATTTGAATATGTTGGAATATTGACGCTGGCATATGTCACCGCTCCCGTTTCTTCGTTGGTGATTGTGTTGTCAAGTTCACAATTTCTTATGGTCACATTCTCGCCATAGCCGACAAGTACGCCTGCGTAGATTTCTTGCACATTGGTTGGGTCAAAAACATAATCAATTGTTCCGTTGATGCGGATATTTTCAATAGTTGCGTTCTTCGCATATGGAATAAGTCCATAATAAAGCATAGAAGATGTGAAAGTGAGGTTTGAAATTGTGTTGCCGTCGCCGTCAAGAGTGCCCTTGAATGTCCTTCGAGTTTCGGTCATAGGAGAAAGGTCAACGCCAGAAAAGTCAAGAGGGGCATTGATAACCACCCTTACATTCTCGTCGTTGTATGTAGAATCAAGTGCAAACACGCTGACAAATTCCTCGGCAGAGCCAACATTTGTCACCGCCTCACTGCTCTCCGCCGAAGCAACCGAACTCCCCAGCAGGCTTGTACCAGAAAGAGCCAGTACAAAAGATAAAATTCCCAAAATATACTTTTTCATCTTCCACCCTTTTTACGCAACCGCAAGATTGCATATAATACAATAATAATTTATCATATAAAAATTATTTTTCCAAATAAATTGCAAAATATTTTATATTTTTTCATATTTTATGTCTATTTGTCCGACTAGAAGTGAAATCTTTTAAGATTTTTTATCAGTTTTTCTTTATCTTTTGCAATATTGTTTTTGATTTCCTTCACCTTCAAGTTTGATGATATGTGCATAATATAATATCTCATTTCGTCAAGGCAGTGGTCGTCTTTCTTGATTGGCGTGTCTGAATCTCCCCACCAGTATCCCTTGATTTCCTCTATCAAATTGGTGCAATTTTTGAATATAAAAAGATGTGGTTTTCCCTCTCCATCACGCAAATAGCGTTTGACCCTATTTATCCCGCTGAACATATCTTTATTGACTTTTGGGTTGACAAGAATGTCCTGCTCATAAAACAAATCAACCACGCTTTTACTGCTTGCAAGAGTCCTTTGCGAGGCTGCACTATCAATTATCGCCCGTATTTTGCCATTATATGTGTGCCAGTCAAGTCGGACTGAAATTTCTTTGATTCGGTTGGCGTGATATTCCACATCTTTTCCCTTATCAAAATGCTCGGCTATCACATACACATTGCCGTCAAAATCCTTGGCGTACCAGTGGGCAGAAAGAGGATTGTTAAGCCCGGGGTCAATTGATATATTGTCATACCACTCCCTTGGCACATCAAAAGGCTCTATCACATGGACGCTTTCCTCAAACTCGTTATACACAAGTCCTCCGCACTGCATAAATTTGCCATACCTTCGGCTTTCAAGTTCCTCAGCCGACATAGAGGCTGTCATAATGGAAATTTCCTCTTCATTCAAATATGGATTGTCCGCCCACTCCATCTCAATATGCCAAACATCGGGGTTGTGATTGGTGTTTAAATATATTTCATTATACACCCAAGTCAGCCCTTTAAGTGGAGTCATTGTTCCAAAAATTTGCCCGCATTTGTCAAGCACCCTCATTCTGCATTCTTGATAAATATCATATGGAGGTTCTTCGTCAAACCATACAAAATCAAGAGATGAGCCTTGAAATTTCTCACGACCTTGGTCGCAACTTTTGAAGCCAATTTTCGATAGCCCTCCAAAAACATTTCTCACCAAAATAAAATCTATCACTCCGCTTTCGGCACTATCCTGCCTTCCCGACGCCATAACAACTTGCTCTATCCAATCGGGGCGAAGATAGTGCAAAATTTTCGCCTGTGCAACATCTCGTTGCACCTGCCGTGACAAACTGACAACCCAGCAAGATATCGGCTTGTTTTCCTTGTGTGGGTGTATCCCCCTTGCAAGCCACACCGTTTCCACTGCACCGCACTCGGTTTTACCAGAGCGATTGCCCCCAAAGACCCACCTGTTGCGTTTTGTACATTTATGAAATTGCATCTGCTTTTGATGCACCTTTTCACCACTATTATATCGTGACAAATTGTCGTATTTTTGTCGCCTTGCAATTTCATTTTCAACAATTTTTAGTTTATATAAAATTTCTTCCATTCCCCCTCCGTCAATAAGCCTTATATTTTGCTTTTTTTAGACAAATATCTTCTTGCAAAAAATGGCATAAAAAAATAAAATAAATTCATGAAAAAAATATTTTTATTTGTTTTTTTGCTGTCTTTCTTATCCTTTTTTTCACCCCAAATTTCAGGCAGAATAGCACTTGCGAAGGAAAGTGAAATTTATGCAAAAATTGAGGGAGAAAATGTGCCTTTTTATTCAGTCCCAGCAGAAGAGGAAAATAGCAAACTTTTCATTCTTCCCTCTTCATATTTTGTACGCCTTCTTTCGGCGGAACAAGGTTTTTATTATGCTCAATATAAAGACATTTTTGGATATGTAAAACAAAGCCAAGTCAGCCCCATGAACGGCACACCCGTCACCCCTTACGCAAACCCAACTTTTCGCATATTTTCTTTTGAAGGGCTTGGTTTATACAAAAGCCCACACTCCTCTGCCGAGAGGCTTGCCACCCTACCCTATCTTTGCGAAGATTTCACCTTTTATGGCTCAATTTCAGGTCAGGAAGCCGTGCCCCAAAAAAGCAACCTATGGTATTTTGTCAAATATGGTTCTAGTGGCAAAATTGGCTATGTTTATTCTGTTTTTTGTGATAATTTTTCTTCAATACCGCAAAACACTGAAACTTTTGAAAAAATATCGTCACCACTCTTTACCGAAGAAGAGGCGTCAGCCGAACTATCCCCCGTCGCAATGGCATTTATAATAATTGGAGTGAGTCTGCCCTGCCTTATCGTCCTTTATCTTTTGGTCAAACCCAATATGTACAAAGAGAAACTCCCCAAAGAAAAGCCCAAGTTTCGTGCAAAAAGAAATCGGGACTTTTTCGAGTTTGACGAAACCGACTTAAACTGACAGTGCAAGTTCCTCATCAATTTCACGGCAAAAGCGTTGATATACATCAATTATCCAGCCCTCTTCCTCTAAATAAACTTCAAGTTTCTCAACATCGTAGCCCATTCTAACCATTTGGCTATAAAAATCGCTTTCCGCCCTATCCTGTCGCCTAAAAAATGTACGAATATTCATATCTCGTCGCTCGGCAACAATCTCTGCACTGTCGTCGTCAATAAAGCGTTCAATCAAAATTTCAGCACCCTCTTTTTCGCAGGCAAGCAGGCATTTATCAACCAAAACTTTGATGTTGATAAGTCTCTTCTTTCTTTCAATCATAGAAATAATTTTGTTTACAATGGTCATCGTGCCATTGTCGCATTGGTGGCAATTTCCATAATAAAAGGAACTCATTGCCTTCTTCTCCACCATTTTATCTATTCCGTCAGTTATCCTGTCCAAATATTTGTAAATATATAAAAGTGTTTTCACCCATAAATTTGATTTCATGTTTCCCCCTCCTGATAAGTTTTAACATACCCCAAGTATAAAGTCCCAAAAGTGCGATAGTCAAACCATAGTGACAAAATATTTTGATTTTTGTAAAAATTTTTACAAAAATATGCAAAATTCGGCACTTTTGCGTCGAAATATGTTGCTTTTTTAGTAAAATCGGCAAAAATCTACAATTTAATAGACATTTACCCAAATTGTAGACGAATTAGTCGTAATTTTGATTGATAAAAATATTATGAAATTTACACAAAAAGTCGGCAAAAATGCTTGCAATGATAGGATAAATATGATACAATCTCTCATATGCGAGCGAGAGCGGAATATCAAGTCTTTGCACCAAACATAGGAGGTGAAAGACTTGATGCGTACGCTTACGCTTCCTAGTGCAGACGGCGTCTGCCATTCGTTGAGTTTATCTCTTGTACGAAGTTTACAACTTAATATCTCTCATATGCTGGTGTGGCGGAATATCAAGTCTTTGCACCAAACATAGGAGGTGAAAGACTTGATGCGTACG
>CAZVYB010000017.1:7823-18440 GCA_964631405.1 uncultured Lachnospiraceae bacterium
ATCTCTTGTACGAAGTTTACAACTTAATATCTCTCATATGCTGGTGTGGCGGAATGGCAGACGCGACGGACTCAAAATCCGTTGGTGGCAACATCGTGTGGGTTCGACTCCCACCACCAGCACCATATAATTACAGGCTTTTGCCTGTTTTTTTATTTGTGGGAGTCGAACTTGTTCGATTGGGTCCCCTGAAAATCGCAAGATTTTTAGGGTGTGGCTCCCACCACCAGCACCATATAGTTACAGGCTTTTGCCTGTTTTTTTTTATTTGTGGGAGTCGAACTTGTTCGATTGGGTTCCCTGAAAATCGCTAGATTTTTAGGGTGTGGTTCCCACCACCAGCACCAGAAAAAACGCTGAGCCTTGCTTGGCGTTTTTTCAATGAACTCCACCCTTTGGGTGGGTGAAATTGCTTCGCAATGAAATGCACTTCGTGCGTAAAATTCGCCTAATCAGCAAATGGTGGATTTTATTTCATATTGAACGAATGTGAGATATTTCATTTGTGCAACTCACAAATTTCATATTTTGCGACGGCAAAATATTTTATTAAAACCCCTCCTCAAATTTCCCCCTACTTCTCGAAATGAGATATTAAATTGTCTAGTATATCGTTTGCACCTTCCACATTCTGCAAGGTTTGAAGTGCCTTCAAAATCGTTGTCCTCTCCTCTCGTGTGAATATCCTCGCCCCGTCACAACATTTTTTATCAAGTCTTACACCTCCCCTCTCAATGCCTCCACAAAAGGTTTCTATTGGATAGCGATATGACAATGATTGTATATGTCGTCTTACCGTTCTTTCGTTGACTTCAACAATCTGTGCAATTTCTCGCATTGTATGTCGCCTGCCATCGCTGAGAACATTCAATATATCCGCGGTGATACTGGACGCTCTCAAATCCATCGCTTCCCTCCTTTTGTGTGATTTTGTTTTACACCTTTCGCTCTGACAGCATTTGTCCTAGCGGGAAAAGTTTTTCGACTTTTTTTAAATTTTTTTGCAAATAAAAAAGCCCAAACACGAAAGTTGGGCTTTTACAACAAAAAACCTAACATTCCAAAAACTTTTAAAGTTTTGGAACGCTAGGTTCGCTTATTCTTTAAATTCCATTAAGATATACACTTCATTTTTGCATTTGACGCACTTCATATCATGTATAAAATGCTTACCTGTTGCCCTTGTCGGGGGATTGATTAAAATTCTGCAATTTGATTTTTCATCATTTGAAACACATTCTCCCAAGCACCGCCCACAATGAGGACAATACAACTTTAAATTCACCTAATGCCCCTCCTAAAATCTATGAATACAATGTCCCACAACACCAAGAATTTTCACATCTTGAACGATAATATCCTCATATCGTGGGTTCTCGGGGTGCAAAGCGACATGATTTTTGTGCTTATAAAAGGTTTTCACCGTTGCACTATCATCAATAAGTGCCACAACTATTTGTCCATTTTCTGCCGAACTGGTCTGTTTGACAACCAGCAAATCGCCATCAGCAATGCCCGCCTCTATCATGCTATCACCCTGTGCATGAAGAAGAAAAAGGTCTCCACTGCCAAATATCCCAGAAGGCAAATGTTCCACACTTTCAATGTTTTCTTGTGCAAGAATAGGTTTCCCGCAGGTGACTGTGCCAACCAATGGGGCTACTATGGTCTTTCCGCAATCAAAGCCTTGAGAAAACGCAATCTTTCCGTCGCAAGTTTTTTTGAGTTGTCCTCTCATTTCAAGCAAATCAACATAACGCCCAACCACCGAAAGGCTTGAAAATCCCACCTGACGCATAATTTCTCGATATGATGGACTTTTGCCTTTTTTCAGTTGTTCCCCCTGTATAAACTCTTGCAACTTAATCAAAAGTGCTTCGTTAAATGCTTTCACGCACCCTCCTTTAAAAGAACATGGCGTTCTTTTATGGTTTTATTATAATCACCATAATCCAAAAGTGCAAGCGTTTTTGCAAGAATTTTCAAAAAAAATCACTGCCCTATAAAGCAATGATGTTTTAAATCGACACTTCTTCCACCGTTTTGGAATAAAGTCGAGGGTTTCTTTTAAATTTTTCAAATTCAATCGAAATGATTTCAGCCAAACTGCACATAAGTTCACGAGGGGAAGGCTTGTCCATATTAAATCTGGTATGTGTAAAATCTTCAAAGTTTTTTATTCCGTCTTTGCGATAACTTACCTCAATCGCGTGTCGCAATCCCCTATCGACTAAATCCTCTTTTTCCTCTGTTTCTTTTGCAATTGTTTGATATAGCCTTCGTCTTACATTAAATTTCATAGTTGGCTCATTCACTATCTTCTTAACAGCCGTTTTAAGAAAAACATATCCCTTTATATTTGGGTATACCTTCAAGAGAAACAAATACAACATCAGTTTTTCCTCAATAAAAATATCTTCTACTCGCATATCCTTCCCCTTTTTCTTTGATTATATCAAAAACGATTGGAAAGGCAAACGATTTTTGTAAAAATTTTTACAAAATTGTATTTTTTTTGATTTTCAGACAACCTCAACTGCAAGTTGAACACCTTTTTTAGCCAATATTTCCTTCAAACGAACATACTCTTCTTCTCCGTGAAAGAGAAAGTCTCCCTTCTTCTTTAAAATTTTGTCAAAAAACTCCTCCCCACTCATATATTTGACATCGTCCACCTCCTCCCTTTGCAAAACAAGGTCTTGAAGGCATACATTTTTTCTCACCAAAAACACATCAACAAACTCTTTGTTTATCTTGTCCTCAAAGTCCAAAACATCTTTGTATGTAAATAAAAATTCCAATTCCTCGGGCAAAAGAGCCAAACCAATTTCCTCTTTCCCCTCCCTAATAGCGGTCGTAATTGAACTTTCTCCCCCTTCAACATGACCAGCAAAAGCACAATCCCAACAATTTGGAAAAAACTTTTTATCCATGCACCTATGTTGAAGCAAAATTTCGCCCCCATCATTGACCACCCATACATGGACGCTTTTGTGCCACCTTCCAAGTCTATGAGCCTCACCTCGCTCAACCTCACCAATCTGCACGCCTCGCTCATCATATAACTTCAACCATTCCGTCATCACCAAACTCCATATATAAATAGTTTAGCATAATAAAAACACTCTTGTAAATATTTTCTGTACTAAATGGAAGGAAATATAAAATTTTTTATAAAAAAGTTTTTCTTATTGCATAAAATTGTTGACAACCTAACAAATTTATTGTATAATTCAAAGCGTGTTCGGTAGGAAAGTTGCTTAGACATTGAAACACGCTTTTTAATATCTTATATGGACTGCTAGCTCAGTTGGGGCGACGCGTCAAAAAAAGTTGTCAGTGACAAGTTTTTAGCCAAAGCCAAGTAAAATTTATAATTTTACTTCGGAAGAGCTTGCTCTAACAACTGAGAACACACAACTTAATATCTTATATGGACTGCTAGCTCAGTTGGTAGAGCATCTGACTCTTAATCAGGGGGTCCGGGGTTCGAGCCCCCGGCAGTCCACCAAATATTGTGTTTCAAAATCCGCCTGCTACTATATGTAGTGGGCGGGTTTTGTTTTATACGCCTATTTGGCTAAATTTGTGGGGTCAACTTTGGGGTCAAACGACGGATATAAATCCCCGTAAATGCTGAGTATATCGCTTTTTTTGATTGTAGGGTCTAAATGCGTGTATATGTCATTTGTCACCATAATACTAGAATGCCCCATATATTGCTTACGCGTGTTGTCGTCCGCACCGAGATAGTAAAGGTTTGTAGAGAAGGTGTGACGCAACATATGCGTTGAGCCTTTTACTCCAATTTTGTTAAAGAACTCTCGCATCTTCGCTTTTATGGTGTCATTTTGACAGTTGAATATCGGCTCGCTTTTGTATCCAAGCAATATTTGCTGGTATCTGTCAGAAATTCTCACCCAACGCCTTGCACTCTTGGTCTTTGTTCCTTCAATCAAAACGTAGTTATCGTGTATGTTCTCACGTTTGATTGTAGCAAGCTCACTCAATCTTGCTCCCAGCATGAGATAAGCCAAAATATACTTTGATATTGTGTTTTCCCGCAAATTTTCAAAAATCAACTTCTGTTCGGCAATGCTAAAGCTTAAGCGGTGCCCTTTTTCAATCTTGCCCTTGACTAAAAACTCGCAAGGGTCTTTTTTTATGAGCTCCAATTGCAATGCCTTGCGGAAAATTTGCTTGATTGTTTGAAATGTAATTTCTTTTGTCCTGGTCTGCCCCAGCGAGTTTAAAAATTGTTGCAATTCGGGCAAGGCATAATCGCCAATGTGCTTGGTCAACCCAGAAAAGTGTTTGTCGATGATATTTGAATACATGGTGTAAGTTTTTGGCGCGATTTCTGCCTTTTTGTATGTGTCAAGCCAGGTTTTTGAGAACTCGTAAAGACTGACCTTCTTTACCTTGCGAGTTATTATTCTTTGTGATTTTTTCAGTGCCACAACTTTACGGTGGCACTCTTTTTGTGTTTTTGCATAAACGGACACTCTTTGTCCGTTCAAAACAAGCCTCCCCTCCCACCGGTTATCGGCTCGCTTCCTTATGTGTTTTGTCATGTCGTCCTCTCCTTCTTTTTGTAAAGAGATTTCGACCCCATCTTTTGGTTTAGTGTTATCTACGACAAGGATTGGCTTGTTGTATAAAGCCTTGCCCATGTCAAAGTATTTTTCCAGGTTTGCAATTTCGGTTGAGGCTTGCAATGCCTTTGTGTTTTCCTCAAATTTTTTTCATTAAAAGTTCATTCATGCTTCGTCCGCCTCCTTGCGAAATCTTGCAAGCAATTTGTCTTGCCTTGCTTTGCCAGACTTTAAACCTTCGATAAAGGCGAGCAAGGCGTAGCACTGTTCCTTATCCAACTTTTCCAATTCTTCGAGCACTGCCAGCTGTTCCACGCTGTACTTTGCTTTATTTGGTGTTCGATGTCCTAACAAATAATCCGTCGAGCAACCGAAAAAATCAGCGATTTTAATCAAGGTGTCAAAATTTGGTTCAGTTTCTCCGGTCTCGTATCTTGCATAAGTCGCCTTCGCCAAGTTTAAATTTGCTGCCATTTCTCGCTGGTTTAATCTGAGGTTTTCCCTCAAAATTTTTAGATTTTTCATATTTGCCTCCTCAATAATTGTATTATTTTTTAAAAAAAATACAATAAGTGGGGCAAATTAGTTGACTTGCCTCAAATTTTGTGATATTTTTTAAACAAGAACTCACAAAAAGTGAGGCAAAGGAGGCAATATGAAAAATGAAAAAACATTACCCACACAAGTGCTTCACTGGTTTGGGTGCTATCTCGAAGGTTACTATGCCGAGAATGGCGAGGTTCTGGCCGAGGTAAAAAGGGCTTTAGCTTCGTTCTCAAAACTCTTTAAGGAGGTGGAAGATGCCAAATAAAAGCATATTTGAAAAAGCCCACCCATCAATCAGAGCGTATTGGCTCTGGTGTCAAGAACTCGGCAAGAAGCCGAGCAGTGTTGATGTTATCTTAGAACACAGAGCAAGCGAAGCTTGCCATGGATAAGAGTCAGCTCAAAGAATTTCTGTCAGCATACAACTCAATGTTTGAGAGCAATCAAGAACAAATAAAGAAGGCACTTATCATTCTTCGAGCAAGAACTCACCCAACCAACAAGATTACGCTTGATGTGCTGGACGATTTACAAATACGCTTGGGAATCAGCAAAAATATTTTTACAAATCTTTTAAAAGACACAGAGGAGGCAATAGATGGCAAATGAAACAGGAATAACTTTTGCAATAAGCGAAATCGTTGACATTTTCGAGAAATACAAACTTAGCAAAGTAGAAATCGCAAGGCTTTGCGGGTCAATCCTATTGACAATCACCGAGGGCGTAGAATTAAAATCAACAGGAGATTTTGCAAATGACACTTCTAAATCTGTTTAAAATATCCCTCCCGCCCAAGTTGTTGGTTCTGCTCGACGAGCGAGGAAGAACTTGCGTAGGTGCAATCGAAAAATATTTTGACCGTGAAGTTGACACGGTAGACGAATTCGAGGGTAAAGTTACTATCACCTTAAAAAAAGGATAAAAATTGAAAGAAATTTTAGCAAACAATCAAAAAGCCGTTGATGGGACAAAAATGGTCAAGCCATTTTCTATCGCCAACGGCTTTTTTAAATTGCTCTGGCAGAAAGGCAAACAACAAATGGAAATTCAATGCAAAAACCTTTCCGAATTGCTGGACATATTCTTCAAAAGCGAAGAAGGCAACATGAAGTTGATTTACTCGTCAGCCGGGGCAAACATTCAAATTTTCAAAAAGTGAGGCAAAAATGAAAAAGAAAAAAGAAGAGAAAAAGGTAATCGCATATAGGGTTGCCGAAAACAAAGACGGAGAACGAGAGGCTCAATACATAGTAAAGCCAATGGGCGTATTTTCAACAAAGCGTAGCCAAGCAATGGTGTTTGATAGTTATGACATAGCCGTCAACTCCATGAAACTGCACGGATTGACAAATAGGTCAGTGAGGTATGAAGTCGTATGAGTTACTGGTTTAGTGCGCCGAATTGTATTCGGTTATCAAAAAGGCTGACACCTGCCGAAAAAGAAACTTACTACGCTCTCCAAGAGCGCATGACTGCTGGCAGATATGTTGTTGCTACCAATGAGGAACTTATGAAGGAACTGGGCGTAAATGAAACCGCACTACTTGGCAGGTTAGGGGCACTCGAAGCGAAAAACATTATCGCCCGCAGACGCTCCAAACAGCACAAGCGAATATTCTACCTTCGCCCACCAGTCGACAGCGAAGAGAAAAAGCCGACCGAAGAGCAACTTGAAGAGAAGAAAAAAGCATTGCAAAACGCATACAAGAAGGGCCTATTCTTCGGTGAAGTTGAGCCTGAAACCTTGGCAGAGCGACTTCTTGAAGTTCGATACCTTGAAGACATGACCGACCACGCTACACAGTTTGTGCTTACGCTTGACGAAATCAAATACATAGGCAAGTTTTTAGAACTTGGCAAAGAAATTGACTGTCAAATTGCCCTCTATCGCAATATCGATATTGCGTTGCTACTTGAAAAAATCAATGAGAGTGCTTTTTTAAAAAGCAACAAAAACCTGTCCCTCAAATGGTGCTTGGACAATTCTGCTGATATATTTGCCGACAAATATAAAAAATTCCAAAACAATGGAGCAAAGACTCCTCAATACGAGGATAGCGAATTGGCATCGCTCAAATGATGCAGATAATTCAAATAGGTTTTTGGCAAGATGCACCAATGGCGGAGATAAACAAAAAATTTAATCAAAGGAGAAAAGAAGATGCTACCACAAAACATCTCGATAATCGACCTTAAAGAAGACGAAACATTGATTGACAACACTATTATCTGCAAAAAGTGCGGGACGCCACGCATGGTTACCATTGACGAAGGGTTTAGGGTCAGAGCACTGTGCAAATGCCAAGCAGAGGAAGAAAGCAAAAAGCAGAAGCAAGAGGCTTTCCGCAAACAGTTTGAAAAGTATCAATACTTGCAAGAAATGTCTTTGACCGGGCTTCGATACAAAAACTCTACATTTGAAAACCTCGACTTAGATGTCGACCAATCCTTCCTGACTGCCGTCGATCGCTTAAAAACATACTGCGATAAATGGACGAGTGTCGAAGAAGTTGGAGCAGGCTTCTGTCTTTATTCCAAAACGCCAGGAAATGGGAAAACAGAACTTGCATCGTGCACATGCAACGCACTTAATGAACAATATATCCCGGCTATCGTAATCAATATGCTGGAAGTATCTAAGCGACTTCGCTTTGCATACAGCCAAGGCGGTCAGAGCGAATACGAGCTCATGAGGGATTTGGCAAATATTGACTTTTTGGTCATTGACGATTTAGGCGTTGAGTGTCTGAGCAAAAACGGTGCCGATACATTCTTGCAAGAAAGGCTGTACGACATAATCAACAGGCGATACATTTCTCGCAAGCCTACGGCATTTACTTCAAATTTTAAACTTGAACAATTAGTTACAGAGCGTGGACTATGGCTAAGGACAGCAGACCGCATTAGGGAAATGTGCCACGCAATGATTGAATTGAAAGGCGTATCGTATCGCCCGAAAATGAGAGAAAAAGCACCAGTGCTATTCTAATCCCGCCGTGAGGCGTCTACATAGAGGTTAGTTAAAAGGAGGAAAACATGAAAACAATTGGAAAGATTGCAACGGGATTTCTTGTAGTTGTTGTGCTTGCTGCACTCGGCTGGCTTATCGGTGCGGGAGTTCAAGGAAAAACTCTCAAAGACACTGTTCCAGAACAAAAGGTCGAAAATAACATTGACCAGGGCAACACAGAAACCGACGGCACAGAAACTGACGGCGAAGAACAAGAGCCAGAAGCAACAGAAGTTGCTTATGACGCCGAAAGGAACGTTCTTTCAATCGGCTAATAAAATTTGATAAATGCGGTGGCAGAAGATATCGCCCGCCCTACCCGTTGAATCCTCGCGGGTTTTGCCTCAACAAAATGTTGGCGTTGTGCAGGGGTGCAAAGCCTCGCCCGCATTCCAAATTTTTTAACAAAAAAAAGGGAGATAAAATGTCTACACTGAAATCTATAAAAACAGCAAAGAAAGTGCTTGACAGTAAAGATAAAAAAACTAAAGAACCCGACAAAGAGCCTAAAAAGGAGCGTACAAAAACGCAAAAAATCCTTTTAGGCATAGGAATATCCTTGGCGGTTCTTTTGATAGTTGCCTGTGGCGTAGTTGACGCTTGGTATATTTACTTGGCCATGTACGCACCCGATAAGATGACTTCTCAAACGGTCAATATTGGCACAATCGAAACCGATTCAGGCGATAAGGCATACATGTGGGAGGTTAACCTATTCACCAACGCCAACCAAAATGGCCTTAAGTGTCTTGAAATTAAAAGCACTTACTTTACTGACGAAAATAAAAAGAACTTATACAGCCAGGGCTTGCAGTACGTGGCTGACAGTGTCGATGGCGACATAGATTGGTACACCTTTGATGAATTCCTGGCCGACGTAAATTCGGACGATAAGAATATACGAAATGAGGCACAGGATAAGGCCGACCTTACGAGCCACACCAAATTCATAACTGGTGCACTTTGGTGGAGAAAGGATTATGTAGAAAGTTACTACAACCCTATTCTCGAGGTTGGCACATCAAAATATGACTACCAAAGCCTTTCGGGCTCTGCGTGGACAGGCTCGACTAACCCGCTTTCAATGGCTTCATATTTGACAATCGAAACCACAGACGAAAAAATGTTATACATGCAGTTCAAAGGCGACAACTACTCGGAAGTAACAAGCATAGACGAGTTCAAGTCTGACCCTCGAAAAATTGGCGAGTTTGGAAACATTAACTACTATTACAACTACACTGTTGATTGTTTTGCTTACCACATGTACGAGTCAGTTAAAAGCCTACCGGCCGGCACCAATGGCACATTTGTATTTGAGTTTGGCGACAACTTTAAATATTACAACGTAGACCCGACAACATCTACAGGCGAAGAAATTCAAAGCATTGACTACGACCTTGTAAAAAAAGAGATTAAATCCTACTACACAATCAAAGTCAACGTGTCCGCAGACGGCATCAAAAATTCAAGCCAAAGCATGTTTGGCTTGCTCCACGGCTCGCCCAACTACTCGGTAGCTGGCGACACAACAACAAGCGATTACTTCGCGGGCAAAACTCTTATCCAATGTTCAGTTGAAGATTTCCAGCTTGTTAAAGTGTCTGGTCAAAAAGTGGCGCTTAAACTTAAGCAATCTTTCATCGAACAATACAAGTCTTACGCTCATTCAATCGCTCTTTGCATCACAATTGACAACGACGCTTTTGAAGAGCGAAATCTTGAGTATATCGGTTTTACCGCCGATTCTGGTCTTGAAAACTTCGAGATATTCGAGATTAACATAATCAACCAGGAGGTGGAATAATGCTTTCACTTTTATTTGACGGCGGTTTCTGGTATGACCTCCTATTCATAGCCGTAGCCATAGGCATAGTGTACTTGTGTTTTAAATACAAGTCTGCAAAGTACTGGGTGGCTACAATAGCAATGGTGGCCCTGGTTATATTCACCGGATACTGCGGTATCCAACTCAACGCCTATTACTCGGCCGAAGGCGGGATATGGGGATATATTGATGGACTTATCAACCCCAACACCGGCACGGTGCAAGTTGCGTCCGGCAAGCTTGAATTCACAATCGACAATATTGTGATGACAGAGCAAATCGACGGCACGTATTCGGCAAAAATATATCTTCCAGACGTGTTACAACTTGAGGAAGGCAAAAATTATTCGGTTTCTGTAAACGACGAACCTTGCTCGAAGGTAGAGTTCTCTGCCGGCACAACTTCTTATGCACGTGCAGAATATGCCTACGCGTTTTTGGATACAAACCTTAACACTCTGTGCGTTGATACCCTTATATTTAACGTATCGCTATTCAAAACCTCGACAGATGTTACCATCTCAAGTAATGGCGGTCAAACTGCGGTTGATTATTGGAATACATACTTTGCTAAGAATGAATTTGAAGTGTCAATCTTCGCAGATGACTACGTGCGCGACGATAGCATCGAATACGT
>CAZVYB010000018.1:0-18180 GCA_964631405.1 uncultured Lachnospiraceae bacterium
GCCATTTTTTACCTCCTTTGTGGTTTAGTGAACGGTTGCAGTTCCGTCCTCCCACTTCTTTAAGACAATGTGCTTTGCACATCGAATATATCTAGTGCCTTTTATCTGCTGATGCAAGGCACGAAATACCAAATTAGTTGTTTATTTTGTGAATTTGTGAAAGTTCTACCTCAACGCTTGTTTCTCTGCCAAACATTTCAACATTTACAGTCGCAATGCCTGTTTCAAGGTTGAGTGCTGTCACCTCTCCAATCATGCTGTTGAGTGCACCTTCAATAATTTCAACCTTATCGCCAACGGCGATATTTACTTCTACCTTTATCTTTTCAAGGCGAAGTTTGATTACCTCTTCCTCTGTAAGGGCAAGAGGGCGTCCCTTTGGACCTACAAAGCCTGTGATACCACGAGTTCTGGTGACATTATGCCAAATATCGTCGGCATATTTCATTTTTGCCAAAATGTAGCATGGCATTGCTTTGCGTTGAACAAGCACTTTTTTGCCTTTTTTCTCTTCAACAACATCTTCCATAGGAATTACGATGTCAAAAATTCTGTCCTGAAGGTTGAATTTTTCAACAACCGTTTCCAAATTCTCCTTTGCGACATTTTCATAGCCAGAGAATGTGTGAAGGACATACCATTTTTCTTCGAGAGAGTCTACAAATTCTTTATATGCGACCTCGTCGTCGTTTTTTGGCATTGTGCTTTCTGTCACTTCTTGCTGTGTTTCTTTGATTTCTTCATTTATTGTCTTGTCTTTTTCTTCCATATCAACCTCGTTTATCTCTTAGTCAAAAGTTGCATAAGTGCACCAAGACCATAATCTATACCGAAAAGCACGATTGCAAAAACAAGGACAACAACAAGTACCACGCCCGTTCTTTTGCATACTTCACCAAAAGATGGCCATGTCACCTTTTTAAGTTCTGATAAAGTTTCTTTCGCTTTGCGTTTAAGTTTGCCCTTCTCTTTCTTGTCCTTTTTCTTTGTTTTTGCACCCTTTTTGTCCTGAGCGGTTTTTTCTTTCTGCTCTTGGGCTGGTTTTGTTTCTACTTTTTCCTCAGCCACCTTCTTGTCAGCAGAAATCACCGAAACTTCTTTTTCGGTGTCAACAGGGTTGGTTTGCATATTCTTATTCTTAGACATATTTCCCCCAGTCAAGATTATTTTGTTTCTTTATGAACGGTTCTCTTTCCGCATCTTGAACAGAATTTTGTGATTTCAATTCTTTCAGGATTTGCAGTTGTATTTTTGCTTGATGCGTAATTTCTCTCTTGGCACTCTGTGCAAGCAAGGATAATATTTTTGCGTTTTGGTAAAGCCATTTTTCTTCTCCTAACAAAAAACTAACACCCCCACACGGAAGCGTTAGCATAATAATATCATATCAATTTCTTATTGTCAACAATTTGAAGATACTTTTTTGAAAATTATCTGTTTTCAACATCTTTTTTTGTCACATCAGCGTCAATCAGCATGACAAATTCGTTTGGCTTTGTGCACATTCTTACACTGTCAAATTCTGTTGGCATATTGAAATCTAAGTCATACTTTTCAACATACACAAAGTATGCTTTAAGAGCCTCCTTAGCATAAAGGAATGCCTCTTCAACAAAAGTGCCATCAGTGGTAAGTTCTAGGTCTGGGAAAAGCACCCTATACACCTCTTCCTCTTTGTCTTTAATGAAAATTGCTGGATAGACAAAACTCTTCATTTATTGCTCCTTGTTTTGATTTTAACACAAAATATATTTATTTCAAAACAAAAAGTGGCATTTTTTTGAAAAAATACCACCATTTTTTGTCTTTTTAGTCGTTTTGGTCTTGTGCCCAGCAACAATTTTTATATTTCTTGCCACTTCCGCATGGGCATGGGTCATTGCGTCCTGCTTTTGGTTTTTCATTATAAACCGTCTTTTGAACTTGCAATTTCCCCTTCTCTTTTTGTTTTGCCCTCTCCTCAGGCGTCAGTTCCTTGCCTGTGAAAGTCACCTTGACAGGGGCTTGTTGAGGTTCTTGTGGGGCTGACTGAATTTGTGCGGTAAGAAGGATTTTGCAGGTGCTTTCTTGAATTTTATCCACCATCTTATCGAACATTTCAAAGCCGTCTTTCTTGTATGCAAGGACTGGGTCTTGTTGTCCATACTGGCGGGAAATTACCTCGTCTTTCATAATCTGCATATCTTCAATCTGGCTCATCCAGTTGATGTCAACCATTCTTAGAAGGACATTTCTTTCAATATCTTCAAAATTCACGCCAAGTTCTGCCACCGTTTTCATACGCTCGTTATAGCGTCTGTCAATGTCTTTAAGAACCTTCTCGACAATATCTTCAACATCGCACTCTTCAACCCAATCTTCATTTACAATATTGCTATCTTTTTCAAGCAGTCCTGTTTCAAGTTGGTTTTTAAGTGCCTCCAAATCCCATTCATAATATGGTTTATCGTCGCTTATCACCTCGCCAACCCTTCTGCGAACGATTGGTGGAAACATATTCATAATATGTTCATGGATAGGTTCTCCGTCAAGCACCCTATTTCTTTCGGCATAAATGATTTCTCTTTGTTTATTCATAACATCGTCGAATTGAAGGACGGTCTTACGGATACCAAAGTTTTGAAGTTCTATCTTTCTTTGTGAAGCCTCAACCTGTTTTGCAATCATTTTCATTTGAATTGGAGTTGAGTCGTCAACCTTGAAGAATGTGAAAATTTTTCTCAGTTTTTCAGTCGCAAAGCGTCTAAACAAATCGTCATCAAGAGATAGGAAGAAAACGCTTGAACCCGGGTCACCCTGACGGCCAGAGCGTCCACGCAACTGGTTGTCAATACGGCGTGATTCATGGCGTTCTGTGCCAATGATATGAAGTCCGCCAAGAGCCCTGACCTCTTCTTTTTCTGCGTCGGTGATTGCCTTATACTTGCGGTGAAGTTCCGTATACACCTCTCTTGCATGGTTGAGTTTTTCGTCGTCAACATAGTTGAATGCGGTGGCATATGAGATTTCTTCTTCGGTAAATTCCTGTTCTCGCATTTCTTTTGTTGCCATAAACTCTGGGTTTCCACCAAGCAAAATATCTGTACCACGACCTGCCATGTTTGTTGCGATTGTAACCGCACCCTTTCTGCCCGCTTGTGCAACGATTTCGCTTTCTTTTTCATTATTCTTCGCATTCAACACTTGGTGTTTGATGCCTTCAGCTTTGAGGGCGTTTGAATATATTTCCGACTTATCAATATTGATTGTGCCGACAAGAACAGGTTGACCATTTTTCTCGCATTCTCGAATTTCGTCAATGATTGCCTTGATTTTGCCGGTTTCTGAAATATACATAATATCTGGGTAGTCAATGCGTTGTTTTGGTCTGTTTGGTGGGATTACAACAACATCAAGGTTGTATATTGCCCTAAATTCACCCTCTTCTGTTTTGGCTGTACCCGTCATACCAGAAAGTTTTTTATAAAGGCGGAAGTAGTTTTGGAAGGTGATTGTCGCATATGTTTGGTTTTCGTCCTTGATGTCAACACCCTCTTTTGCCTCGATTGCTTGGTGAAGTCCACTGCTAAATCTTCTGCCCTGTGAAAGTCTGCCGGTAAACTCGTCAACAATGATAACTTCCCCGTCTTTTACGATATAATTCTCGTCACGATGCATAATGAAGTTTGCCTTCAATGCGTTGTTGATATAGTGGTTAAGTTCCAAATTTGAAATATCCGAAAGAGTTTCAACCCTGAAAAACGCCTCAGCCTTTGTTATACCCTTTTCGGTAAGGTTGATTTGTTTTGTTTTTGCGTCAATCTCGACATCTGTTTCTTTATTGAGGGTTTTTGCAAACTTTTGAGCGTTTACATAGCCGTCTGAGGATTTCCCGCCCCTTCCGCTGATGATAAGTGGCGTTCTTGCCTCGTCAATCAAAATACTATCGACTTCGTCCACAACCGCAAAGTTGAGCCCTCTTTGCACACGGCGACTGCTATGTTGCGCCATATTATCACGAAGGTAGTCAAAGCCAAGTTCGTTATTCGTCGAATATGTGATATCGGCAAGGTATGCCTCTTTTTTCTGTTTATCGTTCTGTCCATTGAGAGCAACGCCAACTGTCAGTCCCAAAAATTTGTATACCTTTCCCATCCACTCGGCGTCACGCTTTGCAAGGTATTCATTGACTGTCACAACATGGACGCCTTCGCCGGTGATTGCATTGAGGTATGTTGGGAGGGTTGCCACCAAGGTTTTACCTTCACCTGTTGCCATTTCTGCAATTCTGCCTTGATGAAGGGCGATACCGCCCATGATTTGCACAAGGAAGTGACGCATATTAAGTACACGCCAAGAAGCCTCTCGCATAACAGCGTATGCCTCTGGAAGGAGGTCGTTGAGTGTTTCGCCCGCCTTATATCTATTCCTAAATTCATCTGTGCAGGCACGAAGTTGCTCATTTGTATACCCCTTATATTTGTCTTCAAGGGCGATTACGCTTTCTGCGATTTTTTTAAGTTTTTTTACCTGAGATTTGTTCTCATTTCCAAAAAGTCCCATAGTTTCTCCTAAATCAAAGTTGTTTTGCATTATTTTAGCAAATTTTTTGCAAAAGTCAAAGAATTTTGCCTGCATTTGAAAACTAAAAATGATTTCACCTATTTTTTAGGCATTTTTCGCCATTTTTAAGCCCCCACCCTTGACTTTGGGTATATAAAGTGGTAAGATATAAAATATATTATATCTTTATTTAAAAGGTTTTGCTTTGGCTATAACTGTTTGCTGGTGCAAAAACACGCTAAATAAAAGTAAAGGAGAAAACATGGGATTTATTGAAAATAAAATCGTTTACAAAACCAACGAGGGCGACAAACAACTCGACCAAGTTGTCACTTTTAAGGAAGGCTCTTTTCAAACCGTCGACAACGACGACATTCTTTTCAGTTTTGTTGGCGAATTTGGCGAAGGCGACAGCATCTCTGCTCATGAAATTTTGAATATTGAAAAAGGGGCTGACAACTCCTATTATGTCCGCATCAAAATGGGCGACATATTCAAAAATGCAGACGGCAAAACCATTGAAAGTCTGGGACTTGAAAAGCGTGGGGACGACTTCATCTTAAATATTGACCCTTCTTCACCTGCAATTTCTATGCGTAACAAAGGCGAAGAACTTTTTGTTGAAGTTCGGTCTTCCGACGGCAAGGTTTACAAAATCATCGCTGGGGCGACAGACATCTCCTTTGAATATGGAGAGGACAAGTTTGCCTATTCAACCGAAGGAAAAAGTGCAATTGCCTCAAACCTCAACGAGTGCGTGATTGAAGAATTTTTGGATAGTAGCAAAAAGGTTTGCAAAACACCTGAAAAATTGAGTGAATTTCCAAACTATTTGATTGGGCTGTTTTCTGAAAGTCTTGAAAAGAACTCAACTGTCACCTATGGCGACTATACAATCACAAAAATTGACCTGACAGAGGAAGGGGCTGACCCACTGCCATATCTTTTTATCACAAAAGCCGACCCTTCAACTTCAAAGAAAAGCAGTTATATTTACATCAACGGAAAATTTCAAAAATGCGACAACTTTATTTGTCAATATGAAAAGGACGACGATGGCAACATCACCTCGCCTTCTATCGTTTTGGAGGTTGCACCTCTTCGCAAAACCAAAACTTCAACCATGAAATATTATTCCATTCCTCTCTCGCAAACAGGGGCAACTCTTGACGATGCCAGTCAAACTGCACTTGAACTTATCCACGACATCGCCCACGACGGGTCTAGCGGGCATGAGGAAATCTCCCTTTCTACTGGAAGTGGTGAGCAAAAATTCTTCGTCAAAGACACTCGTGAGTATGCAAAAGACTATAAATTTAATATCAAGCCTATAAAAATCACTCGTGATGGCAGGACTGACGAGGAAGAAGCAGAGGACGACAGCGAGAAAAATCTTGACACCGTCCCTCCTGTAACAGGTGGCGGAAACGATGGTTCTGGCTCTGGCAACGAACAAAATGATAGCGGAAACGGCGGTCAAGGTGGCGGAGATAAAGACGACGACAAGAAAAAAGAAAAAGACCTTTCTAAACCTGCCGAATTGTTTGGTGAAGTTTCTGGAATTGTTGGGCTTTTCCTTATGGCTGGTGCAATGATTACTCCTTTTGGTGCTGTCCTTGCACCTATTGGGCTTTCTCTTGCACTTGGCGGAACTTTTGGCACTGCCATTGCCGACCAATTGAAATTTAAACCTTTTAAAAAGGCAAAGAAAAAAGTTGAAGAAATGGAAAAGCGTGAGGCAGAGGACAGAACCTTCTCTTCTCACTTTATTGAAAACGAAAATGAAGTGACAAGATGTGAAGAATTGTCTGCGGTGGAAGAAGCCGAACTTTTGGCTATGCTTGACGAGCCTACAAACCCTATCAGCACTTTTGGTGCTATTTATGACCAATATGGCATTGGTTTCTCTGTCGACCTTGAAGGCTCTGAACTTGCAAGAACTGATATGTTCTGTGGATATGAAGGGCTTGCCCTTCGCCAATCTATGGCAAGCGATTTGAGGGCAATCAGCGAAACACGAAGTGCATCGCAAAGAAGTCAACTTATTGATACATTTATGTTTACCCACTTCCGCTCTATGCCTAAGGCTGAGGAAGAAAGGGTGAGAGAACTTTTCTCAACAGAAAATCAGCCAGCAATGACTGCATTTAGAAAGAAAATTGAATCGCTTAATACCGCTCATACTGAGCAACAAACTGCTATTCGCGCGCAAATTGCCTCTCTTGAAATGGTTGAGGACGGAATTTTGGAACGCATTGTAAGTTCTCCAAAAATGGATCAGGCACAGCGAGAAAGATTTTTTAGGCGTTATTCCCCTGCTATTATTAAGCGTTATGCAAGCGACAAGCACATGAACGAAGCAAAACTTGCACATCTTATTGCGGTTATTCCTGCCGAGGACAGAAAGGCTTGTTCTAAAATTCTTGGCGAAACGGCAAAACGCATTGATAAAAAACTTGACACAACAAGAGAACTTGCAAGAGTTGAAGCAAGAACAGTTGCCGGGCTTGAAGATTGTCGCAAATATGCAACCGTTTTGAGTGACACAGAAAAAGAGCCAACTGCCTTTGCATCATACACCGATGTTGTGAAAGAATCTCGCAAATTCTTATTGACACATGATATGGCGTTCTTTAACAAAGCAGGTTTTGTGAAGGGTGCAAGTCAAATTCAAACCCAACCTGCCGAAGTGACCTCTCTTGGCACTGAGGCAAAAGCCGTTTGCGACCTTATGAATGGTGTGGCGACAACTATTGCAACGCCAAATGAGGAAATCAAAAATGCATGGAAGGCAATTTTTGCCAAGATGGAAGAACGCAAAACTGAGGTAAAAGAGGGCGAAACTATCACGCATGATAGTGAAATTGATACTATTGCAAAGAGTTATATTTACGGAAGCCCTATTTCCCTTTATCCAAGCAAGGGTGCGACCTCAACCTCTTATAAAAAGACGCTTGCAGAAATTGCAAAAACTTTGGGCAAAACTGATGGGGAACTTAGTGCCATTGTGGCAAGGTTTGAAGAGGCAAAAGTTGAACTTTTGAAGGGGTATCAAACAACGCAAATCCCTGCAATGCTTGAAAAAATCACCGCTGAACTTGCCACATATGACATTGAAGTAAGTGAAGACGATGTTGAAAAAATGGAAACCTCTCTTGCTTCAAAAGCGGGCAACTTTGGGGAAGGAAATCGCAAGTCACTGGCACAAATTAAGGTACAACTTGCAACCCAAATTGCAACGCTTAAAAAGGCGAAAGACCCTTCTGTTCAACAGCAACTTGCACACCTTATCAAGGTTCAAAAATTTGTTGACAAAATCGTTTCTGGTGACCTTGCTACTGCACAAATTCATGCAAGTATCATGAGTGCAATCACTGAAATTGATAGTGAAATTACGCCTGATGCAGAACTTGCAGAAGAGGGCAAAAAACTTAAAACCGCTCTCGCTGGCGAAAAGCACACAAGAGCAATGGTTGACGGGTTTAGTCAACAGGACGACAGAAAGGCAATCAAAAAGAAAATGCAAGAAAAAACCGAGGCAGGCATGGGTGCAAGTGAGGCACTTGCCGAAACTTTGAAAGAGGTGCTTAGCGACAGGCAATATGAAGAATTGGCACTTTCTTATGACGAATTTATTGCAAAATACACAAAAGAAGGAAAACTTGACCTTACTGGGCTTAGCAAAGAACTTTCTACAATCACCGCCGGCGTAAAAGCCCGTCCAAAAGCGGAAATTGCATCTATGTCACCTGACCTTGACGAGGACATTGCCACCGCACGATATGAAGAGCAAAGAGAAAGTGGAGAAAAAGAAAAGCCTTCTTATGACTCTACTTTTGAACTTATTGTTGCAATGGCGGAAGAAAAAGGGCTTTCTCGTGAAGATGTTATGAAGGCTTTGCAAGAAAACAAATCAAAAATTGGCAAAACATTGAAGGCTCTTGGCATTAACGAAAAAGAATTTGACAAGAAACTTGGCGAGGTTGAACTTGAAGGATTCTCTGAAACTGCCATCATTAAAGCCGAAAAGGTGAAAAAGGAAAGTGAAGCGTGCAGGCAGGCAACCGAGGATTTTGAAGTTGCATGGAACACCGCCCTTGCAAGTGGTGACACTGCGACACTTAAAACACTTCTTGAAAGTGACAAAGTAGACAAAATTTTGTGTGATATTGGCATTGATAGAAATGACATCTTGGCAATCATCACCAAAGGTGGTATGACACCTGAAAAAATCAAAGAGGAACTTGCATCATTCAACAAGGGCAACCTTGTGTTTAAGAAACTTGCAAAAGTTCAGCGTGAGCGTGAAATAGAAGCAAAGCGTGCTGAAATGATTTCCACCCTGCCAACCAAAGAAGGGCGAGAATTTGCAGAATCGCAATTTGCTCTTGCAACTCTTGACAGTGCCATTCTTGAATTTCAGGCAAAACTTGATGCCATTGCTGGGCTTACTGCAAAGGGTTATGACGAAGCACTTGTCAGCGATGCAATGAAGGCGTTTGCCGACGGCGACGAAGCCTTCTTTATCACCCACCCAGAAATTCAACTTCCTGCACCATACTTTTTCAGCAGTCAAGACGAAAAACTCTTTAAAATGTTGAAAGTTTCTGCCAAGAAATTGAAGGGCAAAAATCGTGAAAAGGCAATGAGAGAAATCTCCAAGGCTATCGGTGAAAAACGAAGAACTGCGGTGACCGCTATCGAAAACATGAAGGCAAAAATGGCGACCCAAAAGCAAGCCAAAAAGGCAAAGGCAAATGGCAAGTTTGCAAAACTTTTCAAGAAAAGAGTTCACCTTACCTCTCGTGTTATGGAAGAGGTCAACCAAGATATGGAAATTCATTCCCCTACTGCCGAAGTTTCTCCACAAGAGCGTTTGGCTGATGCTGGGCTTATCTATGAGGACGATCTCACTCTCGAAAATTTGTAAAAAATTGCAATTTAATATGAACAAATAACTTAATTTCTTATAAAAAATATCAAATTTCAATTGAAAAATTGACAAAAGATTTATTTATATTGAACTAAATTATTTTTACAACTATTTACAACTAAATAAAGTTTCACCCCCTTTTCAAAGGGGGCTGACTTTTGTTTTTAAAAGGAAAAAAAATTATGAAAATTGGAGTTGTTGGACTGCCAAATGTGGGCAAAAGCACGCTTTTTAATGCAATCACCAATGCAGGGGCTGAAAGTGCAAACTATCCCTTCTGCACCATTGAGCCAAATGTAGGCATTGTTGATGTCCCAGACGAAAGGCTTGCCGTGCTTGGCAAACTTTATAACACACAAAAAATCACTCCCGCTTCTATTGAATTTGTCGACATTGCGGGGCTGGTTGAAGGTGCAAGCAAGGGCGAAGGGCTTGGAAATAAGTTTTTAAGTCACATTCGAGAGGTTGACGCAATTGTTCATGTGGTGCGTTGTTTTGAAAATGAAAAAATCATTCATGTCAGCGGGTCTATCAACCCAATTCGTGACATTGAAATCATCAATCTTGAACTTATCCTTGCCGACCTTGAACAGGTGACAAAAAAGTTGGAGCGTGATGCAAAACTTGTCAAAACTGGCGACAAAAGTCTTATTTCTGGCGTAAATTTGATGAACAAAATCAAAGATGCACTTGAAAACAACCTCCCTGCTCGTTCTGTTGAAATTTCAAATGACGACGAAGAAAAATTGCTCAAAAACCTTCAACTTCTTTCTGCAAAGCCTGTCATTTATGTGGCAAACATAGGCGAAGAGGACATCAACAAGCCCGAAAATGACATGGTCAAATTGGTGCGTGAGTTTGCAAGCAAAGAAGGCTCGAAAGTCATTTGTCTTTCTGCCAAAATTGAGGAAGAACTTGCCTCCCTCTCTGCCGAGGACAAAGAAATGTTTAAGGAAGAACTTGGCATCACCGAAAGTGGGCTTGAAAAACTTGTCAGTGCAGGATATGACCTTCTGGGGCTTATGAGTTATCTCACCGCTGGTGAAAAAGAGGTGCGTGCATGGACAATCAAAAAAGGCACGAAAGCACCGCAAGCAGCGGGCAAAATTCATACCGATTTTGAAAAGGGTTTTATCAAGGCTGAAATTGTTTCCTACGACGACCTTATGAGTGCGGGCACATATCTTAAGGCAAAAGAAAACGGCAAGGTGCGTGTGGAAGGCAAGGAGTACATCGTCCAAGACGGCGACATTATCCTGTTTAGGTTTAATGTATAGTGAGGGGCAAATGAAAGAAAACCCAAAACTTCAATCCCTTCTTTCAACAAATCTTCTTCCTCTTGCGTTTATTGGGGACAGCGTGCACACCCTTTTTGTGCGTGAATGGTGTTTATCAAACCCAAACTGCAAAATGGAAAACTATCACACGCTTGCATCAAAGTTTTGCAAGGCATCGGCTCAGGCAAAAGTGCTTTCTCTCTTGCAAGAAAACTTGACTGACGAAGAGAGGGAAATTGTCCGTCGCGGTCGCAACGCAAAAGCCAAGCACCACGCAAAAAATGCAAGCACTGCCGACTATTCGCAGGCAACTGCCTTTGAAATTCTTATCGGTTTTCTCTATCTCTCTGGGCGAGAGGAAAGGCTTGACGAAATATTGAATTTATCTATCACCCTATTGCAATTAAGTTGACAAATAGGGTGAAATTTTTTAAAATATCTTCAAAAAGAGGGCAAAATGTATATTGAGGGCAAAAACGCAGTAAGGCAGGCAATTCTGTCAGGGCAGACAATCAACAAGGTTTTTGTTTCTGCAAATGAAAAGGGAAGAGGTGGAGAAATTCTTGACCTTCTTTTCTCAAACAAAGTCAAGATTGAATTTTTGCCTAAAAATTTGATGGACGCAAAAAGCAAAACAGGTCATCACCAAGGATACATTGCCGAAACTGTTGATTTTGCATACTGCGATGTCGACGACATTCTCGCCCTCGCCAAGGAGCGTGGCGAAAAGCCATTCGTTATCTTGCTTGACGGCATTGAGGACCCCCACAATTTTGGGGCAATCATTCGGTCTTGTGAATGTGCGGGCGTGCATGGGATTATCATTCCTAAAAATCGTGCTTGCATGGTCAATGAAACGGTCATTCGCACAAGCACGGGAGCAATTGCAAACATGAAAATTGCCAAAGTGACAAACTTGAAAGACGCAATCAGTCACCTGAAAGAAAAGGACATTTGGGTTTTCTCGGCTGAGGCTGGCGGGAAAAGCATTTACAATCAAAATCTTGACATTCCTCTTGCCTTCGTGATTGGCTCTGAGGGATTTGGTGTCAAAAAAACCATTCTTTCTGCCTGTGACGAGGTTTTGGCTTTGCCCCTTCGAGGAAAAGTTAACTCTCTCAATGCAAGTGTCGCCTGTGGCATTGTTGTGTTTGAAGTGCTTAGGCAAAGGCTTTGTTAGGTGGTGGCAATGGAAGAAAATCTTATACTTGAAGCCCAAAACGGCTCTGCCGAAGCCGTCAACGCCCTTCTTCAAGGTTATAAATCTTTGGTAAACAAAATCGCAAGAAGTTATTTCCTTATCGGGGGCGACATGGAGGACATTGTGCAAGAGGGAATGATTGGGCTTTATAAGGCAATCATCAATTTCTCACCAAACAAGCACGCTTCCTTTAAGACTTTTGCAAGTCTGTGTATAAAGCACCAAATACAAACCGCCGTCAAGGTTGCAAGCAGTGAAAAAAACATGATGTTGTCAACTGCACTGCCAATTGCAGAACAAATTCGAGAAGAAGAAGATGAAGAAATTGAAATTCTTATCCCCTCTCACCTGCCCTCTCCCGATGACAAGGTGCTTGAAAGGGAAAAAATGGAGGAGTTGCAAAAGGCTATCACTTCTGCACTCTCACCTCTCGAAAATAAAATTTTGGCGTTATACCTTCGTGGCTATTCATACAACGAAATTGCAAAAATTGGCTCGCTAAGCAAAAAGAGCATTGACAACGGGCTATCAAGAATTAAACACAAACTTTCTTTTTTGAAAGAAAGGGTAAATTAAGGAGCAAATATGGAAAAATTTGTAAGACCTAGACCAAACTTCCCAAAATATGCGGTAATTACTAGCGGTATGCCATACGGCAACAAAGAATTGCACTTTGCCCATGTGGGACTTATCTTGCGTGCAGACACTTTTGCACAATTTATGCGTGACAGAATTGGCAAAGACAATGTGGTTTTTGTTTCTGGAACTGACTGCTATGGCTCACCTGCCCTCGAATATTTTAGGGCACTTTCTGCCAAGGGAGAAATCACTGCAAAAAGTGTAAAAGAGTTTGTTGAAGAAAAACACAAAAGTCATGTGGCAACTTTGCAGGCGTTTGGGGCAAGGTTCAACCTTTTTGGAGCGTCTGCTCTCGGGCGTGCGGGCGAAATTCATAACCAAACAAGCAAATATTTTATTGAAACCCTTTATAAAAACAACATGGTGTCAAAGCACACCTCTTGGCAGTTTTTTGATGAAAAATTTGACTGTCTTTTGAATGGCAGGCAGGTGATTGGCAAGTGCCCAATTGATGGTTGTCAAAGTGAAAAGGGATATGCCGACGAGTGTGACCTTGGTCACCAATATCTTCCACAAGACCTCATTGACCCTGTCAGCACTTTAAGCGGCGAAAAGCCAAAACTTGTGAAGATTGAAAATCTTTATTTTGACCTTGAAAAATGTCAGCCTATTCTTAATGAATGGATTGAAAATATAGCCAAAGATAGTTCCACCTCCCCTTTTGTGGTGAAGGATATCAAAGAATTTTTCAAAAAGCCTGAAATTTTTATTAAAAAGGATTTTTGGGATAAATTTGCCCAAATCCGCGGGCAGTTGCCACCTTTTGAAGAGTTGGAACGCAAGCCTAACAACCCAAGTATGACAATTGTTTTTGAAAAACTGACCGACCGTGAAAAAGCCTGCGAAATTCTTGCACAAAATGGTATTCGTTATCGCACAGGCAAAACATTGACGCCTTTCCGTTTGTCTGGCGACATATCTTGGGGCGTGCCATGCCCTGAAATTGAAGGCGTAAAGGGGCAAACCTTCTATGTATGGCCTGAGAGTTTGTGGGCACCAATTTCATTCACCAAAGCCTACCTTGAAAGCATTGGCAAGGGTGAGCATGAATGGGAAAAATATTGGAAGTCAAAAGATGGCAAAGTTTTTCAGTTCCTCGGAGAAGACAATCTTTATTTCTATGGCCCTGCACAGCAAGCAATGTTTTTGCACACGCAGGGAGAAAATCCTGTTTATCCGTCGCCAGATGGAGAACTTCAAGTCACAACCCTCTCCCCTATCAAATTTTTGCTTTATATGAACAGTGTCGCATCTTCTTCTGGCAAAATCAAGCCACCTCTTGCAGTGAAACTGCTTGACTATTATACACCTGACCAATTTAGGCTTCACTTCCTTGCAATGAATCTTGGCAACAACACCGTTTCATTCAATCCAAAGCCATTCAATCCAGAAGCCAAAGAGGACGACCTTGACCCTGTGACAACCGAAGGCAATCTTTTGACAAATGTATACAACCGCATTTTGAGGACTGTTTTCTATTCAACACAATCTGTTTTTGATGGCATCATTCCGACAGGCAAGGTTGACGAACAGATTTTGGCAGACTGTGAAAGGGCGATTTTGAACTATGAGCGTTTTATGTATGACCGCAAATTTCACCAAGCCTTCAACACCGTTGATGTGTTTGTGAGAAACATCAATAAGTATTGGGTGAAAGAAATCAAAGATGCAATGAATGACAAAGAGCATCTTGCTCGCCTCACCATCAACACAATGCAATATATTTTTGTGGCAAACGCACTTCTTCACCCTATGACGGCTGGCAGTGAATATGTTGCCGACAAAATTGGTTTTGACAAAGAGAAATGTTTTGACTGGAAATATATTTTTGGTGCGTTTGATGATGTGCTTCTTCCTGAAAGAGGACACCGACTTGACCCTATCAAAGAGAAAGAGGACTTTTTCAAAAGGCATCAATCTCAACTTGATGAAATGGCAAGAAAAAATCAAAACAATCAATAAAAATCTTTTTAAATAATTTTAAAATTGTTTTTAATAAATAAAAATTATATATTTTATTAAATAATAGAAAAATCGGCATTGAAAAAAGTTTTTTAAAATTTTTTGAAATTTTTTAAAAAATCTATTGACAAATGTCGATTTTTGTTTTATCCTTGCCTCGTCGATTGAAATAAATATTTTAACAAAAGGAGAATAGAACAATGATTAAAAACTTTATAACTGAAAAACAAATCAACTTAATTCATGCGTTTGTTTCTTCTTTTGGGGAGGAATTTTAGGCTTTTTTGTCTATTTTTTCATCTATTCATAAAAGAAACTTTGCATGGATTGTCGTGCAAAGTTTTTTTTGTGTCAAAAAAAAGCAAAATCGCAAAAAATCTTTCAAAAAATGTTTGTTTTAAAGAAAAATTTTGAAAAAGGAGAAAATTATGAAAAAGAACAAGATTACTTTAACCCAATATCTCGCTAGGCATAAACTTGGAATTTTCCTGTACATCTTAGTTTATCTCGTCGCTGGGGCTTGCACAATCTTTTCCACCCTGCTCTTTGCCGAGGGTATTCAATTATTGACAAACGCTCATTACACAAAAACCCTTATCGTTTTGGCGTTGGCGGCAGGAAATGTGATTGTTAAGCGGGCTTGCTGGTATCTCTCTGGTATCATTTACCAAAAAGTTGCCAATGCTATCATGGCAGAACTTAATTATGACCTTTCCAGACAGGCTTTTAGGCTTAATTCAAAAACTTACAGTGACCACAACACAGGCACTTTCGTGCAAAGGTTGGTTTCTGACCCAGAGCGTGTGGTTTCAAACCTTGCCGACCTTGTTGACATCATAACTGACATCATAACCTCTATCATCATTGTTATATACATCGCCACCCTAAACATCTATGTTGGGCTTATCGTACTTGCTCTTATCATAGTTGGAATTATTCTTGAACGAATAAGGGTGCGAGTTCGGGTGAAAAACAAGCGTGAAACCCGTCGCAAAAATGACAAGGTAAACGCCCTCTCAACCGAAATTGTACGCAGTGAAAAGGACATTAAGTCGCTCGGGCTTGAAGAAAAACTCAGTGAAGTGTCAAAAACCCACTATGAGGACTATAAAAAATCAAGTTATCATACAGAAATGGTTGACATGAATTTCTGGTCATTCCGCAACCTTCTTGTTGAACTTGTGGGCGTCGGAGTGCTTATCCTTGGCGTCTACATGATTGACATGGGAATTCTTACACTCGCATCGTTTATGATTATCTATTCCAACAACTCCAACCTATATGGCTTTATTTGGGGCTTTGGAAATATCATGAGTATATTCGGCGAAGTGAAAGTTTGCACAGAGCGTATGTTTGCACTTTTCAATGAAGAAGAGTTTGTCACCGAAAAGTTTGGCGATGTGGAACTTGAAAATGTCAAGGGCGAAATTGAATTTAAAAATGTAAAGTACACCTTTGTTGAGTATGAGGCGGACGAAACGCTGAACTACTCTAAAATGACCGCAAAAGAATTGAAGGCACTTAAAAAGAATAAAAAAGAAAGAAAAATCAAATCGACAAATCAAATATTCTCTAATCTTTCTTTCAAAATCGAGCCAAACACAACTGTCGCCTTCGTTGGAAAATCTGGCAGTGGAAAATCAACTATCCTCAACTTAATGTCAAAATTGTATGAAGTGGACGACGGAATGGTGACTATTGACAAGGTCAACATCAACGACCTCTCTAAAAAAACTCTTAGAAACACCATTTCTCTTGTAAATCAATTCCCTTACATATTTGACATGACAATCAAGGAAAATTTGCTTCTCGCAAAAAAGGACGCCACCGACGAAGAGATTGCTGACGCAATCAAAAAGGCCTCATTGGAGGAATTTATTGCCTCTCTCAATGAAGGCATCGACACAAAAGTTGGCGAAAGTGGCATCAAACTTTCTGGCGGGCAAAAGCAACGCCTTGCAATTGCAAGGGCAATGCTGAGAAACTCACCTATCATCATATTTGATGAAAGTACAAGTTCTCTTGACAACTTCGCCCAAGGCGAAATCAAGAAAAGCATTGATGGTTTGAAAGGCAAAAGTACAATCATTATTGTTGCACACAGACTTTCTACAATAAGAAATGTTGACAAAATCTTCTTCCTCGACAATGGAAAAATTGAAGATATTGGCACATTTGATGAACTTTTTGAAAACAACATCAAATTCAAAAATATGTTCTACGCCGAAAACATCAACTAATCACAAAAAGCCTAAAATAGGGTTACTATTTTAGGTTTTTTATTATGTCTGTGAACATTTGTTTTGCCACTGCAATATAATTTAGAGGGAGGCAAAATGTTTAATTTTTTTAATAATCAAAATAATTCAAATAGTAGAGAATCTTCTATTGAAAATAAAAATCAATCACCCTACGAAAATGAAAGCATAACAAATAAAGAAAGTGCCATTAAAAAAGAAGGAAGTGTACATAGTAAGTCAACAATGGATTTCGATACATTGCAAAAGGCTCGCCGAGATTTAGTTGGCGAAATTCAAGCAATTATTGAATATGATGAGCATTTACATAATACCACAAATAAATTGGCACAAGATACTTGGGAAAACATAAAGAATGAAGAATTGAACCATGTTGGAGAATTGCTGGGTTTATTAAATTATTTAGACCCTACCCAAAAACAATATGTCGACAAAGGCTTTAAGGAATTTACCGAAAGAATGAATAGCAAATCATAATGTAGAATCGAGAGTTTAACGCTCTCGATTTTTTACGATATTATTTTATGTTTATAAAAAGTTTTTTTTGAAATAATTTTTATATGAATGATTTATTATATTTAATTGTTTTATCTGTATCAAGTGTGTTGGCTTTGTTTATTATTGCAAAACTTCTGGGGAAAAGGCAGGTTGCTCAATTAGAGTTTATGGATTATGTTATAGGTATCTCAATAGGCTCTATTGCTGCCAACATGGCAACAGATATAAATGACAAGCCACTTTATTTTTATTTAATTGCAATGGCTATCTACTTTTTGTTTGATTTTGTAATTACTATTCTAGGAAGAAAATCACCCAAATTAAAGCATTTTTTCAAAGGCAGACCGCTTACCATAATCTACGATGGGCAAATTGATTATAAAGTTTTAAAGAAAAGCAAACTTGATGTAAATGATATTCTTACCCTTGCCCGTTCGCAAGGCTATTTCAATTTAGAAGACATTGCCTTTGCTGTGTTTGAAAACAATGGTCAATTGAGCATTATGCCAAAAGCACAAAAAAGACCGACAATTGCCAAAGATTTGAATATAAAAGAGGAAGACGCAAAACTTCCATTATATTTGATTATTGACGGCATTATTTCCAAATCTTCACTTAATGAATTGAACAAAGACAAACAGTGGTTGTTTAAAAAACTTAATATAACCCAAAAAAAACAATTAAAAAATATTATTTTAGCCGTTTATGATAGGAAAACTGATAAAATTTTAACAACTTATAAATTTTGAATGCCCCTATGCAAAAAAGACTATGCTTCTGCGTAGCCTTTTCTTATGGTTGCGGGAGTTTGGCTAAACCACTCCCGACCACGAGGTTATATCTAACGATATATCCCTCAGGTCACAAAAA
>CAZVYB010000019.1:0-17148 GCA_964631405.1 uncultured Lachnospiraceae bacterium
GTAAAAAATAATATAATAAAAAAATTTGTGTAACATTTGGTTGTAAAAAAAACACCTCTTATGGTTTTGTCCTATGAGGTGTTTTTTATAAAAATTTTTATAGGTATTTCAGTTTTTCTTGAACGGCGGAAATAAGTTCTTCCTTATCATTTTGCAGTACGCCGTCAAAGACATCGCTAAGCAGGCTATCTAGAATTGCCTTATATCTATTTGGTTTGACTGATGGATAGTGTTTTTTTAGTGTATCGCCATTGATTTTAAGGTCTTTTGTGGAAACAACGATTCGGTGAGAAATGATGTAGCGATAGAAAAAGTTGTATTTGTTTGCAAGTGATTTTGACTTATGGGTGAGAAGCATATGTATTTGTGGGAAATTGTCAAAATACTTAAAGAAGTATGGTTTATTTTGTTGGCGGTTGAGGGCTTCATAGTATCCGCAAAGAATGTTGATATACTGCTCCACCATTTTTTTATTCAGTCCAAAAGATGTTGTTAAAATCAAGTTTAGATAGTATGAAATTGAAATTGGGTTGACGGCGTCAATCACATCAATCAAGAAGCCCTGAGATTTATGTTGAACCTTTTTTACCATTTTGAATTTAAGTTTTTGGCAGTCAATGCCGAAATATTGCCAAAGTGACGCCCTATTGAAGTGTTTAAGTGCCATGATATAGGCGTTTTTCTTTGACACTCCCTTATATTTGTTTGGGCTGTGCAAAATTCGAGTGATTTCATGCACCACCCTCTCGCCCGACACATCGCAAAGGTTTTCCTTATATTTATAGGCACTTTCAAGGGTTTTAGAGTCTATCTTAAAATTAAGTTCACACTGAAAGCGGAAAAGACGCAAAATTCTTACGCCATCATGTGAAAGCACTTCGTCTGGCGTTTCCACCGTCCTCAGAACCCTTCTTTTTATATCGGCAACGCCGTCGTAAAAATCAATAAGTTGGTCTGATTTGATGTCGTAATAAAGTGCATTGCAGGTGAAATCTCGGCGTTTTGCGTCCTCTCGAATATCCTTGATAAAAGTCACGCTTTCTGGCATATGTGCCCCGCCGTCTGGGTATGTATCTTGTCTGAAAGTGGTGTATTCATAATGTTCCTTCCCGCAAGATATAACGGCAGAGCCGAGTGATTTGCTTTTGATTTTGACCGAAAATTTGCTTTCTGCAAGCAATTTCTCAACCTCATCAAGGGTCAGCGATGCACATATGTCAATATCATCACCCTCGATTTCCATTATTCTATTTCTTATATATCCGCCCACAACATAAAGTTCTGTTGGAAATATTTTTGCAAGTTCTTTAAGTGTCTTTGGCAGTTCTAGTTGCATAGTCTTCCCCTTTTTGTTTTTATCCTCAAATAGGATACTTTATTTGACAAAGATTGTCAAATCTATTTTGTAATAAAGTTGACATTAAAAGAATATTTATTTATAATTTTTGTATATATGAAAAAGGAAAAGGTGGAAGAAAAAGTTTATCCTTCTCTTCTGAAAACAAATGAAAGATTGGTGAGAAAATTCTCATATGACCGTCGTTTGAGAATTCTTTTTTGCGACAAAAATGGCCTAGAAAACAACAAGGGGTTTATCGAAAAAATCAAAGAAAGTTTTGCTCGAAAACGAAAACCCAAAGAGGAAGAAGTTAAGCCCGCCGTTGACGATAGCGTGGAAAGATTTTTCCCCGACAAAGATTTTGGGTTAAGCAAAGGTCAAGTTGAGGCAAGGCAGGAAGGGAATTTATACAACAACACAAAGGTGACAACATCAAAAACATATCGTTCTATTTTCTTTAAAAACATATTCACCTTTTTCAATATGCTATGGCTTTTGATTGCGGTTGCTCTTATTTGCGTCGGCTCTTACAAAGATTTGATTTTTATTTTCGTGATTGTGGCAAACACGGCAATTGCGATTATTCAAGAAATTCGGGCAAAAATTGCCGTCGAGAAATTATCAATTGTCACCACTCCTATGGTGAAAACCATTCGAGAAGGTGCAAGACTGGATATCCCCGCTGACCAGTTGCTTCTTGACGATGTGATTTTGCTTTCAAGTGGCAATCAAATCCCCGCCGACTGCGTCATAATGGAGGGCAAGGTTGAAGTCAACGAAAGTCTTTTGACTGGCGAGTCAAATGCAATTGAAAAGGGAGAAAATTCCACCCTACTTTCAGGAAGTTTTATTGTTTCGGGTGAATGTTATGCCCGTGTCGATAAGATTGGGAATGACAACTATATAAACCAAATCGCAAAAAAAGCAAAAGAGTTTAAAACTCCTCAATCAAACCTTTTTAAAGACCTCAACAGACTTATCAAATACATCGGCATTGCACTTATCCCTATCGGAGTTTTGACATTCTTTAAAGAACTGACAATCCAAAACTCAACCATTCAACAACAAATCACAAACACAAGTGGTGCATTGACAAGTATGATACCTGCGGGAATGTTTCTCTTGGTGACAATCTCTCTTGCAATCGGAGTTGTCAAACTTGCAAAGAAAAAAACTCTTGTGCGTGACCTATACTCAATTGAAATGCTAGCAAGAACAAATGTGCTTTGTCTTGACAAAACTGGCACAATTACAGACGGAACAATGAAGGTTGTGGATTTTGCGACTTACACCAAAAAACGCAAATCAAGCATACAAAAACTGCTTTCAAATGTCCTTCATGTGCAAAAAACAATGAATGCAACCTCAAGTGCCATGGTGAAAGAATTTGGGCGAAATGACGAATTGAAGGCGGTCAACATTGTCGAGTTTTCCTCAGAACGCAAATATTCTATCACCCAACTATCCAACAGAAAAATTTACTTCCTTGGTGCTTCAACCCGCATAGGTTGTCCGCTTGATGCAACCCAACAGGCGTTTATCAAAGAACATCAAGCAAAAGGTCACCGCATACTTGCTTTTGCCGAGCAAGAAGGCGGGACATTTGACAAAAAAATGACCGGCAAAAATGCCACCCTTCTTGCACTTATTGTGATTGAAGAGCATATCCGGGAGGACGCTATTGAAACAATTCAATGGTTTAAGGACAACGGGGTTGAAATTAAAATCATCTCTGGCGACGACCCCGCAACGGTATCTAAGATTGCCCAGCGTGTGGGCGTCAAAAATAGCGACAAGTTTGTTTCTCTTGAAAATGTGAGTTTGAAAGATGTTGAAAGAATGGCTGATGAATTTACCGTTTTCGGAAGGGTCACGCCCGAACAAAAATATACAATCATAAAAACCCTTAAAAACAAAGGCAAGGTTGTTGCCATGACTGGTGACGGCGTAAACGACACCCTCGCATTGAAAGAAGCAGACTGCTCTATCGCTATGGCAGACGGCAGTGAGGTTGCCAGAAGTATCTCTAAAATCGTCCTGCTTGAAAGCAATTTCTCTTCCCTACCTTCGGTGGTGAAAGAGGGACGACAGGTGGTAAATAATGTGCAAAATTCTTCTTCTCTCTTTCTTATGAAAACATTTTTCGCAATCTTCCTTACCGTCTTGACGCTCTTTCTTCAAATGCAGTATCCTTTCAATCCAAGTATGATGATGCTTCTTGAATTTTTTGTGATTGGCGTGCCTTCCTTCCTATTGACATTTGAACCAAACACCAAACCAATCACTGGCAACTTTATCCCGCAGGTTATGAAACGCTCTCTTCCTCGGGCACTGCTTATGCTTATCAATGTTTTGATTGTGATGATACTTTACTACACCCAATCTCTGCAAGTGATGACAGCGGACGAATATACCTCTTTGGCGGTCTTGACTATGACTTACACAGGCTTTCTTAATCTAGCGTCATTATGTATCCCTGCAAATCTTTTGAAAGCCGGAGTTATGTCCATATCCTTTGTGGGCATCACAGTTGCAATTTTGGTTATGCCTAAAATGTTTCACATATACACAGCCTCGCACGCGGTGCTTGTACCATTCTTCACCATCATGCTTGCATCGGTTTTGCTTATTTTGATTATCAAACTCAACAGAAGGCATCTCGACACGCTGAGGGACAAAATCATAAGTCTGCTTCAACGGCAATAGAATTGGGTTATATTTGCCCCCTGCTGAGTTGTGAAAAATTTATAAAACGAATTATTTAATTTGAAAAGGTCAAAAAAATTCCAAGAATTTCTTGGAATTTTTTTTGTTTATTTTGATGCGTCAGTTGCAAACTCATAAAGTGCTGATGTGTTTGCTCTGATTGAAATCTTTGTGATTGTATAGCCCATGCCTATTCCTGTTGTGCCAAAGTAGAATGTTAGGTCTTTATCTGCATTTTCAGAATTGATTGTGAAATATACATCTTCAAAAACAAGTTCACAATTTGTGTTGTATATTGACTTATAAACCTCTCCGTTTGCCTTCTTAATTGGTTTCTCGCCGGCAAATTCAAGTTTTACATAATTGCTTCCTAGCAAGGTTGAAAGAGCATTGCTTATCCCCGTTTTATCGGTTGAGTTTGAGTAAAATGCGTCAAGTGTTTCTTCTATTTGATACCCGCCAAGTTTCCCCGTGAAAAGGGCTGAAAGATATGATACATTAAACGATTTTGAATATATATCATAAAATTCGTCATACTCAGCACTGCTTTCGTCAATATATTTCTTTTCGCTTCCGTTGATATAAATTGAATATGATGATGGATTGCCAATAAACGATGGTTTCAACCCAACAGTGATTGATGACATAACAATCACTATCATAGCAACGGCAAGAAGGACGCTTAAAATTGTTGTATAAACAATGTTTCTAGTGCGTTTTTTCTTTTTCAGATATTCGTCACTGACGCTGTTCATAACGCTGTCAACATCGTTGGTTTGAACTGAGTTTTCAAGTTCTTCCATTACATATCCTCCTTTTTGTCGTCGTTTGGTTTTGTTTCTTCTTTTGGAAGTTCTATCCCCTGTTTAATTGTAACGATTATTGGCTCTTCCTGTGATTTTTCTTGATTTTCAATTTCTGCCAAAAGTTGATTGTAACTATTTTTAATCTTATCAAGTTCCTCAGCGGTCAGAACCCCGCCCTCAACAAGTTTCTCTCCCTCTCTTATCTTGTTTTCAAGGGTTGCTTTCCTATCCAAAAGTGATTTTTGTTGTTTGAGTTTTTCCTCTTTTTCTTTTTGTTGGGCATTTCTTATCTTGATTTCCTCAACAATTTCCTCTGTTTTCTTACCTTCCATAAGCATATCAATTTCATCTTTATTGATGGTTTCTTCTTCCAAAAGAAGTTTTGACATTTCATGCAAGAGGTCAATATTATCAGCCAACATCTTCTTTGCACGCTTATAGTTATAGTCGAGAATTTGTCTTACTTCGTCATCAGCCTCGGCAGCGAGTTTTTCTGAAAAATCGTTGCGTGTTTGATAATCTCTTCCAATGAAAACTTGTTCACTTGAATCAAGGCTGAGGAAGCCCAAATTTTTGCTCATACCCCAGTTATATACCATATTTCTTGCAATTTTTGTTGCTTGATTGATGTCGCTTGATGCCCCTGTTGTGATGTCTTTAAACACAATCTCCTCTGCAAGGCGTCCGCCCATGCAAACGGCAATTTCGTCCATCAAATAGTTGTATGTGCGGTATGAGTTGTCATTTTCTGGGCGTTGCATTGTGTATCCGCCTGCCATTCCACGAGGAATGATTGACACCTCTTGCACCTCATCTGTGTTTTCAAGTTTCTTAGCAAGGATTGCGTGTCCTGCTTCATGGTATGCCGTGATTTTCTTATCTCTCTCTGTCACAACACGGCTCTTCTTTTGAGGACCCATGGTCACTTTATTGATACCCTCTGTGATGTCAGACATAACAATTTTTGGTCTGCCCTCTCTGGCTGCGAGGATTGCCGCCTCATTGAGCATATTTTCAATATCTGCACCAGTGAAACCAACTGTGATTTTGGCAAGTGTTTGAAAATCTACATTTTCGTCAATTGGTTTATTTTTGGCATGAATTTTTAAAATCCCCTCTCTACCTTTTACATCTGGGATATTGACATAAATTTGTCTATCAAATCTGCCCGGACGCATAAGGGCTGGGTCAAGAACATCGCTTCTATTTGTTGCAGCAAGGACGATTATTCCCTCATTTGGCTCAAAGCCGTCCATTTCAACAAGAAGTTGGTTGAGCGTTTGTTCTCTTTCGTCATTTCCGCCACCAAGCCCCGCACCTCTTTGTCTGCCAACTGCGTCAATTTCGTCAATGAAAACAATGCATGGTTTGTTTTTCTTTGCTTGTTCAAAAAGGTCACGCACTCTTGACGCACCAACACCTACAAACATCTCTACAAAGTCAGACCCGCTGATTGTAATGAATGGCACATTTGCCTCTCCTGCAACCGCCCTAGCAAGCAATGTTTTACCAGTGCCCGGGTGTCCAACAAGAAGCACGCCCTTTGGTATTCTTGCACCAAGTTCTGTGAATTTCTTTGGTGCTTTCAAAAATTCTACGATTTCTTTGAGTTCTTCCTTTTCTTCCTCAGTGCCTGCAATATCTGAAAATCTTACTTTGCTGGTTGTATATGCCCTTGCCTTGCTTTTGCCAAAGCCCATTGCCCCTTTGGACTGAGAGCCCATAAGTTTGAAAATCATCCAAACAAGGAAAAGCCCAAAGCAGATGTAAAGGATTGGATAAACAATACTCCACCAATCTTTACTTTCGGCAATTTTTTGATAACTGATACCCGCGTCATCAAGTTTATCAAGCACCTTTTGAAGTACGCCATCGTTTCCTTCATAATACAAATAATAGTCGGCATATTCTGGGAAAGCCTCTGAATATTTTGAATCTTTCAGCAAGAAATAGATTGTGCCATTTTTATATCGCATATCAACAATCTGTTCTGTTTTTCCCTCTTCGTTTGTCCTTCCGTCGATAAGTTCTTGTACTTCGGCAAGACCGCCATCTATATATTCTCCCTTATATCCTCTGTTTGTGAAAATAAGCACACAGACAAGGACAAGAAGAAGCAATATGGCGATGTATGAATACTTAAATTTAGGTTTTTGTTCTTTCACCTTCTTCCTCCTTAAAAAGTCTTACAAGGTATTGTATCACAAAAAAAATTTTAATACAACTTTTTAAGCGTGACTTTTTAAGATTTTATTCAACTTTTCTACCTTTTCGACACTTTCAGTCGGCACGCACTATCAAATTAAGTTTAAAGGTTACATATTCAATGAATTTTTCAGGTTCGCCTACCGACTTGCGAAATTTTAGGTATTCCTTTCGATTGTGTCGATAAAATTGTTCGGTCACCCCTAGCACATCAGTCCCATTCTCCTTTATCACCTTGATTGAGTTTGAAAACTGCCCCTTGATTTTTTCATCAAGTTTTTTTGATACCTCTGGGGTGATGTGACTAGACTCGGTGCTTATTTCAAGTTTTTCATGTTGACCGCCAACCTCAACAAGTTCCATTCCAAGCACAACATGGGCTTCAAAAACTGGATAGCCATTTTCAAAATGAGTGTTTATGTTGACATTCTTATTTCTTATTTTATATGTCGCCTCAACCTCTGCACCCCCCAAATTGACGCCTTCTATTGTCACATTTTGTCTTACTGCTTTTGAATTTATCAGATTTATTCCGCTCAGTTCTTCCAGCGTCAGTTTTTTTGCAAACTTGCCCTCTTTGACAAGCACAGCCTCACCCTGATTGACAATTCTCTTGTCGCCCTTCTTTTCGCGGTTTTCGCCAGAACCCTTGCTTCCGCTGGTATCCACTTGGTCACTGCCCGATTGTTGGGCAGGTTCGGTGTCTGCGGTTGTTTCTTCACCGCCTTCGGCAACCGTCAAAAAGCCTATCACCGAGGACTTGACAGGGCTATAATACCCCTTATAAAAAGACTCAAGCGAGGTGTCGGTGACATACATATTTTCGGCGTTATAGCCAATCACCTGTTCTAGTTGCAAGCCCACATTGCTTTCAAGGCTGAATGATGCCTCTAGCACCTCTTTTGCACTTTTATCAGTGCAAACAATCACTGTGTTTTCTGGCAAAGAAGAAACTCGGCTGAGATAGTCGATATGTGCGGAAATATCCTCTTCCAAAAGGCTTTGACTGACAATTGTTGTTTTTGCATGAGCAAGTCCTACCCGTCTGCCCATTGCCGTTTGGGCGTTGTATATCGCCTCAGCCATGGTGTCGCCCCTGCCAGAAATCACCGAACTGACCTCTTTGAAAGACTGGTTGACATTGGGAATGAATGTAAGAAGGGACACCTCATATATCGCATCTTCTCTGTCAATTCCTATCGCCGTCACAACTCCACGGCGTCTGCTCTCTCCCGGCGAATAAATAGCAGAAGGGGTGAAAAAAATCAAAATCACCACAAGCACGATAAGCATTGGATTTTTAAAATATTTTGCAAATCTGTTATTCATTTTTTCTCCTTTTAAGGGCAATCAGCAAAAAGAGCAGTGGCAAAAGATATGCGACTACCGCCCCCAAAATTGGAAGGAATTGGGTTGTTGTGGAAATGATGACCTCATATTTGCCAACATATAAATAATATAAAAGAAAAAACGAGAGGTCGAATGTAAAAATTGCCCATCTTTTGTTGAGAAGTGGAAAAACTCCCTCAAAACTTTCGCAAAATGCAAGGCAAAATATCTCCATTTGAAATGTAGCAAATGTCATAATTGTCATCATTGCGATTATGTCGAGTCTTCCAATTGCATTGAACTGCACAGAAAAAACAAGTATATCGGCAAGTGCATTGTTGTGCATAAATGCAGTTATATTGTATTTTGCAAAAAAAATCACAAACAATGTCACAACAATCGCCATGGCAAAAAGGGTAAATTTATATAATTTGCCCTCTTCTTCCTTCTTGTATTGGATTTTATCTATTATCAAAAACAAAAGTGAAAAATCACCAAAAAGGAAGATATATTTATATGAGCCTGTCAAAATTTCACTTGCAGGTGTTACAAAAAATGACGGAAGGGAAAGGTTTGTGAAAAATGATATAAAAAAACACACAAATATCCCGACAATCACAAAGCCAAAAACAAGTTCCATTGTTCGGGCTGTTGGGCGAAGCCCCTTCATGACTGCATGGTTCATAACTGGGAAAATACAAATTAGGGCTATCCAAATAAATTCGTCTTGATATATCTGTCTTTTGAAATAATCATACACCACGCTGAATGTGAGAAGTGCCTTGAAAAGCATAAACAGCAAAAGTATGACAAAAATTGCTTTTGCAACATATTTGGTCAAAAATTCGCTTAAAATTTCAATCAATTTCTTGTCGGGAAAGCGTTTTTTAAGTTTTATAAAAATGGGAAGAGCGATAAAATCAAGTGCAAACAACAATATCAGCCCAATGACTGCGTCCGCCCTCATTTGAGCATACATCGAAGAGGGCAAAAGAAGCACCTTGTTTGCCAAAATGCAAAATAGCATCATTATCCCCGCCTGACGCATGGAAATTGTTTGTTTCATTCAATATCCTCCTTCTCAGGCGAAAAACTTTTAGGCCGTTTTTTGACATCAACTATTGCGGTTGACAAAATGGCGTCTTGCAAATCTTGGCGAATATGAGGGCTGTATGGGGCAAGGTAAGGCGTACCAAAACTGTCCATATCATTCAGCACATTGGCTATATATATTGCTCCTGCGATTATTCCAGCAAGTCCCAGAGAACCTCCCAAAATCAAAAACAAAAATTGCAAAACGGTGATTTGTGAGGACTGCTCGGGGATTGTGTATATTGCAATTTTTGCAAGAGCAACAATAAGCACCGCAGGTGGCGATATAAGTCCAGCCTTAACACCCGTATCGCCAAGCACCAACGCCCCCACAACAGAAGTCGCAAGACCTAAGTAACTTGGCAGACGCAAACTGACCTCGTAAAGAATTTGAAAGAGCAAGAATATAAATAAAATTTCCAAAAATGGAGTGAAGGGCAAGCCCTGAGTGGTATCTGCGATTGTAATCAAGAAATTTAGAGGCAAAATATTATAATGATATAGTTGAAGTGCAAGGTAAAATCCGGGGACAATTACTGCGATAAGCAAACCGAAAAGTCTTATTATTCGCACAAATGACGAATAGTGATGATTTGTATAATAGTCATTACTGCTTTGTATATCCTCTATGAAAACAAATGGAACGGTAAGAACGATTGGTGAATTATCTACCAAAATCGCGACCTTGCCTTCTAGCATTTTTGAAACAACGATATCTGGTTTTTCGCTGTTGCCAACCTGTTTAAATAGAGAGTTGGGTTTATCTTCCAAAAATGTCAGCACAAAATACGAGTCAAGAACGCCATCTATCTTGATGTTTTTAAGTTTTCGCATCACCTCGGCAACAACTTTTTTGTTTGCGATGCCCTTTATGTAGGTGACCGCCACCTTTGTTTTTGAAATTGAACCAATTTCCAAACTTTTAAGCACGAGGTCGGGCGATTTTATCCTTCGGCGAATAAGCGTGATGTTTGTTTTGATATCCTCAACAAAACCCTCACGAGGACCTTGAATGACTGGCGATGTTGGAGGCTCGGAGGGCACACGAGTTGGGAATTTGTATAAATCAACCGCCAAGATTTCCTGCGAAAAATTTGTCAGCAGTATCAACTTGCCGTTGAGCATTTCCTCGACGACTTTTTCCTCTTCAATGACTTGCACATCTGCACATTTGATGATTTGATTTTTGATTTTTTCGCCATCATACTCCCCTTCATATGTTTGCAAGGGCATGAAAATCCCGCTTGAAAGAAGTTCCTCATTTATTATGCTTTTGATAAAAACAAGGGCTATTGTTTGACCCTCTCGTTTGAAAAATCTTTGGGCATAATCACTGCTTCCCTCAAATGTTTGTGCAATTTTTTGCACCCTCTCTTCCAGTTTTAAAAAAGACATACCTTCCCCTTTTTGGGCTTAGTATGTCTTATCTTTTATCTTTTTATGTGGTAAATTATGCGGTTATATCCAAGATTGTTGTTGTGCCTGTATATAAATTGTAAGCGTCAATGCTTGCTGGGTTTATCCCAAGCATTGTTTGACCACCATATATTGTTATGATGTCAATTTGATACACATATACATCTCCCTCTTTTGTGACTTCAAATTTCACATTTGGATAAACGGTTTTTGCGTTTGGATTATTTTCTGCATCATAGTCTGCATCAAACAAGGTGATTTCAAGTTTTTCAAGAAGTTCGGCATTTTTGGCTGTCAAAATAAAGGTTTCTTTATCAAAAGATATTGTTGAAAATTGTGTAAAAAAGTGTTTATGTTCAAATTCCAACATATTTGATTTTGCACTTGTTTTATAGTTTTTATCATTTGAGAAGGAAATCACATATGCCACCATTTCCCCACCCTCAAATTCTTTAAGGCTGAGTTCTGTTTGCGTAGTTTGAAGATATCCTTCTCCCTTTTTATCATTGAAAAACACCCTATAATAGTCGGCATTTTGAACCGCCTGCCAAACCAATTTGCATTCCTCGGCATCATATGCAACTGTCGTTTTTTGCAAATATGCCTCACAAGTCCAATCTATCTTTTCGCTATACTGGCTATTATTGCCCTCGTTCTGAGAAACATAGCAGGTTGAAACCTGATATTTTTCACCAAGTTTGACGCCCTTTTCTACTGCTAGCAGTGAGGAAATCACATTTTCTTTACTATCAACAAGAATTTCACCTTCCTCTCCCTCAAATTTAAAGCGATAGCCAGCATAATTGTCGTTTAATGAAGTGGATATATATACATTGCTTCCGTCGTCAAGCACAACCGGTTTATCTGGCGAATATGTATTATAGTTCACCAAAAAAGCTGTCGTCAGACCCACTATGGCAATGACGGCAAGGGCAAGTATTATAAGAATTGTCTTTGCATTTTTCTTGGTTTTTTCCATACCTTATTTGTAGTATAACCTAATTTACAAAAAAATCAAAACATTTTTAATAAAAATAAACAAATTTCTATATTGACAAATAACTAGCGGTGTGATAAAATTATGCTAGTCAAATTGGAGGTTTATAAAATGTTTAAATATATGACTGGCTCTCAAATTGCAGCCCTTATCTTTGGAATTATTTTCTCAATCGCCTCAATTGCAACAACCTTTCTTGCAATGAAGTATTCAAAGAAAATCAACTCTCCTGCCAAAAACCTTGCGTTGGTGCTTGGTGCACCTTTCGTTGCGGGGACATCTTGGCTTTTCCTTATCTTCTCTTTCCTTGACGGATTTAGAAAAGATGACCTTTTGAATGTTGTTATCTCAACCCTTATCAGTCTTTTCGTTGTTGCTATGATTATCATTGTTTCAAAAGCACTTTACGCAAAGAATGAGCACAACTTTAAGGAAGAAGATGCCGAAGTAAAGGCGGAAGAAGAAATCATCGAAGGGGAAAAGGTTGAAGAAATCCCTGCCGAGGAAGGCGTAGTAGTTTCAAATGAAGATATTATTAAAGCAACCATTATTGCAGAAGAATTGAAAAATCAAGAAAAGCAAACAGTGGAAGAAAAGCCAGCAGAACAAGTTGCACCAGTGCAAGAAAAAGCAAAAGAAGAAAAAATTGAAGAAGTGAAAAAAGAAACTGCAGAAGTTGAAGCAGTCGAAGAAATCGAAGAGGTTGAAGCCTCTGCCCCAGAAGTTGAAGAAGAGATTGAGGACGAGCAAATCCCAATGGAAACAGAGGAAGAAGCAGAAGTTGAAGCCGAAGAAGAGGAAATCAAACCAATCGTTTTGAGTGCAATCAAAGAAGAACCTACTGACAATGCACAAGAAACTCAGGAAGAAGCCCAAGAAACTGAGGACGAAGAGGAAGAAATGAGTGACGAGGACAAAGAGTTTGAAAAATTCCTTGAAAGCCTTAAAAGAAGAACTGAAGGCGACGACCAAGAATAATCAATAAAAAGCATCACAAATTGTGATGTTTTTTTGTTTGTAAACTGAATTTTGTTTTATTTTTTATCAAATTTTAGTTTTTGGTATTTTTTTTATCTTCATTAAAAAAAACATATTAAGAGTGAAATCAAAATATGTTCTTTTCTTTTTATTATTTTGCAATGATGTTTACAATTCTGTTTGGCACATAAATTTCCTTGACGATTGTTTTTCCTGCAAGTGCGTTTTTGACGCCTTCGTCGGATTTGACCATTGTCAAAATATTTTCTTGGCTGTCTTTTGGGTCTATATTCACCCTTGCAACAATCTTGCTGTTTATTTGTACGGCGATTTCAACCACGCTTTGTACAAGTTTTTTCTCGTCATACGCTGGCCATGTGACATCTTTCATGCTATCGCCAAAACCGCACTGCGACCAAAGTTCCTCTGTGACATGAGGGGCAAATGGATTGAGCAAAATAAGCAGTGTTTTATATTCTGCGTGATTGATTTTCTTCACTTTTGCAACTTCGTTTGACAAAATCATAAGTGCAGAAACGGCAGTGTTAAATTTGATATTATCAATATCTTGGCTGACCTTTTTGATTGCGGTGTGAATTGCAACTTCAAGGTCTTTGCTATACTCCTCTCCCTCAACCAAATAGTCTTTGAATGAAACAATCTTATTTATAAACTTATGGCAGGCTTTCAGCCCCTCGTCGCTCCAACTTGCACTTTCAAAATAGTCGCCAATAAATGACATCCAAAGACGGAGTGCATCAGCACTGTATTTTGAAATCACTTCAAGTGGATCAACGCCATTTCCCGCAGATTTTGACATCTTCTTGCCGTCAAAGCCGAGTATCAAACCCTGTGAAATGCGTCTTGCAAAAGGTTCGCTTACTGGGCTAAGACCTTGGTCGTACAAAAACTTATTCCAAAATCTTGCGTACAAAAGGTGTCTTGTTGTATGTTCATTTCCGCCGTTATAAAGGTCGATTGGAAGCCAGTCTTGCAGTGCCTCTTTGCTTGCAAATTCTCTATCATTATGGGCGTCGCAATATCTCATAAAGTACCAACTTGACCCCGCCCAACCCGGCATTGTGTCAGTTTCTCTTTTTGCAGGTTTTCCGCAGTGTGGGCAGGTTGTATTCACCCAGTCAGGGATAAGTGAAAGTGGGCTTTCGCCGTCCTTTGTAGGCTCATAACTTTCAACATCTGGCAGTCTTACCGGCAGTTGGTCGTCTGGCACGGCAACCCAGCCACAATGGTCGCAATGAACCATTGGGATTGGCTCTCCCCAATATCTTTGGCGGGAGAAAATCCAATCTCTCATTTTAAAATTAAGTTTTTTGCGGGCGACTCCCCTCTCTACAAGGAAGTTTGTGATTGCTGTTTTTGCCTCTTCAACTGTCAGTCCGTCAAATTTTCCGCTGTTTATCAGTTTGCAATCTTTACCGAGATAATCTTGTTTTTCAAATGCACATTCGCTTACATCTCTGCCTTCAATCACCTGTATCATGTCAATGCCGTACTTCTCGGCAAATTCAAAATCTCTTTGGTCGTGTGTTGGCACTGCCATAACCGCACCTGTGCCATAGCCTGCAAGAACAAAGTCGCCAATATATACTGGCACTTGTTTGCCGTTTGCTGGGTTGATTGCGTAAATTCCTTTCAGTTCCACGCCCGACTTATCTTTGTTCATTTCGGCACGGTCAAACTCGCTCTTTTTGGCAGTTTCTTTGCGATATGCCTCAACTTCTGCCCAGTTTTGTATTCTATCTTTCAAACTATCAACAAGTGGGCTTTCTGGGGCAACAACCATGAAGGTTATGCCGAAAATTGTTTCAATACAAGTTGTGAAAATTGAAAATTTGCCACCGCCGACAATATCAAAATCAACTTCAACACCCTCGCTTTTTCCAATCCAATTTATCTGGCTTGTTTTGATATGTTCCATAAATTGGGTGTCTTTAAGGTCGTCGGCAAGACGCTCTGCATATTCGGTCATTTTCAGCACCCATTGTGCCTTTGCTTTTTGAGTTGTTTGAGCGTGGCATTGACAGCAGGTGCCGTCCTCAACCTCTTCATTGGCAAGTACGCCACAATTTGGGCAATAATTTACCGTTGTTTCCCTCTTCTCAGCAAGTCCTGCCTTGAAAAATTGGATAAACTGCCATTGTGTCCACTTATAATAATCTTCGTCACAGGTGTTGATTGTCCTTGACCAGTCAATACTCATACCAATTGAGCGAACCTGTCTTTGGAATGTTTCGATATTTCTTGCGACAATATCTTGTGGCTTTTTATGTTCCTTAATCGCAGTGCGTTCTGCCTCCAAGCCATATGCGTCAGTGCCAAATGGAAACATCACATTATACCCTTCAAGGCGAGCCTTTCTTGCATAAGCGTCAATTGCCGTATAACTTCTGCAATGTCCCATATGAAGCCCCTTCCCGCTTGGGTATGGAAATTCAATCAAAACATATTTATTCTTCTTACCTTCAACATGGTTTGGCACTTCAAATCTCTTTTCCCTCTCCCAAACCTGTTGCCATTTTCTTTCGATTTCTTGAAAATTCATGTTGTCGCTCCTTATTTGATAGTGAAATATTAGCATTTTTATCTTTCTAAGTCAATTAAAATCGCAGGCAAAAAGAAATTTTAAATTTTTTTGAAAAACAGTTGACAAACGCATTTATATATAGTAAAATACCCCCGTTGAAATAAAGTCTTATCCATAGACAGCAAGTGCTTTTGCATAAACGCTACGGCGTGCTTGCCGAGGAAAGAAGTGTAATATAGATTTTTATCTCTATGCTTTTTTCCGCAAAGGCATAGAGATTTTATTTTTTCAAGCACAATATTCGCATAAAGGAGGAAAAGATTTCATGAGTGCTAATTTAGAAGCAAAAAAGTTGATTGTTGAAGAAATCAAAGATAAACTTTCAAAAGCTAAATCTGTGACTTTCGTTGACTACAACAAACTCACTGTTGCCGAAGATACTCAAATGCGTCGTGACTTTAAAGCCAACGGGGCTGAGTATAAGGTTTACAAAAACAAATTGTTGCTCCTTGCACTCAACGAACTTGGAATCAATGGTGCCGAAGCATACTTGCACGGCACTAGTGCGGTTGCTTTCAGTTATGATGATGAAGTAAGCGGTGCTAAAATCGCTTGCCAAACTGCTGAAAAGACTAAGAAATTGACCGTGAAATTTGGTTTACTTAATGGTAATTTCGTTGAAAGCAAGGAAATGGAAGCGCTTGCTAAACTTCCAAGCAAGGAAGTTCTTATCGCAACACTTCTTGGTACACTCAATGCTCCTATCACTGGGCTTGCAAGAGTGTCTATTGCCCCTGTTGAAGGGCTTGCAAGAGCGTTGAACGCTATTGCTACAAAATAATTCTTTTTAGGATTATTTTAAAAACTCGCGAGGCTTATCGCCCGCACATTAAACAAAAAAACAAAATTTTAGGAGGAAAATAAAAATGGCTGATATTAAAGCATTGGTTGAAGAAATCAAATCTATGACTGTTCTTGAAGTTTCTGAACTTGTAAAAGAACTTGAAGAAACTTTTGGTGTTTCTGCTGCTGCACCTGTTGCAGTTGCTGCACCTGCTGCTGGCGCTGCTGCACCTGCTGCTGAAGAAAAAACTGAATTCACAGTTGAACTTGCTGAGATTGGAGCAAACAAAATTGCTGTAATCAAAGTTGTAAGAGAAATCACTGGACTTGGACTTGGCGAGGCTAAGGCTCTTGTTGAAAGTGCTCCAAAGGCTATCAAAGAGAATGTTCCAGCAGAAGAAGCAAAGGCTCTTGAAGCAAAACTTAAAGAAGCTGGCGCTACTGTTAAACTTAAATAAATCAAATTATAAAAAGAATATTGTGCAAAAAAAGCGGACGCATTGTCCGCTTTTTTATTTGAGTTTTTTATATTTTTAAGGCTTTTTATAAGGTTGCGTTCTCCCCCAGTCGGCACTGCCGACAGCCCCCTCCCAGAGGAGGCTTTTCAAGAGGTATGTATTTGAAATAATCCCTTCCGTCCGAGCCAGTTGCTCGGCGATTATCGTCCGCTGTATCTAAATTCAAACTTTATTTGTTCCAGACAAAGCTAATATTTGTCCCTCTTCCTTAAGCCTTACGCTCGGCGAGTGCAATTATGCACTTTTTGCAGTCCTACCCTCTTCCGTCAAGGCATAGCCTTGACACCTTCCCCCAAGGGAAGGCTCTTGCGATATTGTTTATACTCCAACCTTATTAGCGGAGCGGGTGCAGTTATGCACCTTTTCTATCGTCC
>CAZVYB010000020.1:0-16964 GCA_964631405.1 uncultured Lachnospiraceae bacterium
GCACCAGAAAAAGGCACTTTCTTTTGAAAGTGTCTTTTTCATTGAAGGTTACTTTTGGTGGGTGGATATGGGTTTGTCGAATGATACACCGAGAGCGTATGCAAGATTTATTTATTTCATATCAATCGAAAGAGAAATGTGTTATTAAAAATTGAGGCAAATAAATAGCATAAAAACTTTGTTTTTTGAAAAAGTTGTTTTATAATGAATATAAAGGGGTTATTGTATGGGAATTTTAATGAAAATTCATAATGTAAAATCAATCAAAGATTTTTTGTTTGAAATACCCGACGAAAAGGGGCTTTACGCAATCACTGGCGAAAATGCCTCAGGCAAAAGCACGGTTATTTCCAGCATTGCGACATCTTTTTATAACCCAGTTTTAAATTCTTATTTCGGTCAGCCTTACAATGGGTCAATGATTGAATTTGACTATAATGGCAGAAAACGCATAGTAAATTCTCAGGGAAATTCTTGGTTTAAGCCAAAAGGGAAATTGCAAATCACAGGCTTTTTTGAAGGGAGCATTGTTTATGGAAACAGATTTAAAGATGTTAATTTCGGCTTGTTGGAAGAACTTTCAAAAGTCACAAAAGGGCAATTGGCAGAAGCGTCAAATTTTGTGAAGGAAAATCTGGGAATGATTTTGCATGATAACGAAAATTATTATCAAAATTTGTATGTCCTGAAAAAGGAATTTACAAAAGAATACGGGCTTGTAAAACCGCTTTTTTATTACGAAACTGACGATAGGCTTGTAAATCAATTGAATATGTCAACAGGAGAAAACTTGTTGCTTACAATTTTATATTCAATTCAAAACAGGCTTTCTAAAATATATTATGGCGATGAGCCTTCTTTTGTCCTTCTTGATGAGATTGAACTTGCTCTTCACTCTTCTGCCCTTCGACGACTTGTAAATTTTTTGAAAAAACTTGCCGAAGAGAATAATTTTGTTGTTTTGTTTTCAACACATTCGATTGAAATTATCCGCAATTTGCCACCACAAAACATATACTATCTTCAACGCCATGTGGATAAAAGTATAGAACTTATCAACCCTTGCTATCCTGTGTATGCCACAAGAAGTTTGGAGTCGTCAAGTTTTGGGTATGACTTCGTGATTATGGTGGAAGATGACCTCGCAAAAAAGATTGTTGATAGGATACTTAAACAAAATGAATTGTTGGGTAATAAACGGGTGCTTGTGCTGGCGGTTGGCGGTTGGACGCAGGTGTTGAAGTTTGCTTTTGAGGCAAATAAATCAGGACTTTTGCAAACGACAACAAAGGTGCTGATTGTTTTGGACAGGGATATAAAATCTCAGGTGGGCGAATTTTTAAGAAATGAAAAAATTGGCTTTTCGGTGCAACCAAACTATCTCCCAGTGCAAAGCCTTGAAAAGTATCTGCTTAAAAACCTTGTTGATAAGGTTGACCATACACTTTTTAGAAAACTTAATGATTATGTTTTTCAAATGAAATCACTTGACGAAATTGTAAGCGAATATGCTATCAAAGTTAAGAATGGAGAGTTTAAAGATGCCGAGGCAATCAAAAATGGCAAACAACTGATGGCTCAACTTCGCCACGCATTGGGACAAATGAGGAAGGAAGAATCAGTGCTTGTAAACGAAGTTGTGGAGTATCTTTTTGAAAAGAAAAATAAAGACCTTGCAGAACTATCCGCCTTTCTTACCGAGCAGTTGAAATCTACCAAAAAGTGTTGAATAAAAAACTATTAGCAAGAAATAATCAAAAAAACACTGCATAAAACTATGTGGTGTTTTTATTAAAAATATAAGAGAGATTTGCACTAAGCAACACCTCGGTTAAACAGGAAATAAAAATGCGTTATTTTATATTTTGCAACAATGGTCTATTCCAACATTAAGTCTTCACTTTCAAAAATTGGGTCAGAAAAGAATTCGCCAATGGTCATGCCGAAACTGCGGATTATCAAGACTATGGTTGTTAGGTTGCAACTTTTATATTTATTATTAAGAAATGCTTTCATGGTACTATGACTGATACCTGAGTTTTGTTCTAAACGATACTGAGTCATATTTCTTTCTTTTAGTATGCTTCTTACACGAATGGCAACTGCTTCACTTAATGTCATAATAAAACTCCTGTATGGGTATAAAAATATAGATATATTATAATGCCCTATTGATTTAAAAGTATGGCGTAAAAATGCCCAAACAGTTGAATTTTTGTTGAGTTTGTGTTAAAATGGGCATAAAAGCACCCAAAGGAGGAAAAATATGAGTTGTAGAAATAAGATTTTATTAGACATTGTTAAAAGTTGTGAAGAAGTTAATGAAATATTAAAAACCCAAACATTATGTTTTACTGGACATAGAAATCAAAAACTCCCTTGGGGATTCAATGAAAAAGATAACCGCTGTATTGAAATGTGCAAAACGGCGAAAGCCAAAATAGAGAAAGCGGTTTTGGAAGGTTATGTTTACTTTATTTCGGGTATGGCATTAGGGTTTGATATGATATGTTCCGAGATTGTATTAAAACTTAAACAGAAATATCCTCATATTAAGTTGGTTTGTGCTATACCGTGCAAAAATCAAGATAAATTATGGAGTAAAGAATACAAAAAAAGATACAAAAGAATATTGAGTAAAGCAGATATAATAAGATACATTTCCAAAGAATATACAAAAACTTGTATGTTGGAGAGAAATGATTATTTATTAAAAAATTCATCAAAAGTTATTGCTTTGTTTAACGGTCTAGCGGGTGGGACAAAGTATACTATTTTCAAAGCGGAAGAAATGGGATTAATTGTTGATGTTATAAAACCATAAAAAGGTTAAAATCTAATTTCAGTTAAACACAAAACCGCACCCGAAATTAGGTGCGGTTTTTTGGTAGCAGCAACTGGGCTTGAACCAGTGACCTCATGAGTATGAATCATGCGCTCTAGCCAGCTGAGCTATGCTGCCACATCTACCCCCAAATTATATAGGTTTTTCTCCCCCTTGTCAAGGGAATTGCGAAAAAATATTAAAATTCCCCATGTTATTTTGCTTTTTTATTTTGATTTTTGTCCGCAAAATTGTATAATCAATCTACATAGGAGGAGTTTTTATGTTATACGAAGAAATCAAAAAGGCAAATGTTCAAGCACTTAAAGATAAGGACGCGGTTGCCCGCAGTATCTATTCGGTGCTTTTGAATAAGATAAAACTTGAAGAGATAAGAAAGCGTGAGAGGGGCGAGGAAATCGCAGACGCCGACATTTCAAACATTTTGCAAAAGGCAATCAAGGAATTGCAGGACGAAAAGGCAAATTATGAAAAGGTTGGGAATAATGCTGAAAGCGAAAAAATTGCCACTCAAATTGAGATTGCAGGCAGGTATCTTCCAAAAATGCTTAGCGAAGAGGAAATCGAGGAAATTATCCTTGCCCTTGACGACAGAAGCGTGCCAAGCGTTATGAAACACTTTAAACAAAACTACAACGGCAAGTGTGACATGAGAAAGGTGCAAGAGGTTTTGAAGGGGATTTGATGAAAATTTTTGCAATCAGCGACCTTCACCTTTCAGTCAACAATCAAAAGCCGATGGATATTTTTGGGCCTGTTTGGGAGGGCTATCTTGACAAGATTTTCACCCAGTGGAATGAAATGGTGACCGACGAGGATATCGTTCTGCTTGCTGGCGACCTATCTTGGGCAATGAAACTTGAAGAGGTTTTGCCAGACCTTGACCTGCTTGCCCCGCTGAAAGGCAAAAAGGTGATTATTCGGGGCAATCATGACTATTGGTGGAAATCCATTTCCTCGCTGAGAGGGTTATTGCCTGTGGGCTTCTATGCAATCCAAAACGACGCAATTCGCTTTGACGGTGTTGTGATTTGTGGCACTCGAGGCTGGAAGGGGGTTGAAAAAAATGTCGCCCTAACGCCAGAGGATAAAAAGATTTTTGACAGAGAGGTCATTCGTCTGGAACTGACCCTTCAAAGTGCAAAAAAACTTATGCAAGAGGGTGACAGGCTTGTTTGTATGATGCACTATCCTCCAGTCGGTTTTGCCAAAGAGGACAGTGAGTTTTCTGTCCTGCTTGAAAGGTATGGCGTAAACTCGGTGGTATATGGTCATCTTCACGGGTATAAAAATGTTGACAGATATTTTGTCAAAAATGGCATTGAATATTTTTTGACCTCTTGTGACGAGGTGGATAATTCCCTCACCCTGATTTGTGAGATTTAGTCCAAATTTGTTTGAGGAATAAAAAGCAAGGCAATAATATATTCATTCTCTCAAATGATTGACAAATTGGGGGAATTATAGTAAACTCAACTAGAAATTATTTATCGGAGCGGACATGAAAAAGAAAATTTTATCAATCGTCGCCCTCATATTCTGCGTTGCAATGATTTTTACAGGTTGTGCAACAGTTGGTGCAGTGAAGGGGTCAGACGGCAAATCAATCTATTTTGACGAGGCGACTTACTTTGGCGGACATATCGCCGAGGTTGGCGACTATATTTACTATGGCAATGCCTATGTTGCAACAACAAGCGAGGATTTCACATACAGCGACGCCTCAAAAGTGGCATATCTTTCAAGAATTTTGAATGAAGATTTCTATTCTTTTGACGAAGATGTCAAACTTGCAAACAGACCTCATACAACTCCACTTGGTGTTGAAAAGGTAAACGGACAAAAACTTGTGGGATATGAAAACCAAGATATGTATGCACTTGGCGAGTACCTTTATTTCACATCTGCCAATATTCACAAAACTGATGCAATGGAAAATGACTATACTCAGGTTTCTCTTTTTAGAGTTAAATTTGACGGCAGTGGCTTTAAGGAAATTGCAACATTTCCTCATGACGAAGAAAGTGAAATTTCTTTGGTGAAGGGAAGCGACGACAACTACTATTTTGTTGCAGTTGTTCCGGGTGATGAAAACTATGATATCAAGGCAGTGCAAGTAGGGGATAGCATTGGCAAGGTGAATACTCTTGTTGAAGGCGTTGAAGGTGCATTGATTGCAGACGCAAATTCAAGCGAGAGAAATGTTATATACACAGTTGACGCAGAAAAGGATTATTCAACAATTTCTGTCAAGGCGGTTGACTTTGCCACTGGCGAGGAGTCAATTCTTGACGAGGGCGTTGCAGGTTCTTCAACTACGCTTATTGATAGAGTTGGTGATATTGTGTTCTATTCTTATACAAGCCCAGAAAACAAAGTTCAAGAAGTTTATTGGCAATCAATCACAAAAACAAGCACAAATTTCAGCCCAGTAAATAGATTTTACAACGCAACTACAATTGAAAATGTTAAATCGGCTTATCAAGGATATATCTTCCAAACAGCGGGCGGGGCTTTGATTTACAAAACCCTTGACGGCACAAAAGAGGTGCTTAAAGAGGAAGGTGAATACACCGATGTGCTTTTCGTAGATGACCAATTTGTTTACACCTCAACAACATCTAAAATAGAACGCGTAAGCCTTGCCGACTTCACCCAAGAAACAATCGTTTCAGGCGTGACTATGATTTCTGGCGAGTGCGGATACACCGACCAATATATCTACTTCTATGCCCAACTTGGAGAACTTGAAGTCGATGAGGACGAGGACGAAGAGGAAGAGACTGAGACCGACGAAAACTATTATATGTACCGCACAGACAAAAGCGGAAACCTACAAATTATTGGAAAAACCGCCAAAATCTAACAAAATTTTACAGTTCTACAATTTACGACAAATAAAGGCATAATTCGAGCAAATGCGAAACGGGTTATGCTTTTTTTTGTAAAATAAATGTGATATTCTTTTGCTATCGGGAGAAAACAAAAAAGTTTTTCAATATAAAGGAGATAGAAATGGAAGGAAAAATCAAAATTTATTTTGCAGACGCTGACAATGAAGAACTTGCAAAAGAGGTAGAATTTTTTAAGGAGAACGATAAATTTGAGGTTGTCGGTTATGCCGGCGATGGAGATTGCGTCATAAATGATGTTGAAAAATTCAAGCCAGATGTTTTGGTAAGCGAAGTATTGCTTTCTGGCAAAGATGGGTTTAAGGTTGTTGAAACCCTCAAAAAAGATGGTGCTATGCCAAAGGTTGTGATGGTTTCAAACCTCACCCACTCAGGTTTTATTTCAAAGGCAATGAAGGAAGGGGTAAGCTATTTCATGGTCAAGCCTGTTTCGTACGCAAATTTGGCAGAAAGAATTGTTGACCTTTCAACTATCGAAAATGCGGAAGGAGAAAAACAACTTGACGAAAAAATTGCCAATATTTTTATCAGTATCGGAATTCCTGCTCATATCAAAGGCTATCAATTTTTAAGAGAGGCTGTCAAACTTGCTGTTACTGACCCAGAAATTATCTCTTCAATCACCAAAAGACTGTACCCAACAATTGCAGAAAAATTTTCAACCAGTCCATCAAAGGTTGAAAGAGGTATGCGTCATGCAATTGAGGTTGCTTGGAACAGGGGCAAGATTGAAAACATCAACAACCTGTTTGGGCTTCAAATCTATGGTGCAAATGAAAAACCTACAAACGGAGAACTGATTGCTCTTATCGCCGACAAAATGATTATGGAAGGCTAAAAAACGCTTTTGTTTTTGACGATGGTGTGATACAATCAAGGCGAGGATATTATGCTTAGATTGATTGACCTAAAAACCGAGGGCTATTCTGTGGAATACGCACTCGCAATTCTTGAAATTGAAATTGAAAGTGCAAAAAAGGAGGGGCTTGTCGCCCTCAAAGTTTTGCATGGGTATGGTTCTCATGGAGTGGGCGGTGCAATCATGCTTGCCGTCCGAAAAATCCTTGCTCAGTGGAAAAAGCAGGGCTTTGTTGCCGACTATTTCGGGGGTGAAAAGTGGGATTTGTTTGACAGGGACAGCCAAAAGATTTTGATGGAAGATAAAACAATTTTTGGCGACTCCGACCTTGGTCACTCCAACCCGGGGATAACAATAATAAGATTATAAAAGGCGGACAGAGCGTCCGTTTTTTTGATTGAAATCAAGATGTCGCAGTCAAAAGAGTGTTGAAACAAATATAGCAATTTGAGAAAATAGAGGGAAAAAGCCAACAAAAAACCGTCAAATTTTGTTTGACGGTCTTTTCGTGTAGGCTGTTTTTTACTCTTCTGTTGTTGCTTCAACTGGTTCTTCTTCTGTTGTTGCTTCAACTCGCTTGCCTTCAAGGCAAAGGTCAACGATAAGCAATACTGCTGAGGCAATCGCAACAATGGCACAAATAATCATATAAATGCCACCAAGAAGTGCGATTTCCAAAATTGCAGAAATGAAGTTGAACACAAGTGCAGTGATAACAAGGCCCTTCTTTGCTTTGAATTTATCAGCAGGCTTATTCCAAGTAGCGATTGCAATCGCACTGAGAATAGTTGATGTGATAATCACAAGCAAAGGAAGAACAAGCAACAAAATCAAGGTAAGCACGCCGTCTGCACCGCCTGCAAGGTCAAGCACTGCAATAGTTGAAATAAGCACCAAAATGCTTGCAACTGCACCGGCAACTGTACCAAGGATACTGCCAACAAGAGTCATAATTCTCTTCATATACGCCCCTCCTTATCGTGAGTTTACATAATATATTCAATCAAAGTCAAGCAAATCACCCTTTTCTGTGCGAGAAACCATGTTTTTTTGCTAAAAATGGGGCATTTTGAGGTGAAATAAGTTTGTTGTTGATAAATTGAAATAAAATTGCCGTGCCAGCAGATATGAGGGCGACAAGAAAAACTCCACCAAGCGAAAACCACCACGACACTTTGTAAAAATAAAAAAATGGATATGGGCCTTCAACCACTTTGGCAAGGTTGAGGGTGATAAGAGTGACTCCATATATTATGGTTGGGATAAGTGCGAAAAATATGCTTTTCTTTGAAAGGGTTTGCCACCTCTCGAAAAAGAAAAAAGACACCGCCGAAAATATCGGGCATAGCACATGGTGAAAGGGGCTTGAGCCTTCAATCAACATATACGCCGTCATGCTTGGGCGAAAGGGGATAATCACGCAAAGAGATACGATAAAGGTGATAAAAAGCATGATTGTCGCCGAATAACGAAGGGTGATAAGCCAGTTTGGCGGGGAGAGATGTTTTTTGAGACAATATATCCCGCTTATGCAAAAGATAAGGCTGACGACAAGGGCAAAATAGTTGCTTATTTCAGTATAAAAAACAAAGACCATCACCCCATGCCTAAATATGCTAAGCACAAGGGCGAAAATCTCCATTGCAAGAATAATAAAGTTAAGCATAATCGACGCAATCAGTCGTCGCCTAGGAAAAACATTCATACCTTTTTTAGTATGTGAAATTTGCCTCTGTTTATGTAAGCCCCATTCAAATTTGCGGGTCTTAACTTTTCGCAATTAAAATTTTTTCTTCTTGAAAAATTATAACAAGCGAGGGCTAAAATTGCAACAACTTTCTTCTTGACCTTGCTTTTTTGTCGAAGAGGGTGTATCATAAAAAAAAAGAGGTGAGTGATGCAAGAATATATTTTGGCAATTGACGATACAGCCTTTGCCACTGGCGAAAAACATTTTGAAACGCTAAAAAGCGAAGAAACCTGCTTTGTTTCTGTCGCACTTCGCAAAGATGTGATGCCTCTGCTTGCGGGATATATGAAGGAAAAAACCGATAAACTTTTTGAGAGGTTTGGCACTCGTGAATTTCACTTCACCGACATATACAATCGCAAGGGCGTTTTTAAGGATATTGAAATTGAGGAAACTCTTGATATTGTCAGGTCGTTTGCCCAAGATATGAATGACGCCGGCATGATAATCACCGTATCCACAATAAACAAACACTCATATAAAGACCCAATGCAGGTTTCTCTTATGCAAATGATAAAAAATTTTATCCTGCCCAAACTGGGTTTGCCAGACAGCAAAGAAAGTGTCAATTTGCTTCTTAACATAATTCGCTCTCAGCAAATGGTGGAGGAAAATTTCGGCGACGCAAAGATAACCGAGGCATTATGTGACGAGGGGCTTATGAAGGCGGGCAAGGGTTTTGAGTTGCCACTTAGCAGGGGGAATGTTGATGTAAAATTCAAAAGTTCCACCGACCATCTTTTGCAGTTTGCCGATTTTTCGGCGTGGTTTGTCACCCGCATGAAGCATATCGCCGACAAACACCCACAAAATGTCAAGCCATGGGAGAAGGAACTTGTGCTTATCTACACAACCCTTCCATTTGCAAACCTAAAACCAACAACCTACATAATCAATGACGATAAGCCATTTGACTACGACAAGGAAATTGAAGAGAGAGAGGAATAAGGGGGCAGGTGCATGAAATTTTTTTGCAACTGAAACTGTCGGCGAAAAAATGCAGTCTAAAAAAAGAGGGACGCCCTCTTTTTTATGTTGCAATACTATTTTAATATTGCCTTAAAAATTTTCAGTTGAAGTTTTGTTGGCACAAAGTTTAAAAGTTTGAGTTTCTTGCTGGTGTTTTTCTTGTAAATGTGTTTTGGATTTTTCTTGCACAAGATTTTTAAAACCAGTTTGGCAATTTTTTGAGGAGAAATAGCACCCCCTTGCTCTTTATCCACAATATGTTTGAACTTGGTGATTGTGTTTTTGTATAGGGCGGTGTTTGCGTTTAGGTCTTCCATTTCTTTGTTGCTGTCCTGCAAGATTGGAGTTTCAACCGCACCCGGACGAAGTGTGACAACGGGGATACCTAAAAGTCCCAGTTCCATAGTCAGTCCTTGGGCGTATGCATCAAGCGATTTTTTGGATATGGCATAAATGGCGTTGAAAGGAAGAATTTTGTTTGGTGCAAGTTCACTTGTTGTGATAATGATTTTCCCGCCACCATTTTTCACCAAAGGGAAGAATGCTTTGTTTGTGCGAAAAGCACCAAAAAGGTTGATATTGAAAATTTTGACAAAATCTTCCTCGCTGATTTCAATAAGCGAGTTCATCATAATAATCCCCGCAAAATTTATCACCCCGTCCAGTTTGTCGGTCTGCGTTGACACATATTCAAAGGCTCTTTGCAGACTTTTGCTGTCGGTCACATCAACTTGCAACTGGGTGATGTTTTCCCTCTCTTCGCCATGCTTTTTGATGTCGCAAGAAAAAACATGATAGCCGTTTTGGGCAAGAAGTTCTGCCGTTGCTCTGCCCATGCCACTCGCTCCACCAGTGATAACAACATATTTCATAATAAAATCCTCTTTTTTTATATTATATCGCTATATAAAATAGTAGTCAAATTTTTTTTGCAATTTGAGGCATGAAAATGTCACCCTCATTTGACTTTTGTTTTTGTGTGGGTATAATCAAGTTATATGAATAAACTTGACTATACATCTTTTCATCAGCAAAGAAAGGATTTTTTAGATAAACACAAAAGAAAGGACCATGTTGTTGTAAAGGGCAAAAGCCCCCTGCTTATTTCAGCCCCGCACGGCGTCAATCAAACACGAAATGGGAGATTGAAATTTCGAGAACTTGGCTCAATCGCAACCGCCCTCTATCTTCAGAAGGCGACAGAATGCCATATGATTGCCAAAACAAAAAACAATGGTGACGCCAATTATGACGAAGTTTGCCCATATCGAGAAAGCATCGAAAGGATTGTTGAAGGTGGCGGGATAAAATATTTGATAGATTTTCACGGGCTGGCGTCATACCGAGAGTGCGATGTCAATCTTGGAGTGCATCTTGGGAAAAATATTGAAACAAACCCCTCACTTTTTGAGGGGCTTAAAAAGAGGTTAGAAGATGGTGGATTTGTGGCATATATCGACACTCCTTTCATGGCGAGCGGTCGCACCATTGCGGGAGGAATGAAAAACAAATTTCCGCACCTTTGGACAATGCAGGTTGAGGTCAACTGCGACATCACCAACAAAAGGTGCAATTTTGAGAGATGTAAAAAACTGCTTGAAATCTTTGAAGGGTGGATAAAGGAATTAAAATAAAGGGGGAAATAAAATGACAAAGAAATATTATCACGCATACGAGGACAGATACAAAAAGGTGCATGAGGAAAAGGGCAAACCATGGGCGGGCGAGCGTCCTAGCACTCTCTTGAAAGATCTTTTGCTTAAATATGGTGCGAATGAAAAATCTTCAATTTTGGAGATAGGTTGCGGGGAAGGTCAAAACGCACTCTACCTCATGAGCGAGGGCTTTTCGGTTGATGCAAGCGACATCTCGCCAGAGGCAATTTCTTGGTGCAAAAACTGGGCGAAAGAGCGTGGGCTTGACGGTGACAGATTTTTTGTTATGGACGCCTGCGACAATGACTTTGAAGGCGAGTATGATTTTATATACTCAGTTGCCGTTTTGCATATGCTGGTTGAGGACGAGGATAGACATAAATTTTTGTCTTTTATAAATCGTCATCTCAAAAAAGAGGGAAGGGCATTTGTGATTGTCATGGGCGACGGCACAATGTCATACCGCTCTGGCACAAAAGAGGCTTTTGAACTTGCTGATAGACCATTTGAGGACGGCATTATTCAAGTTGCCACAACCTCATGCAGAAAGGTGACTTGGGAGGAATATTTGGCAGAACTTGACAGGGCGGGGTTGAAGGTGCTTGACCACTATGTCGACCGCACAATTTCAGGCTTTGATGTGTCTATGGTGGCGGAACTTGCCCGAGGAGAATAGGTGAAAATTTGCCAAAAAATTGGCTGAAATGTCAAAAAATGTTGACAAATGACATATATTTTCTTACAATACTTGCATATAGGGATTGTTTATGGAAAAGTATATAAGAAAAATCAACGACAAAGTTTTGGCAAAAAATGACGAGGCGTATGCCAAAAAGGCAAAAAAGATTTATCGGGGCGTGGGCTATGGACTGCTCGGCGTGGGACTTTTGGGTTTTGCGATTTCATTTGTTGTATTTTTTGTGCTTTTCTTTAAGTATCATACAGAACAGGCGTTCACCGCTTGGATTGTGGCTGTGCCATTTCTTTTGATGCTTGTTCCCGGTTCGGTTTGTGCAAGAGTTGGCGATATGCTTCTCACCCAACCACACGAAGAGAAAAAGAAGGAAGAGGGGCAAGGCGAAAGTTTAGAGGAAGAAAAATAAATCGTGAAGGAGGTGGAATATGCCACCTTTTTTGTTATATTTTTTTTAATAAGTCAATAATTGTTTGGCGAAAAAATTTGGCTGTGTTATACTTTTCTCGCAAAAGGAGAATGACTTATGAATTACGACGCTTGGAAGGGCTTTAAAGGTGAAAATTGGAAGGAGAGCATTGATGTTGCCTCTTTTATTGGTGATAATTATAAAGAATATCGTGGGGACGATAGTTTTTTGGCGGGGAAAAGCAAAAAGACAGCCAAAGTTTGGGCAAAGTGTGAAAAACTGCTTGCAAAGGAAAGAGAAGTTGGGCTTCTTGATGTTGACCTTGAACATCTCTCTGGCATAGATAACTTCCCAGCCGGATATATTGACAGAAAAAATGAGGTGGTTGTGGGGCTTCAAACGGACGCTCCGCTCAAACGCATCGTCAACCCGTTTGGGGGGATACGCATGGTTGAAAACGCCCTTTCGGCATACGGCAAAAAATTGGACGACGCTCGTGCGGGACTTTTTAAGGATATGATAAGAAAAACCCACAACGATGGCGTTTTTGATGCATACACACCAGACATTCGCCGTGCAAGGCGTGCGGGACTTATCACAGGCCTTCCTGACGCATACGGGCGGGGCAGAATTATTGGCGACTATCGCCGTGTTGCACTTTACGGGATTGATAGGCTGATTGAAGAAAAGAAAAAAGACCTTGTAAGTGAGGAGTTTTTGAATATTGACGGCGAAGAGAAAATTCGACTCCGTGAAGAGGTCAGCGAGCAGATAAGGGCACTTGGCAGAATAAAATCAATGGCGGAGAAATATGGCTTTGACATTTCTCTTCCTGCGAAAGACGCCAAAGAGGCTTTTCAGTGGACATATTTTGGCTATCTTGCCTCAGTCAAAGAAAACAATGGTGCGGCAATGAGCCTTGGCAGGGTTTCCACCTTCCTTGACATATATCTTGAACGGGAACTTGCAAACGGAAAACTCACCGAAGAGGAGGCACAAGAACTTGTCGACCAGTTTACAATCAAACTCCGTCTTGTGCGTCATCTTCGCACGCCCGATTATGACGAAATTTTCGCTGGCGACCCAACTTGGGTGACCGAGTCGATTGGGGGTATGCTTGACGAGAAAAAATCACTTGTCACCAAAAATTCCTTCCGATTTTTGCACTCTCTTATCAATCTAGACCCAAGCCCAGAGCCAAACCTTACCGTGCTTTGGTCGGTGGGTCTGCCAAACAACTTCAAAAAATATTGTGCAAAAATTTCAATTTTGACAGACTCAATTCAGTATGAAAGCGACGACGCAATGCGTCCAATTTATGGCAATGACTATGCCATTGCTTGTTGCGTGTCCGCTATGAAGATTGGCAAACAAATGCAATTTTTCGGTGCTAGGTGCAACCTTGCAAAATCGCTTTTGTATAGCATAAATGGGGGGCGTGATGAGGTGTCGGGTGACCTTGTTGTCAAGGGTGTTGGGCAAATTGAGGGCGAGGTGCTTTCATTTGCAGAGGTCAAGAAAAACTATTTTGCCGTGCTTGATAAAGTGGCAAAAACATACACCGACGCCATGAACATCATTCACTTCATGCATGATAAATACGCCTATGAGGCAGGACAAATGGCACTGCATGACAGCGTGGTTGAAAGACTTATGGCTTTTGGCATTGCAGGGCTTTCGGTTGCGACAGACAGCCTTTCGGCAATCAAGTATGCCAAGGTCAAACCTATAAGAAACGAGGAAGGCATCGCCACAGACTTTGAAATTGAGGGCGATTTCCCAAAATATGGCAATGACGACGATAGGGTGGATAAAATCGCAGTTGAAATTGTCAAATATTTCATATCCGCACTCAAAAAACACAAACTATACAGGGGGGCAAAACATACACTTTCTGCTCTTACTATCACTTCAAATGTGATGTACGGCAAAAAAACTGGCTCAACCCCAGACGGCAGAAAGAAGGGACAGGCACTCGCTCCGGGTGCAAACCCAATGCATGGGCGTGACTCGTCGGGGGCACTTGCGTCACTCAATTCGGTTGCCAAAATCCCATATTGCGGTTGCTGTCAAGACGGTGTATCAAACACCTTCTCAATCGTGCCAAACTCGCTTGGCAAAGAGGAAAAACAAAGGGTGAAAAACCTTGTCGGCGTGCTTGACGGATATTTCGCACAGGGGGCACAACATATCAATGTCAATGTGCTTAACAGAGAAAAACTTATCGACGCCATGAATAATCCAGAAAAATACCCAACCCTTACAATTCGTGTGTCGGGCTATGCGGTCAACTTCAACAAACTTTCTCGTGCTCACCAAGAAGAGGTGATTGCCCGCACCTTTCATGAAAAGTTGTAAAAATATCAAGTATATTGAAAATATCATTGCATTAAAAACAAATATATATACGAGGCATTATGACAGAAATTTTGGGCAGAATAAGCAGTGAAGAAAGCATGGGTTTGCTTGATGGTCCCGGCATAAGATATGTCGTGTTTTTGCAGGGGTGCAAACTGCGGTGCCTATATTGCCATAACCCAGAAACTTGGGATATGAGGGGACAAAGTTATGAGGTCACCCCACAGACGCTTGTCGAAAAAATTTGCAGATACAAATCATATTTCGGAAGTGATGGAGGTGTCACATTTTCGGGGGGAGAGCCCCTTTTGCAACCCCAGTTTTTGCTTGCCTGCCTCAAACTTTGCAAAGAGAATGGCATAAACACCGCCCTTGATACTGCGGGCGTGGGCTTTGGCGAGTATGAAGAAATTTTAAGATATACCGACCTTGTTATTTTAGATGTCAAAGGGGTAAACGAGGAGGAATACAAAAAAATCACAGGCAGGTCAATGACCAAATTCAATCAATTTCTTTCCGCCTGTCAAAAATCGGGGACAAAACTTTGGCTTAGACAGGTGATTGTGCCAGACCTCAACGATGACAAAACCCACGCACTGCTTTTAAGGGATTTTGCGAAAACTCTAAAAAATGTGGAGCGTGTGGAACTTCTGCCATACAAAACAATCGGTGTGCAGAAATACAAAAACCTTAATTTGAAATATCGCCTGCCTGACACACCCGATATGGACGAAGAAAAATGCAAACAACTTGAAAAACTGCTTGACTTATAGAAATATGAATATTTTTAAATCATTCTTTGATAAAAAGAATGATTTTTTTTGTCGAAAATTGACTTATTGTGAAAGTTTCCCTCAATTTGCTTGACAACAAATAGGGGGGGGGTAAAATAAAAGTAACAAGTAAAAGTGAAGAGGTCATAAGGGTTTATTTCAAAATTCAACTTTACAAAAACCTCCCGCCCAGAGGGAGGTGGCAGTGTGTATGCACTGACGGTAGGAGTTGCCGTCCCCGCGTGCGGGGAAGGTGGCTGAAAGAGTCGGAAGGGGTAAATCCTATAACAATTCAAAATACATAAGCAGAGGGAAAATGTACAAAAAAATAATAAATCACAAAACATTTATATTGTTTGTTCTAATTCTTGCCACGCTGACGCTGGGGCTTTTGTTTTGTCAAAATTCTGGAAAATATACATATGCCGATTATGATGATGTTTATTTTTATTATAAAGCATATTGGTACAATGGTGCAGACTGCCCTACAAGTGCAACTGCGAAAGAGGGCACATACACCTCTGCCAAAGGAAACAATACAAAAACTTCAATAGGTAGCATTTCTGCTGATTATCCAGAAATTGGTTCAACAAATAAGGAATATCTTTCAAACGGAACTCGATATAAGGCATCTACAAACACTTCTAATACAGGGAATGGAGATTACGCATATATACGAGTTAAAGAAGATTTTCCATGGTATTGGCTCGCTGGGGATTATCAGGTTTCTTGCTACGCAAAAGCCGATCCTTCAAGTGGGTTTCGTTGTACATATTTTTATATATATCAAGAGACCAAGACAGAACAGAAATCGGTTACTTTCCCAGATACCGTAACTGTAAATATTTCAAGCCAAGCACTTGATTATGGGTATTATTCTACAAGCACCTATACTACAAAAACCATATCAATGGGTACTGAAGAGGAAGCGTATAAAGGTGGCAATTCTGTAGCGTTATACGCAGTATTCTTCCCTGCAAAATTCACAATAAACTTTAATGCCAATGGTGGTAAATATAGTGATAATACAACTTCTAAATCAGTTAATAATGTTGTATTTTATGAAGATTATCCTTCAGCACCAGCAACGCCTACTCGTTCTGGTTATACATTTAAGGGCTGGTATACTGCCTCGAGTGGCGGTACACAAGTTACCTTAAATGATACTTGTTTCAGTAGTACAAGCAACACCACCCTTTACGCACACTGGACGGCAAATACCTACACCGTCAATTTCAACGGGAATGGAAATACAGGCGGTAGCACAAGTTCTCAGTCATTCACATATGGCACGGGGCAATATCTGCGTTCAAACGGATTCACCCGCACAAATTATGAGTTTACTGGTTGGAATACAAACGCTTCTGGCACTGGCACATCATATTCAAACGGCCAGTGGGTGAATAATTTGACCACCACTAATGGTGGCACCGTCACCCTTTACGCTCAGTGGAAGAGGGTTGTTTTCACCTGCTATTTTGACAACAACAAGGGCAGTGGCTCAACAACGCCAACAGTAGGTACAGCGTCAGTTCAAGTGACGCTAGATAAAACATATCCAAAAGTGTCTTCCCTGCCCAAACGGGACGGCTATGAATTTAAGGGCTTTTACACCTCCACATCAGGAGGCACGCAGGTGTACAATACCGAGGGAACTAGTTATACAACAGTCACAAAAAATTATGACCACACCTTATACGCCCAGTGGACGGCAAAAACAATTCATATCACCCTTGACCA
>CAZVYB010000021.1:0-15295 GCA_964631405.1 uncultured Lachnospiraceae bacterium
ACCTCAAAAATTTCGTCGGGGGTTTTTGATGCGTCAATCACGCAAAATCGTTCACCTTCAATCGAAGAGATGTAGTCATACCCCTTTGCCACCTTTTGGTGAAAGGATAATCCCTCTTTTTCAATTCGGTCAAGGGGGAGGGCGTTTGTTTTTCTTTTAAAAGCCTCTTCTGGTGACAACTTCAAATAGAAGGTGAGGTCAGGCTTTAAATCGCCAATGATAAGGCGGGTGAGTTTTAAGATTTCTTCTGCACTCATCAAACCTCTTGCCTCTCCTTGATAGGCAATTGTGCTGTCGTAAAACCTGTCGGCAATCACAATTTTGCCTTGGACAAGGGCGGGTTTTATCACCTCTTCAACCACCTGACAGCGTGCCGAACAAAAAAGCATAAGTTCGGTCATTGGCAGTGGCTTGTTTTCTTCATAATTCAAAATAAGTTTTCTTATTTCTTCACCAAGAAGCGTTCCTCCCGGTTCTCTCACCAATACAAATCTGTCACGGTCGGGGAGGGAGGCAATATATTCTTCAAGTTTGCCCACTTGCGTGGTTTTCCCGCAGGCTTCGCCCCCTTCAAATGTGATAAATTTTCCTTTGTTCACCCTTTGTTTATTCCTCGCAATCGCAGTGTCCGCAGTGGCAGTGACCTTCATGTTCGCCACAATGGCACTCTTCAAAATCTACAAACTCGATATATTCGTCAAGGTTGTGAGATTTATAGATGTTTTCAGGCATTTGGTCGGTTGTAGTATAACCCGGCTCAGCAACAAGCACTTCAACAATTCTGTTGATAACAGATGCACAAGTAAGTTCTGGTGTTGCAGGACGCTCAATCACAACACGGGTTGTAGGTTCGCCTTCAAGTGTCCAGTCGTTGCAGTCAAATTCGTCACTTGCATAAACTTTTCCGATGCACTCGGAAATAATTGTTGTACCTTCGGCAGTTTCTGTTGTCACAACAGCACTCATACCAGTGCAGTCGCCCTTTTTGATTGTCATGTTAAGGGTTGTGCTGTGAATGTCCTCTTTTGCAATGTGAGGGATAGTTTTTTGAGTTTGGCGGATAGGTGTAAGACCAAGTTTAGAGCAGAGCCAGCCATTTACATTCCACATATAACTTGGCATATAGTTGCCTTCGTCAATCATTTTTTGACGCTCTTCGTCGCTGATTTCGTCAACAGAAGCGATTTCTTTTTCAAATTGTTCAACAGTAAGCCCAGCCCCGTGAACTTCTGCAAGAGAGATGCCATAGTCCTCTACATTATAACTTGACTTTCCACGAATTGTTTTGATTTTGTGAGTTGCCCCGCCAAGCACGCTGATAAGATTGCCCCAGAAAACATCTTGATATCCACTTCCGCAGATAGTGCAACCATTTTCCTTTGCGATTTGGTCAAGTTTCTTTGCAAGAGTTGGGTTTGAGTTTTGTGCAAAGAAGGCTTCTTCGCAGGTTGAAATTGCATTGACGCCGTTTTTAGCACAGATTTCATAGATAGGATAGTTTTCTGCAAAAATGCTAGTAGTTGTCACAATTGCAACATCAACAGGGTTGTTTTGTAAAAACGCATCAAATTCACTTGCGTCCATAATTTTCACGCCCAGTTCTTTTGAGCCGTCAAGCAAGATTGAGATATCTTTGCCGATTTTGTTTTTGTCGATGTCGAAAGCACCAACAATTTCAACACCCTTTTCAAGAGCGTATTGGATTGTGAATTTGCTCATTTTTCCACAACCATATTGTACCATTTTGATTTTATCCATTTTTTCCTCCTAAAACAAAGTATATCAATATTATGAATTTTTACCAAACTTTTGACAAAGATTTTTAAAATTATTCTTCAATTTCCCCTTCAAAAGGGTGATTTTGGAAATATTTTACGATTTCCTTTGCCAAAGAGGCGTTGATGCCTGCCACACTTGCAAGCAATTCTTCGTCCGCCTTTGCAATTTCGCCACTTGTGCCAAACGCCTTCAAAAGTGCGTCCCGTTTTTTAGGGCCAATGCCGGCGATATTGTCAAGCACACTTGCCGTTTGCTTTTTTGTCCTTATATTTCTATGATAGGTGATTGCAAATCGGTGTGCCTCATCTCTCAGCCGTTGCAAAAGTTTAAGTTCGGCAGACGCAGGCTTCAACATAACAGGAATAGGGGAGAGGGGTTTGAAAACCTCTTCAATGCGTTTTGCAAGACTGACCATTTCAATTTCACCCGCCAGACCATGACGCTGTAAGATTTCATAACAAGAGGAAAGTTGCCCCTTGCCACCGTCGATTACAAGAAGATTTGGTTTTTCACTGAAACTTGCCCCATTTTGCTCCTTGTAACGCTTTAATCTTCGAGATAACGCCTCTTCCAAAGAAGCAAAGTCGTTTGCCCCTTTGACGGTTTTTATCTTAAATTTTCGATAATCCTTTTTGCTGGGCTCACCATTTTTGAATACAACCATAGAACAAACTTTGTTTGTCCCGCTGATGTTGGAGATGTCATAACACTCCATACGCGAAGGCAGTTCCCTTAGCCCCAATTTTTCCTTTAAAACTTTGACCGCTCCAATGGTGTTGTTGTATTTTATTTGAGATTTTTCAATGTGCTTTTCAAGATATTCAATCGCATTTTCCTCTGCCATATCAAGCAAAGATTTGTTTATGCCGTGTGGATTTGTGATAAAGTTGACTTTTTTGCCCCAAAGGTTTTCCAAAAGTTTTGGCGACGGGATTTGGTGCGACAAAATGATTTCGTTTGGCACAAGCAGGTTTTGATAGTATTGTGCCAAGAAGTTGAATAAAGTTTGCCCCTCTTCCAACTCGCAGTCACTGCACGGATAGGAAATGATGCCAAGGATTTTGCCACTTCTTACAACCATATTGGTCACAACGCCACTCAGCCCGTCTGTGTGATATGCAAAAACATCTTTGCTGACATCTTTGGGCAGATTGGAGACAATACGCTCCTTCAATTTTGCCACCATTTTAAGTCGCTCACGCATGAGAATTGCATTTTCAAAATTTTCGTTGGCAGAGGCTTTTGCCATTTTTTCCTGCAAAATGCCCTCAATTTCATCGTCATTGCCGTTGAGGAAGTTGATAGCCTTGTCAATTTCATTGCGATATTCCTCCCTCGTGCAACGCTTGGTGCATGGTGCGGAACATAACCCCAAGGAATAATTAAGACACTCACGCTTTGCGACTGATGTGTCGGTGATTTTGTTGTTGCAGGTGCGAATTTTAAAGGCGGAATTGATTGTTTTTATAATTTCACGGGGGTCAAGCCCGGCAAAATATGGACCAAAATATTTCGCACCGTCCTTTTTCACCCTTCGCACAATTTCAAACTTAGGATATGGCTCTTTCAAGTTGATTTTGATGTAGGGGAATTGCTTGCCGTCTTTCAACAAGATGTTATAAAAAGGCTGTTCCTTCTTGATAAGATTGCTCTCCAAAGCGAGTGCGTCCATCTCACTCATAGTGATAAAATAGTCAAAGTCGTCCACACTATCCACCATAGCCTGAACCTTGCTTGGCTTTGGCGAATTGCGAAAATATTGACTGACACGATTTTTTAAATTTTTAGCCTTTCCCACATATATAATCACACCATCACGGTCACGCATGATATACACACCGGGTTTGGTGGTGAGATTTTTCAGTTTGTCCTTGATACGCTCATTCATATCCATAGTATATTCAAAAAGGAAGATTTTTCAAAATAAAAACAAAAAATCTTCACATAAAGTGAAGAAATTTTGAAAAAATCATAAAAAACTATTTGCCTAAAATCATTTGCAAACAATCCTCTTTTGTAAGGTTAAATTGCTCGCCAGTTGCCATATTTTTCAGTGCATAGGTCTTGCTTGCGACTTCATTTTCTCCAACAATCAAAACAAAAGGGATTTGCTTTTTGCCTGCGTCCTTCATTTTTGCCTTAAAAGAACGCTCTTCATTGTTGACATCGCAAACAATTTCCTTTTGGAAATATGCCTGCAAGGCTATGCAGTCAAGCAGGGTGTCGCCAAGCGGAATGATTTGCAGGGTGATGTTTGTTGCAGGCGTGTCCTCCAACATACCATTTTGAGAAAGAAGGTCAAACAGCCTTGTCAGCCCAATGCTCAGCCCAACACCCGGCAATTTCTTTTGTGTGTAGTAGCCTGCAAGGTTGTCATAACGCCCACCACCGCAAACAGTGCCAAACTCTGGGTGAGCGGGGAGGATAGCCTCAAAAATAGTGCCGGTGTAATAGTCTTGCCCACGAATGATTGAAATGTCAAGAGAAACCTTGCTCTCGTCCACACCATATGCTTTCATGATTTCATAAACGGCTTTCAATTCTTGTACGCCTTTCATATAAATAGGGTTGTCGGTGAGATTTTCAATCGCAGACAACACTTCTGGGAAAGCGCCTTTTTTTGATGTGATGTCAAGAAATCTCTCGGTGTCCTCTTCGCTTACGCCAAGAAGAGAAAGTTCCGCCTTTGCATTTTCGACGCCAATTTTGCCGATTTTGTCAAGGATAGTGAGGATTGGCTTTGTGTTTTCACCATAACCCAACGCCTCGCAATATCCAAACAAGATGTTTCGATTTGAAATGCGATTAAGTGCAGGAAGCCCCAACGCGTCAAAGATTTGACCCACCATAATAAGACACTCAGCGTCGGCAGAAATTGGCAAATTGTCAAGCCCGATGATGTCGGCGTCGCACTGCACAAACTCACGAAAACGCCCCTTTTGGGCACGCTCACCACGATAAACCTTGCCCACTTGATATCGCTTGAATGGGAAGGAAAGTTGCTCACTGTTCATTGCGACAAACCTTGCAAGAGGGACGGTGAGGTCATATCTCATGCAAATGTCAGTGTCGCCCTTGCTGAAACGATAAACTTCTTTGTCAATTTCGCCCCCAGACTTTGCAAGCAGAATTTCGCTAAGTTCAAGGACGGGGGTATCGAGAGGCATAAATGCGTGCCTAGCATACACCTCTTTGATTTTTGAAACCATGTTGTCAAAGATGATTTGTTTGTTTGGCATAAGTTCCATAAAACCCGACAATTTTCGAGGGGTAATAAGTTTTTGCTCGGTCATAAATGCTCCTTTTAATGTATATTTTAATTTGTGTAAATGCACTTGTTGGAAAAGAAAAATTTTTTCAATCTTTCTCCCTTGAAAGTGCGATATATTGGTTATAAATTAGTAATTTTTAGGGCAATTTCGGTGTCAAAACCAGAAGTTGTCCCCAGAAAGTTATCCACATTTCCACTTGTAAATATTTATGCAAAACTGTTTATTTTTATGCAAAACCGCCGATTTTGACCCGTTTTCGAGTTGTCAACAGCGAGTTATCCACATTTCCACAAACAAAATGTGATTTTAAGGTGATTTTCGACATCTTTTTTGAAGAGTTTTGAAACAATTTAATTTTGTAAAAATTTTAATTCATGAAATTGCATAATTTTACCTGTCAAAAAGGTGATAAAATGTGATAATTTTTGTCATTTTTCATGCATAAAATTTATAATTATGCTTTTTTATGCACAAGGCTATGCAAGAAGTGACTTGGCGTTGCGGTTGTAGTGAAAAATAGTTTGTGAAGGGCTCTTGTAGAGGAAACATACACAATATTTTTGTCAATGGTGTTGTGATAGTTCTCTCGGCTTGCGTTTGGAATAATCACCGCATCAAACTCAATGCCTTTTGCTGTCGCACAAGTTGCAATCAAAACACGATGCTCATAGTCCTCTGGCTCTTCAAGCAATTTGCAGTCAATGATTGTTTTAAGGCTTTTATAAACCTCTCTTGCCTCTTTGTTGCATTTGCAGATGATTGCAATGTGGTCATATTCTCCACATTCGCCCTCAATGATGTCCTTGATTGCTTTGCTTTGGTCGCTTGTTTCAATCACAATTGGCTCTTCGCCATTTCTGTTGACAAATTCAATGTCATTCAAGCCGACAAGTTGGTTTGCAAAGAGGGCAATTTGTTTTGTTGAACGATATGTTTTTTTCAGTTCAATCAACTTGCACCCAAGAAAGTCTGCCGTCAGTTGGAGATATTCGCCCGTCACATTTTTTTCAATGCACTGATTGACATCGCCAAGCACAATCATAGGGCAGTGCCAAAGTTTTTTGAAGGCATAAATGTCAACAGGGGTGAAGTCTTGCATTTCGTCAATGATAAGATATTTTGCCGAAAAATCGTGGTCAAATCCATATATAAAGTGCTTGATGACAAGATAAGCACCTTTATCCATATAAGCCACACGATTGCCTTTTGGGATTTCAAAGCCCTCACGAGCCATAAAGATTTCAAAAACACGCTCAATGTCACGGATAGGAAGGAATTTGTAAAGTATTTTCTTAAAACGCTCTTTCAGCCCTCGATTTTGCTCTTTGTTATAGTGCCTGCGTTCGGTAAAATACATTGCATATTGCCATGCGATTTTGTTGATACGCTCATATAGGTCAAGCCCTTTAAAGGTTTTAAAGAAAAGTTCCTTTGTTTGCTCGGCAGGGAAGGTGATTTTTTCCCTTTCGCCCTCCATATTTTCACTTACAACAAAAGAAAGAGTTTGAGGGGAGAATGTTTCAAGAAATGCACCTTTTAAAAATCTTAATAGGTCGTCAAGATATTCATAAGAAGACTTATAAGAAATTTCGTCAAGGGATTTCTGGGTAGGATTTGTTGCAATTTCGTCAAGCATATTTTCACGCAGTTCAATTGGCTTTTTCAGTTCCGCCCTTGCAATTTGTGCAAAAGTTGTTTCTACAAGGTTGTCCTCACCAAGTTGGGGCAAAACTTCGGAAATATAACTTGAAAAGATATTGTTTGGTGAAATTATGCAAATATCACTGCTTTTTATCTGCTTTTTATAGCGATACAAAAGATACGCCGCTCTATGCAGTGCAATAGAGGTCTTGCCAGAGCCGGCAATGCCTTGCACCAAAACATTTTCAAGGTTGCTGTTGCGTACAAGGACATTTTGCTCCTTTTGAATGGAAGAAACAATTTGTTTCATTTTTGTTGAAACATTTTTTGATAAAATTTCCTGCAATATTTCGTCATTGATTGTCAGTTCTGTGTCAAAGTATGAGATAAGTGAGGAATTTTCAATTTTATATTGCCTTTTCAGTTCAATGTTGCCACGATATGTGTCGTTGCCAATTTTAAATGAAGCCTCACCAATATTATAGTCGTAATACATACTAGATACTGGTGCACGCCAGTCGGCTACATACAACTTTTCGCCGTCAAGGACATTTCCAATGCCGATATAAATTTGCTGTGCCCTCATTTTGCCATTTGGCTTAAAATCAATGCGTGCAAAGTAGGGGCTTTTGATTTGGGTCGCCAGTTTGCGATTTTCTCTTTCAAGGTCACCAACCTCTTCCTCAATCGCCCCCAGACTGCTGAACGCATTGGATAAATCACCGCCTCTTGACAGGTCGCCATATTCGTCGGTATAGTCAGCCATGCCCTTTTTAAACTCTTTGCGTTTGAGTTTCAACTTTGCCTGACTTTCCTTCAACTTGCCTTCAAGACAAGAGAGAGTTTTTTGTAGATAAATTTGTTCGCAGTTTTCCATAGTTACCTCCAATTTGACGCAACGGAAATATTGCCTAAATTATTTTTGTTCGCCTGTTTCGGTTGGCTCGCCAGCAGTTTGGCTTTGCAGATTGTTTTCTGTTTCGTCTGCTTGAATTTGGTTATTGATTGTACTCTCTTCTGCCTCTGTTGTCAAGTTATTTTCGCCTACGCCATCGCAAGGAGAGGCTTCTTCCTCTTCCTTCTCTACAAGAGCAACGCCGACGATGAAATTGTCATCTTTCAATTTCATTATACGCACGCCCTGACTTACACGAGAAAGTGCAGAAATTTGATTGATTGGCGTTCTGATAATCACGCCATTGTTTGCGATAAGAAGAATGTCGTTATCCTCAAAAGATTGCTTTAAAGCAACAAGGTGACCGGTTTTTTCATTGAATACGCCCGCTTTAACGCCCATGCCACCACGACTTTGCAGACGATATTCGCTCACATCACTGCGTTTGCCATAGCCGTTGGAAGAAATTGTGATAATTTGAGAATTTTCTTTGATAACAGCCATATCCACAATAAAGTCGTCGGCAGAAAGTTTCATGCTTCGCACGCCCTGACTGTCACGCCCCATGTTGCGGACATCACTTTCATTGAAGCGAATTGCTTTGCCACTATGAGATGCAATCAAGATGTCGTCCTCGCCAGTTGTCACATCAACGCCAATAAGTTCGTCATTTTCAAGCAGGTGAATTGCGATTTTGCCCACTTTGCGGATAGATTCAAATTCTTCCAAAGAGGTCTTTTTGATAAGACCATGCTTTGTCGCCATGATAAGGTTGCCAGTCGCCCCCTCTTTACGAGGAATGACGGTTGTCACCTTTTCGTCAGGGGAGAGCATAAGAAGGTTGATAATTGCACGCCCTTTGGCGGTTCTTTGAGCCTCAGGCACTTCATATGCCTTTATGCAGTATACACGCCCCTTGTTTGTGAAGAACAACAGGTCGTCGTGGGTGTTTGTGACAAACATATTTTCAACATAATCTTCTTCCTTGGTCTTATGTGCGGTCACGCCAACGCCACCACGATTTTGAGATTTGTATTCGGTTGTTGAAATGCGTTTGATATATCCAAGATGGGTCATAGAAATAATCACATCTTCCTTGGTGATAAGGTCGGCAATGTCAATTCCGCCAGCGTCAAGACTGATTTCAGTCTTGCGGGCGTCGCCAAACCTATTTTTAATGTCCTCAAAATTGTCACGAAGAATTTGAAGCACACGAGCAGGCGTTGCCAAAATATCTTCAAGGTCAATGATAAGTGCGTCGAGGTCGGCAAGTTCTTGATTGAGTTTTTCAACTTCCAAACTTGTCAGTTTTGAAAGTTTCATTTCAAGAATTGCATTTGCTTGAGTTTCGTCAAGTTCAAAACTTTGAGTAAGTTTGATTGATGCGTCCGCTCTGTCGTCGGCAGACTTGATAATTCTTATCACTTCGTCAATGTTTGCAAGTGCAATCACAAGCCCACGCACAATATGCTCACGCTCTTTTGCCTTTGCAAGGTCAAATTGAGTTTTTCTTACCAAAACCTCTTTTTGATGTTCAAGATAATAATAGAGCATCTCTTTGAGGTTCAAAATTCTTGGTGTCTTGCCAACGAGTGCGAGGAAGATAATTCCAGAACTCTTTTGAAGTTGGGTGAGTTTATAAAGCGAGTTTAAAACAACCTGTGCATTTGCGTCCTTTTTGATGTCAATGACAATTCTCATTCCCGTTCTGTCTGTTTCTTCACGAATGTCACTTATCCCTTCAAGACGCTTGTTTTTTACAAGGTCAGCAATTTGAATGATAAGTTGGGCTTTGTTGACCTGATATGGCAGTTCGGTGATAATTATGCGACTTCTTCCATTTGCCATTTCTTCAATTTCGGCACGCCCACGCACGACAATTCCACCACGCCCAGTCTTGTATGCGTGCTTGATTGCCGTTCTGCCCATGATAATGCCACCAGTTGGGAAGTCTGGTGCAGGAATGATGCGAATAAGGTCGTCAATGTCAATGTCTGGGTTGTCGATAAGCGCTTGCAAGCCAGTCAAAACCTCGGTGAGGTTGTGAGGTGGGATATTTGTCGCCATACCAACCGCAATACCGTCAGCACCATTGATTAAAAGGTTTGGGATTTTTGCAGGAAGCACCTTTGGCTCGTCATTTTGGTTGTCAAAGTTAGGCTGAAAATCGACGGTGTTTTTGTCGATGTCTTCAAGCATCAATCCAGCGATTTTGGCAAGCCTAGCCTCGGTGTAACGCATAGCCGCAGGCGGGTCTCCGTCCACAGAACCAAAGTTTCCCTGACCGTCCACAAGAGGGTAGCGGATAGAGAAGTCTTGTGCAAGACGCACGAGGGCGTCGTAGATAGAACTGTCGCCGTGAGGGTGGTATTTACCCATAACATCACCCACAATTCTCGCACATTTTTTTGTAGGCTTATCAAAAAAGTTGTTCATTTCGCCCATCGCAAAAAGAATACGACGATGCACAGGCTTCAATCCGTCACGCACATCTGGGATAGCACGGGATACATTGACCGCCATAGCATAAGAAATGAAAGACTTTTTCAGGTTGTCGACAGTGTCGACTTTTTCGATTTTTGAGTTTTCAAACAACTCTTCAAGAGATTTTTTGTTGTTGTTATCCATAATTTACCCCTTTTTTATATAATTTTCAGCAACAATCCCAGTCAACAAGTGCGTTGCTAAAATTTTTATCAGAAAGTTCTTGCGAAGAAATAAGACCAAATATAATTCCACTGTCGCCGATTGAAATTTCGCTCACTCGCTCAATTCCACTGTCAATCTTAAAAAGACATTCACAAAGTTCGCTGTCGTCCTCTCTTGGGTCGGTTTGCGTGAAGTCTGGGTATCCTCCCAATGTCATTTTGTGACAGGCAAGTTGATTATAAAAATCTTCATGCCATCTCCAGCCGGTGTCGTCCTCAAAAAGGTCGATAAAATCCATAAGACTTTCAACTTCCACCCCATACACCTCATTAAGGATAGGGCAAAGCACACTGTCAATCTGCCCATCATTCAAAGACATATGTGCTATGCCTTTTGATAGGGTGATTTTTTGTGCCTTTGAAATGAAAGGATATTTATAGTCAAGTTTTGGAAACTTCTTTTGATATTCCCGCCCCTCGTCAAAAAGTTTGATTGCAAACTTGCAAGGCCAGTCGTTGTTGGTGAATACCTCCAAAATCCCAGAAGTGGGAAAGTTTGGCAAACTTATGTTTTTAAGGTTGACCTGCAATAAAAGGTCAAGAGGCTTGCCGTCCGCCGTTGGATACTCCTCGCCAATTGGCAGATATGGTTGCCCTCCTAACTTGTCGTCTAAGATGTCAGGCTTGCCACGCACAATTTCAATTTTGTAACAGTCTTTTTGGGTTTTTGCTTTAAAAAGTTCAACCGCTTTTTGAAATTTTTCCATATTTCCCTCACACTTTATACATCAAGGTCGTCAACAAGATTTGCGTTTTCTTCGATAAAGATACGACGAAGTTCGCTGTCCTCGCCCATAAGTTCGTTGAAATACTTTTCGGCTTCGATTGCGTCCTCCATAGTCAGTTGAATAAGAATGCGATGCTCTGGGTCAAGAGTTGTGTCCCAAAGTTGCTCGGCGTTCATTTCACCAAGACCTTTGTATCGTTGCTGAGCACAGCCAACACGACCATGAGATTTATACCATTCCTCCAACTCTTCGTCAGAATAGAAATAAAAGTCCTGCTTGTTTTTTGTCACCTTATAAAGAGGTGGCTTCGCCGCATATACATGCCCATGCTCAATAAGCGGACGCATAAAACGGAAGAAGAAGGTGAGAAGAAGGATACGAATGTGTGCTCCGTCAACATCGGCATCGGTCATGCAGATAATTTTGTCATAACGGAGTTTGTCCTCGTTGAACTCTGTGCCAATACCACAACCAAAAGCGGTTATCATAGATTTGATTTCATTATTTTCAAGGATACGATTAAGCCTTGCCTTTTCAACATTCAAAATCTTTCCACGCAGTGGCAAAATTGCTTGAAAGCGTCTGTCACGCCCTGTTTTGGCAGTACCACCCGCAGAATCTCCCTCTACGATATAAATTTCGCAGAAGCGTCTGTCCTTTTCGCTACAATCGGCAAGTTTGCCGGGCAGGGTGGTGTTTTCAAGCACACTCTTACGACGGGTCAACTCTCTTGCATTTCTCGCTGCGTCCCTAGCACGCTGAGCGGTGATACTTTTCATGATAAGATTGCGTGCTTCGTTAGGGTGATTTTCAAGATAATCGCCAAACTCGCTCACCATGGCTTTGTAAACCACATTTCTCATTTCGCTGTTGCCAAGTTTGGTTTTTGTTTGCCCCTCAAATTGAGGATTTTTGAGTTTAACAGAAATGATGGCAGTGATGCCTTCACGGCAGTCCTCGCCAGAAAGTTTCTCACTTTCTTTGATAAGTTTATTGCTCACTGCATAATCATTGATGACCTTTGTAAGGCCAGACTTAAAGCCTTCAAGGTGCGTTCCGCCTTCTTCGGTGTTGATGTTGTTTGCATATGCGTTTATAACTTCGCTATATCCTTCATTAAATTGAAAGCAAACTTCAATTTCATTTTCAAGTTCGCCCGCATTGTTTCGGTTAAATTTATTGAAATAAACTGGTGCAGAAAGCAGGGTTTCACGATTTTTGTTGAGATAGTCAACAAACTCAACAATTCCCCCCTTAAACTCAAAAACCTCTTTGCGTTCCTGTCCCTCACGCTTATCTTCCAAAGAAATCACAAGCCCTTTGTTGAGGAAGGCAATTTCACGGAAACGATTTTTCATGGTTTCAAAGTTGAAATTGGTTGTTTCGAAAATTTCGTCGTCAGGAAGGAAGGTGATGGTTGTACCACGCTTTTCAGTCGACCCTACAATTTCCAAAGAAGAAAGGGCTTTGCCACGAGAAAATTCAATTTTGTGGTGCTTGCCATTTTGGTATACATCTGCACGCATATATTTTGAAAGGGCGTTCACACAAGATACGCCTACGCCGTGCAATCCACCAGAAATTTTGTAACCTTCGCCACCAAACTTACCGCCAGCGTGCAATTTTGTCAAAACAACCTCAACCGCACTTTTGCCCTCTTTTGGAATGATACCCGTTGGGATACCACGCCCGTTGTCCACAACAGAACAAGAGCCGTCAAAATTGATGATAACCTCAATCTTGGTGCAGTATCCAGCAAGAGCCTCGTCGATAGAGTTGTCAACAACCTCGGTCACAAGGTGGTGAAGCCCGTGTTCGTCGGTTGAACCGATGTACATACCCGGCCTTTTACGCACAGGCTCCAAGCCTTCAAGCACCTGAATATCGCCAGCGTCATATTTGACAGATTTGCCAATTTCTTCGCTTTCATTTATAGTCATGTCTTTGTTTTCGTCCATATCTGCATCTCCTATATATAGATATATATATTATATATAAGTATATATAAAAAAGCAAGCGTTTTACACCTTTTCTTGTCGCTGGGCAGGACGAAAAGGGAAGAAATCTTGCATGGGAGAAAATTGACAAAAATAATTGCTTTTTGCCCCTTATTTATGGTATAATGTGCAGAAAAATAAAGGAAACAAAAGAGGATTATGGAAGAAAAAGAGGAAAAGTCGCAGACGACGGAAAAAGATAAAAAATCAAAGAAAGCAGGATTTTGGGAAATTTGCAAATTCACCGCATTTTCCCTTTCAGCAGGCGTTATACAAATTTTGTCGTTTGAACTTTTGTACAATTGGATTGGCTGGCATTTGTGGTGGCCGTGCTATCTTATCAGCATCATACTTTCTGTTATTTGGAATTTCACCTTCAATCGCAAATTTACCTTCAAATCGGCAAACAATGTTCCACTTGCAATGACGCTGGCGTTGTTGTTTTATTGCGGATTTGTCCCACTTTCTGTTTTTGGTGGCGGTGCTTTGGAGGCTGTCGGCTGGAATGGCACTCTCGTCACAGTGCTTATGATGGTGATAAACTTTGTGCTGGAATTTATTTGGGATAAATTTGTTGTTTTCAATGATAGCGTCACAAACAAAATGCTTGGCTGGTTTAAAAAAGAAAAACAGCAAGAAGAAAGCGTTGAAAACAAGATGCAAAATTCAATCAAAGATAATATAGAAAACGAAGAAAAAAAATAAAGAAGGAGACTATAACCGTAGGGTTAATTAAACCTTCTTTTTTCTTCGCTTATGCACCTGCTTGTCAATAAATGTGAAATTGTCGTTTTTTACATTGATGTAATATTCTTTGCCCTCTTTCAATTGCCCCTTAAAAAACATTTTGGATTGACGCTTGATTTTTTCTCCCTCAATTGTGTATGTGATGTCGTAGAAATTATACCCCAAAATATTTAGAAGGGGATTGATATAGAAAAGTGCATTTTTGATATAAACAATGCCAATAAAAATCATGATTAAAACAAAAGTGCAATAGCCACTCACCATAGAAAGGTCAAGTTGCAGGGCAAACAAAACAAAAAGAGAGAAATATCCTAAAAAATGCTGGTCGGTGATGTTGCTTTTTGATATGATGGTGATTTCTTTTGTGCCCTCTTTTGAAAAGATGTTCCAAATCAGCCCACATATCCCAAGAATAATCAAAAGGATAAGGGTGATAAAATTGAGAGTGTTAAGCACATTGAAGGAAAGATTGTGATTAAGCATATCCAAACACAACTTGATAAAGATAAGCAAAAACATAGGCACAAAGGCCGATAAAAACAAAAAAAAGTCCTTAAATTTATCAATATGCTTTTCCATAACAATATTTTGGTCAAAATTTTAAAAAAATATCAAAAAATGTTTTGCTTATTTGAAATTTTAGGCTAAAATAAAGACATGAATATCATTCCAATCATTTGTTTTGGTGTGCTTACCCTTGCAATGGCAGGAGTTTACACCTTTTTTAGCCAAAAATCGGGCTGGCAAGGACTTTTAGTAAGAGGCCTTACTGTTTTGTCGTGCATCGCACTTGCTCAAATCTCGGGCAGTTTAAAGGCGATTACAAACGCATTCCCACTTTTCGTCACGCTCGGACTAAGCGTTTTGGTGCTTGCCGAAGCGTTGAAGGTTGCGGGCATTGAAAATGAAAAGGCAAGAGATGCCACATTTGGGGCATTAAACGGCTCGGCATTTCTTTTAATTTCACTTGGCGGACTTTCACTTGGGGAATTTAATATTTTCGCAGTGCTTGGCGGAGTGTTTCTTGGCGTGGCACTTGGTATGCTTGTGTGTGCAATTAAAAAATATAAAACACTTCATAGGGTGATAGGGGAGATTTCTGCTTTTACAGGCATGGGCTTCGTGCTTGGCTTTGGACTTATGGCATTGCTTTCAACAACTCATGTGGTAAGTGCAATCTTTATGATGGTCAGCGGTGCAATGCTGATTGCTAGCAGGCTTATGCTTACCCTTTCAAAGGGAGAAAAGACGATTGTTATGATTGCAAACGCAATGTATGCTGTCGCCCTTGCAATCATTTCCCTATCTATTTTCCTTTATTAAGATTAAATACAAAATGAGCGTTGACAAAAAACGCTCTTTTTTTAATAAAAAAATAAAAGTTTTTTATAAATAATGGTTGACAAATGATTTTTTAGCACATATAATAGGAATGTGTTTATCGCGGGATAGAGCAGCTCGGAAGCTCGTCGGGCTCATAACCCGAAGGTCGTTGGTTCAAATCCAACTCCCGCAACCATTATAAATA
>CAZVYB010000022.1:0-7273 GCA_964631405.1 uncultured Lachnospiraceae bacterium
TTACGCTGGGCGACTATCGTCCGCTTTTGTTTAAATTCTAAGCCTTGTCAGTTCCGTTGCCACCTTCCCCGGTTTCGGGGAAGGCGGTTTGTTCTGTTTGAATAAATGAAAATAAAATGCCATGCAAAAAGGCTTGGAAAATTCCAAGCCTTTTTGTGTTTAGTTTTCTTTTGCTTACTTTTCTTTTAAAGAAAAGTAATATAAAAAATATTTATTTATAAACTTATTTTGTGCTTTTATCAACCACTTTTACGCCTTTTGATTTGATAAGGTCAATTGTTTCGCCAATTGTGCCTTTTGTCATTCCCTTATAGTCAACAATAAAACTCTGGCGTGGGCTTATATAAAGGAAAAGATGGTCACGATATAGCACCGCTTGAAACGCATCAGCATAAAAAAGTTTTTGCGAAGCGATTTGTTGATATTCATTTTTATCAAGTTGTGATGCCTCGCTTGTGATTTGCACATATTCGTCGCAAAATTCAAAGGTATTGAGATATTTTTTATCCCCAAAATTTTGAGCGTTTTGTTTTTTTACGCTTTCCTTCATAAGATAAGGGAGAAGCACAAAACCGCCAAGCACTCCGCAGACTATGACTATAATCCCGCAAGTCAAGTTCCAAAAGCAAGCCCCCGCACCAATACCTGCAAAAATCAGTGCGAAAACCAGTGATGACACAAAGTTGACCTTTTTCATTGCGTATGACTGAAAAATTGCAATTTCTTGTGCGTCCATTTTGCTTGTATTTTTAAACAAAACATCTGTGTTTTCCATAATTTTCTCCTTTTTCGCCCTATTTTTTACAATACAACCTTCTTACAATTGCGTTTTCAAGTTTGCAGGAAACAATCCTTGGCAAAAAGACAATAACCTTATATCCAAGCCCCACAGTTTTGCGAAGTGGAGGGCGTTTTTTGCAAAGCACTTTTGCAACCACTTTTGCCACGGTGTCGGGGCTTTTGCCTCTTTCCTCGTCACGCTCAAACTTTGCAATGCTTTTCCCGATTTTTCCGCTTTCGTCGCCATCATTTTCAATCACTCTTGCTTTGGTGAAGCCTGTTTTTGTATCTCCCGGCAAAACCACTGTGACTTTGATTTTATCTGCCTTTACCTCGTTTGCAAGTGCCCTTGAAAAAACATCAATCCCCGCCTTTGTGGCACTGTATGTTGCCTGATATGGCAAAGGTATCACCCCGCCGACCGAGCAAATGTTTACAAGGTTTCCTTGTGACTCTTTAAGATATTTGATTGCCATTCTTGAAAGGTTGACAACCGCCGAAAGATTGGTGTCAATCTGCCTATAAATGCTTTCTTTGCTTGCATTTTCAACCGCACCACCGATGCCAAAGCCTGCGTTGTTGATAAAAATGTCTATTTTGCCCTCTTTGCCATAAATGTCCTGCAAAAAACCTTCTATCTTTTCTCCGTCATTGACATCTGCGTTATAGTCGCCAGCAAAGCACTCCTCCTCGCAATCTTTGCGAGAAATATTAAACACTCGCACCCCTCTTTTATTTAAAAGTTGTGCAATTGCAAGTCCTATCCCGCTTGAACCGCCTGTGACGACGGCAACTTTGCCATTCAATATATCTTTCATATCTTAAAATGTCCTTGCCATTGCCACAGCGATTGACCCGCTTCCTATATGACAGGCAATGCTGAGTGCAAGAGGGTCGATAAATGAGAGGGGGATATTAGGGAATTCTTCACGCAGTTGCTCGGCAAACGCTTCCGCCTTTTCTGGGCAATTTGTGTGTGCGACATACATATTCATCTGACCCTTTTCAACGAGAGGGGCAAAGCGGGTTTGAATATCCTTTTTGACTGCGTCTATCATTTTGAGTTTTGCAACCTTTTCATTCATAACCTTGCAGTGGCTATCTAGTTTCCCTCCCTGAATGGTGAGGACTGGTTTGATATTCAAAAGTGTGCCGATTGCGGCAGCAGTTGGGGTGATACGCCCCCCCTTTTTGAGATATTTAAGGGTGCTGACCATGATGTAAATCGTGCTGTCAGATGCACTATCTTCCAACATCTCTTTGATTTCTCGTGCCGTTCTCCCCTCTTTTGCAAGGTTGAGTGCGTCGAATACCGATTGTTTGTGCGTGACAGAAACCCTACGATTGTCAATAACTTGAACCCTTCCCTCAAAGTCACGAGCAAAGTTCATAGCCGTTTCACAGGACTTGCTAAGTCCGCTAGACATGGCAATATGCACGATTGCGTCATATTCTTTAAGCAGTTTTTCCCAAAGTTCAAGCACCACGCCAATTGAAGGCTGAGATGTTGACACCTCCGCCCCCTCGGCAAGTTTTTGATAAAAATCTGTTTGGGAGAGATTGACCCCCTCAAAATATTCTTCATCGTCAATCATAAAAGGCATAGGAATGATATGAAGATTTGAAAATTTTTCCTCCTCTTCACGCAAAATTCCCGCATTACTGTCTGTCACAACTGCGATTTTCATTGTTTATTCTCCTTTTTTCTCCCTTTTGTGGGCGATTTTCATTGCTTTTTTAACCTTCTTTTTCACATCATCAAACTTGATGTTTTCAGCCAAAATTTTTGAATAATCGGCATTTGGTTGGGCGACGATAAATTTTGAAAGTTTTTCAATTCCATTTGTTTTAAGTGCAAAAGCCTTTGCCCCCATATCATTACGAAGAGCCTCGTCGTCCATGATTTTATAAAGCCCCTCGGTAAGTTGTTTTTTGTTTTTAAAAGACATTGCAACGCCCTTTGATTTCATATAAATAAGGTTATATTTTTCCTGTGCTGGGATTTTTTCTGTGATAAGCATTGGCAAACCTTGATTGAGCATTTCTGTCAGTGAAGTACCGCCAAACTTATTGACAATCATGTCGGCTGAGGACATATACAGAGGCACTTTGTCGGTAAAGCCCACATTGGTCACCTTGACATTGTCGGCAAACTTCATTTTTGCAACCTTATCAAAGCCAGACTTGTCCTTGCCATTTATCATAATAATTTGTGCTTTTTGCCCCTTCTTTTCAAGAGCGTTTACAATGTTTTTGAAGATTTTGAAACCACCCTTCCAGTGACCGCCACCAAACATCACCATAACGGTAAAGACATCATTATCAAGCCCCAATTGTTCTCTTGCAAGTGATTTTTCAGTTGCCTGCAAGGTGCGTTCATCAACTGGCAAACCAAAAGGCAAAAGTTGGTTTTCTTTAAACCCCTCTTCAATGCACTCGGCAATGAAATCTTCGTTTGGAATTGCAAAATAGTCAACACCAACACAGCCCTCCCAGAAAGGAGAGTTGACATAGTCAAGGTTTGCTATCACCGTCTTGCAAGGTAGGTCATAAACAAGTTTAAGGTCGGTGAGTGCAACGCCTGCGTAGAAGTGTGTGCAGAATATCACATCTGGTTGATAGTCCAAAATTTCTTTAAGAAGTCCGTCCACTGTGGAACTTGCCACGCCCTGAGCTTTGCATTTGTATCTTTTTGAAGGTTTTGAGCGTTTATAGTGGTTATAGAACATATTATATAAAGGCAAAACTTTGCTTACTGCAAGGTTGTACCCCTTATCTACCGTCCAGAAATTGAGTTTTGAAGAAAACTCCTTCACGAGGTCAACGATTTTGACTTCAACATCGCCTTCGCTTTCAAGTTTGCGTTTAACGCTTTTTGCACAAGAGTTATGTCCATTTCCCGCTGTCACGGTAAGTATTAAAATTTTTTTCATAAATTTCTCCTTTGAGAGGCTTTAAGCCCCTTGCCCCATTGTAACATAAATTATGCAATATTACAAACATAAATTTGGGCATAACCGTCAAAAATTTCTCTTTTTATTTTGATTTTGAGGACAAACTGGCTATACTTGTTTTGTAGGGAGAAAATTATGACAAAATCACAATCTCAAAAAATCGGCTTTGACAGCGAAAAATACCTCCGACTGCAAAGCGAAAAAATCCTTGAAAGAATAGGACAATTTGACAACAAACTTTATCTTGAATTTGGCGGGAAACTTTTTGATGACCTTCACGCATCTCGTGTTCTTCCGGGGTTTGACCCAAATATCAAAACAAAATTGCTTGTTTCTCTGAAAGATAAGGCGGAAATCATTTTCTGCATTTCGGCAAGCGACATCGAAAAAAACAGAATAAGAAGCGACCTCGGCATAAGTTATGACAAAGAGGTGCTGAGGCTTATCGACAGTCTGAGGGCTCTTGACCTTTATGTATCAGCAATCGTTATCACCCTTTTCAAAGGTCAACCAAGTGCGGTAAAATTTGCCGAGCGTCTGCAAGAGTATGGCGAGCGTGTTTATTTCCATAAATATACAAAAGGATATCCAAGCGATGTGGAAACTATTGTTTCCGATGAGGGATATGGTGCAAACCCTTATATCGAAACAACACGCCCCCTTGTCGTCGTGACCGCTCCCGGACCATCAAGCGGAAAACTTGCCACCTGCCTCAGTCAACTTTATCATGACTATAAGCGGGGCGACAAGGCGGGATATGCAAAGTTTGAAACCTTCCCTGTTTGGAACTTGCCACTCAAACACCCAGTGAACATCGCATACGAGTCTGCCACCGCCGACATCAAAGATATAAATCAAATTGACCCATATCATTTCAGCGAGTATGGAGAACTTACCATAAACTATAACCGCGACATTGAGGCATTTCCTGTTGTAAAAAACATTATGAAAAAAATCACAGGGGCTGTCGCCTATAAATCACCAACCGAAATGGGCGTCAACATGGTTGCAAGTGCAATCGTGGACGAAAAAGTGGTTGAAGAAAGTGCCAAAAAGGAAATTTTGCGTAGATATTTCCGTGCCGAATGTGACTATAAGCGTGGTTCTGCAACCTTTGACACAGTGGAACGCAACCGCTATTTGATGAGCGAACTTGACCTTGACCCAAACAGCCTTGAAGTTGTGCCATATGCCAAAGACCTCGCAAAAACAAGCGGTTTCCCATGCGTGGCATTGCAACTTCCTTGCGGAAAGATTGTTGCAGGCAAAAACAAAACAATGGTTTCGGCAAGCGGGGCTGTGATTTTAAACGCCCTTCGAAACCTTGCCGACCTCGGTGACGACTTCGACATAATTGCCGACGACATTTTGCTTCCAATCGTCAAACTTAAAAAAGATGTGCTCAAATCAAAAACCTGCGTGCTGACGATTGACGACATTTTGATTGCTCTTGCCATATCTGCCGAACATAACCAAAAGGCAAAAAAGGCAATTGGACATATACCTGAACTTTATGGTTGCGAAGCACACAGCACATATCTTTTGCCTCCTGCCGAAGAGGTGACGCTTAAACGCCTTGGCATAAGCATAACAAGCGAACCTCATTTCTTGGGCGGAAGCCTTTATGAAGATTAAAAAATCCACAACTTTTCACACAAAACCATTCATAAAAAAAAGAACTCCATAAAAGATAAAAAACAGCCTTATTTTCGCCAAATGGGCTGTTTTTTCTTGAAAAAATCATATTTTTGTGCTTTTTCATAAAGCATTTTTTACACTCTGTTTATTTCGCCAATTTGAATTGTGGTTGTTGTCGAAATTTCAACCTTGCCCCATTTTTTATGCTTCTTGAAAACCTCTTTCAATTCTTTATAAAACGCCTTATGTCCTTCGTCACCCTCCTTTGGCACAAAGGAGATAGAGCGGGCAAAATTGCACATATCCTTCAAGGACATCTTTTTATTGTAAGAAAATTGCCTTTCCTCATATTCCCCTTTTTTGAAAATTATTTTTCTCTCCTCGTCCAAATTATGGTTGTCACCACTGCCTGTTGTATCAAGTTTTGCCTTTTGCAAAAGGTCAGACCAAGCCTTGTCGAAACCTTGACCGCTATACCCACTCATATTCCAAACAACAGCAAACTTTCCATCGTCTTTTAAGATGCGACCAAGTTCCACAAGCAATTTTTCCTTGTCAAAATAGTGGAATGATTGCACAGCCAAAGCAAAATCAAGGCTTTTAGGGGCTAGCGTTGTTTCCTCAGCAGTCGCAAAGACAAACTCCACATTGTCACGCATCGCACAATTTTCTTTGCCCAGCAAAAACATCTCCTTGTTTGGCTCAACCGCAAACACCTTTCCCGCAAAAGGTGCAACATTGTATGTGAATTTCCCAGTGCCCGCACCAAGTTCTGCAATCACACTATTTTTGCCAAGCCCATACTCTTCCATCAAAAATTGATATACTCTCCTATCAAAATCCGGACGGGCAAAATATGTTTTACTTTTCCCGTCAAAGAAAAATCTTGTTTCTCCCACTCTTTTGTCGTTTTTCATTTTCTCCTCACTGATAAAAATAATATCAAAAAATATAGAAAAATACAAATAAAATCACTTTTTTAATGTTTTTTTATTATATTTTAAGCAAAAATCTAATAATTTCTAATAATTATTGATAACGATTGCATTTTCTTCTCTTGTCGGCTCTTCAAATTTCGCCTTGTTTTTCTCAAAATTTTTCAAATGAATTTCCGCCCAATGCGGTGGTCTGTCAGCAATAATCCGCTCTTTCAAAATTTCGTCAGGCACTTGCAAATATATGTGCTTGCAAAAGGCGTCACATTCTTTTGCTACACGCCTTGCATAGTCCCTGTCTTTTTTCAGCCAAAAACCCATATCAAAAATCACATCTTTGCCATTTGCCAAATCTTCCCGTGCCACCTGCCACAACCTCTGCACGGTTTCTTCAAAACAGGCGTCCCAATCACTCATATATTTTTCCTTGTCAAAAAAACGACCAACCCAACTATCGGGGTTCAAATGCACCGCCCCCATTTCTTCTGCCAATTTTTTAGAAAATGTACTTTTCCCCGCACCAATAAAACCTTGAATGATATACAATGTCCCTTTCGCCATCTCCACCTCTATGAACATTATAACACAATTTCCCAAATAGTCAAAAAACAAAAAAGACTAAACCTTTCGCTTAGTCTTAACTGGATATTAAAATACCACCTATCGGTTTAATTCCGCTTCCCTCCATACTCAGGACTTCGTCCTTGGCGTTCAGCCTCGCACTCGGCTGTTATTATAAAAAAAGACCAAACCTTTCGCTTAGTCTTAACTTGGCTCCCCAGGTAGCGTTGCTCACGCAGTACGCACCTATCTGGGTAGCCAAAACAATAAAAATACACGACGATAGGTCGTGTGTATACTTGGCTCCCCAGGTAGGATTCGAACCTACGACCTATCGGTTAACAGCCGAGCGCTCCACCACTGAGCTACTGGGGAATATTAAATTGTTCTTTGGAGCACTCGTCT
>CAZVYB010000022.1:7373-14805 GCA_964631405.1 uncultured Lachnospiraceae bacterium
CTTTCTCGGTTTAACTCCGCTTTCGCTCCGTACGCAGGACTTCGTCCTTGGCGTTCAGCCCCACGCTCCACCACTGAGCTACTGGGGAATATTAAATTGTTCTTTGGAGCACTCGTCTGTCAACCTTTCTCGGTTTAACTCCGCTTTCGCTCCGTACGCAGGACTTCGTCCTTGGCGTTTTAGCCCCACGCTCCACCATCTATGAGATTGGGACTTATTGTTATCGTTTTGGGCAAATTGCCCTATCGACATTGTTTATAATATCAAACATTTTTCTCATTGTCAATGAAATTTAGAAGATTTTTTGAAAAAGTTGAAAAATTTTTTATAATCAAAGCGTTTTCTTCTTCGCCGAGAGCGTCCTCGATTTGGTCGTTTTTGTCAGTAAGGTCATCAAGTTTGCGTTTTTGCCAGTTGACAACAATGGCAGTGATGCAGGCAAAGGCAATCACAAGTGCCAGTCCGCCATAAAGCAAAATGTTAGTCCAAAGTTTTCTTTTTCCCTTTTCCATGTTTGCGTCCTCTTTTCGCAATGCTAGTGTACCACTTTTCAACCAGTTTTGTCCACAAAAATTTTGAAATAAAGCGTTCCAAGGCAAAACTTGCCAAATAAACGGCTGGCACATAAATACGAAACTGCCCAAAATTGAGCCATAAGTTTATCAAAAACAGCAAACAAAACGCCAAAATTGTGGCAATAAAATCAAAAAAATGTTGAGAAAATTTATCGTTGCCAGAAAGGGTTGTCAATATTTTGAAAACATCAAAGATAAGCCCTCCGACAATTCCACCTACAAAAAGGGCAAGAAAAATCAGCGGTTGATTGATTGTTGGATACAGCATCTCTCCCCCCGTCGAGTTTACTTGAAAATTCTTTTCAAGAGCGGTTGTTTTTTGCCAGCCACACCGCCAAGTTTGATGTTTGAGAACCTGCCAGAAAGCAAAACCTCACCCTCCTCTAAATTGAGCATTTTCACCTCAATTTCACTTCCCGAAATCACAATCCCCCTTTCTCCCGCCTCAATCACCGCCTGAGTTTGAGTGGAAGAGGAAACCTTTGTCGCTCCCTTGATTGCAAGCAGGTCATTTTCTAAATGCAATGCAAAATTCATAGCACACCTCACAAAAATATATTCAAAAATGCTTGTGAAGATTACAAAAAGCGGTTACAATATCTATATAATTTGAAGGAAAATCATGGAAAAGAAAAGCATTTTAATCAAAAAAGAGCAAGATGTTTTATCGGCACTTGCAGAACTGGGCGTTTCATATAGTTATGCTTGTAAACTTTTGCGAAACAAAGATGTGCGAATAAATAATGCAAAAATCAAGGAAAACCAACCTCTTTTTATTGGCGATGAACTGATTGTGTTTCTAAGTGAAAGCGTCACCACACCTGAGGAAATTTTGAAAAAATCAATTGTTTTTGAGGACAACAATATCATTGTTGTAAGCAAAGGTGTGGGCATTGAAATTGAAGGGGCTGAGGGCTTATGCAAAAAACTTTCCGCCCTTGCCGTACATAGGCTTGACCGAAACACCACCGGGCTTGTGATTTTAGCAAAAAATCAAGGGGCACAAAATGCCCTTGTTACCGCAATCAAAAATCACCAAATCGAAAAAAAATATCTTGCCGAAGTTGTGGGGCAAACAAATTTTAAGAATTTCACCCACAACGCATATCTATTGAAAAACGCCAAGGATAGTCTTGTCAAAATTTTTGACAAACCCGTCAAAGGAGCAGTGCCAATTGTCAGCATTTTTGATACAATCAAATCAAATCCTTCTTCAAGCGTTGTTGAATGTATACTTGTCACCGGCAAAACCCACCAACTGCGTGCCTCTCTTTCCCACCTCGGTCACCCAATCATTGGCGACGGCAAGTACGGAAAAAATGAGGATAACAAAAAATTCAAACAAAAGTGGCAACGCCTGCACAGCACATCAATCACCTTCAAACAACTGCCACCACCTCTTGACTACCTCAACGGCAAAACAATCAAAAAACAACCCGACTGGTTTCAAAAATAAATAATACTTTTTTTATGTATCACACATACTGCCTCCGCCTGTCGGCAGAGTTATTGCTTTTGAATTACGGTATTTAAAGAAAAGCATTTTGCAAAAACATAATCACCAATATTGGTAATGCTTTCTGGCAATCAAATATGTTTTTATTGTCAACAATTTCTTTGATAATTTTTTACAAAAAATATAAAAAACATTGACTTATTTATATTTTTTTTGTACAATGGCTAAAACGCATTGAAAAAGAGAAGTAGCATTTTCCGCTTTTGTACAGAGAGGTGGGGCAAGGTGAAAGCCCACTCAAAATGAATTTGCGAATAACACTTTGGAGCGGTCTTTGCAAAAAGTGGGACTCACCCGCCTAGTAGTGAAGAACGGGAAAAGCCCGTCACAGCGAAAAATGAGATGGATAAAACCAAGTTAGGTGGCACCGCGAGTCATTCGCCCTAACGCTTGAAAACAGAAAAGTTGAAAGCGTTGTCGGCGGGTGACCTTTTTGTTTTTAAGCCGAAAAAAAGGAGAGAGAATATGAAAAACTTGACAAGCGTTTTTAGAACGCACACCTGCGGAGAACTCCGCAAAAGCGACGAAGGCAAAGAAGTTGTTTTGTCTGGTTGGATTGACACCGTGCGTGACCATGGTGGCATCACATTTGTTGACCTTCGTGACAGATACGGCAAAACACAGGTTGTGTATAGCCAGTTGCCAGAATTTAAGTTGACAAAGGAGTCCGTCATCACCGTAAAAGGAGTTGTGAAAGGTCGTGACGAGGCGACAGTCAACAGCAAACTTTCAACAGGCGATATTGAGGTGATTGTAAGCGAAAGCACCCTTCAAAGTCAGTGCAAAAACATTTTGCCTTTTGAGGTTGACCTTTCTCGTGAAACAAACGAGGAAATTCGACTTAAATATCGTTATCTTGACCTGAGAAATGAGGGCATGAAAAACAACATTCTTTTCCGCAGTGCGGTCATTCGAGAACTTCGCAACAAGATGTATGAACTTGGCTTTGACGAATTTCAAACACCAATTCTTACTGCATCTTCGCCAGAAGGTGCAAGAGATTATCTTGTGCCAAGCAGAATACACCACGGAATGTTTTATGCCCTGCCACAAGCACCACAACAATTTAAGCAACTTTTGATGGTGTCTGGGCTTGACAGATACTTTCAAATTGCACCATGCTTCCGTGACGAGGACGCAAGAGCGGACAGATGTCCGGGCGAGTTTTATCAACTTGATATGGAAATGAGTTTTGCAACGCAGGAAGATGTTTTTGCCGTTATGGAAGAACTTTTGCCATACATTTTTGAAAAGTTTGGCAAATACAAAGTTGCCGAGGTGCCATTCCCTCGCATCAGTTATCGCGACGCTATGGACAGATTTGGCACTGACAAACCAGACCTTCGCAACCCTCTTGAAATCAAAAACATCACCCATGTATTCCGCGAAACAACCTTTGGGGCGTTTGCTGGAAAAACGGTGAAAGTCATCACCGCACCAAATGCAAGCACCCTTTCCCGCAGAACTTTTGACGAACTGACAAACTATGCCACCGACAATGGAGCAAAAGGTCTTGCATGGGTCAAAGTGGGCGAAGGCAACAGCCTTGTAGGGCCAATCATCAAATTCCTCACCGAGCGTGAGCAAGCCGAACTGTTTGAGGCAAGTGGTGCGAAGGAAGACGACTGTCTTTTCATTGTCGCTGACAGGGACGAACTTTGTTGCAAAGTGCTTGGCGGACTGCGTACACTGCTTTGCGAAAAACTTAACCTTCTTGAAAAGGATATTTACAAATTCTGCTGGATTGTTGACTTCCCAATGTACGAATATGACGAAGAGGCTGATAAGATTGATTTCTGCCACAACCCATTCTCTATGCCACAAGGCGGTATGGAAGCACTTGAAAACAAAGAGCCACTCGACATTTTGGCATATCAATATGACATTATTGTCAACGGCGTGGAACTGAGCAGTGGTGCGGTGAGAAATCACGACCCTGCACTTATGGTGAAGGCGTTTGAGATTGCAGGATACAGCGAAGAAACAATCAAGGAAAAATTCTCTGCCCTTTACAACGCATTCCAATATGGTGCACCACCTCACGCAGGCATTGCACCGGGGGTTGATAGAATGATTATGCTTCTTCTTGACGAAAAGAGCATTCGTGAGGTTGTCGCCTTCCCTATGAACCAAAAGGCACAAGACCTTATGATGGGAGCACCGGGAAGAGTGACCGAAAAGCAACTTCGAGAAGTGCATATAAAAATAAGAGAAAAGCAATAGGAGGCGAATGTGGAAAAAATTGACATTGCCGAAGTAAAGAGGCTTGCAAGCCTTTCGGCACTTGAATTTGACGAGCAAAGTCTTGAAAAATTTGTTGGCGAGTTTGAAAATATCCTTGCCATGGTGGGCGAAATTGCCAAATGTGATACAAAAGATGTGCAAATAAAACGCACAAGCCACTCCTTTGATGACCTTCGTGAGGACGAGGCAGGCGAAAGCATTGCACAAGAAGAAGTTTTGCTTAATTCACCAAAAAGTCGAAAGGGCTGTTTTGCAGTCCCTCAAATGTTGGAGGAATAGATGGAATATAACACCCTTTCACTGCTTGAACACATTGACCTTTTAAAACGAGGCAAGGTGACAAGCGAAGAACTGACAAAATACTACATTTCAAAATGCAAGGAAATGGAAAAATACAATGCCGTGCTTGAAATTTTTGATGACGCCATCGACACTGCAAAAGCCATGGACGAAAAAATCAAAGGTGGCTTTGATGGTGCACTTGCGGGCGTGCCTGTGATTATCAAGGACAACATTTTATATAAAGGCAAAAAATGCACCTGCTCTTCAAAATTTTTGGAAAACTATGTTGCTCAATATTCAGCAACCGTTGTTGAAAAACTGCTTGACGCTGGTGCTATCATAATTGGTCGTGCAAACATGGACGAGTTTGCCATGGGAAGTTCCACCGAAAACTCGGCATTTGGTGTAACACACAACGCAATCAACTTTGACTGCGTTGCTGGCGGGTCAAGCGGTGGCAGTGCGGTTGCTGTTGCTGGTGGTATGTGTCCTCTTTCTCTTGGCACTGACACTGGCGGGTCTGTCCGTCAGCCTTGTGCAATCAACGGCATTGTGGGCATAAAGCCAACCTATGGCAGAGTGTCACGCTATGGCGTGGTTGCCTTTGCAAGCAGTCTTGAACAGGTTGGTCCTATGACAAAAACAGTGAAAGACAACGCCTACGCCCTTCAAGTTTTGGCGGGTGCAAGTGAGCATGACGAAACATCAAGCAAAAGAGAAGTGCCATCATATATCGACAAAATCGACGCACCAATCAGCGGTTTGAAGGTGTGCGTTTTGAAGGAAGTTGAAGAGGCTGTAAAAGGCCTTGAAACTGAGGCGTCATATCGCAAAACAAAGGAAATTCTCACCTCTCTTGGCGTGGAAATTGTTGAAAAATCTATGCCAGACTTCGCACTTTCTCTGCCTTGCTATTATGTTATCGCCCCAGCCGAGGCAACAAGCAACCTTGGCAGATTTGACGGAATCAAATATTCTCGCCGTAGCGAAGAGGCAAAAAATGTTGACGAAATCTACACCAAAAGCAGAACAGAAGGTTTTGGCGAGGAAGTGAAACGCCGTATCATGCTTGGAAACTTTGTGCTTTCTTCTGGATACTTTGACGCTTACTATAACAAAGCAAAAGCAGTGCAACAAAAATTGAAGGACGAGGCAGGCAAAATCCTTGCCGACTGCGAGGCTATCCTTCTTCCAACAACCGCCGGAAAGGCTTTCAAAATCGGTGCAAAAACCGACCCTGTAAGTATGTATAAAGAGGACTTATTCACCATCATTGCAAACATCTTGGGCGTGCCTGCCCTCACCCTTCCTTGTGGCGAAACTGAGGACAAAATGCCTCTTGGCGTGCAAATTTTGGGAAGAGAGTTTGACGAGGCAACAGTATACCAAATTGCAAACGCAATTGAAAACCAAAGGAGGAAGGCATAATGGAATATGATATTGTCATTGGGCTTGAAGTCCACGCAGAACTGAAAACAAAAAGCAAGGTCTTTTGCTCTTGCAAAAATCAATTTGGCTCTGCACCAAACACAAATTGTTGCCCTGTATGTATAGGCCTTCCGGGGGCATTACCAGTGCTTAATAAAAAGGCGGTGGAACTTGTTGCCAAGGCAGGTCTTGCAATTGGTTGCGAGATAAACAACGAGGCGATTTTTGAGCGTAAAAACTATTTCTACCCAGACCTTTCAAAGGCATATCAAATCAGCCAACTTGTCAAACCTATCTGCGTTGGCGGGCGTCTTAAAGTGGGCGAGCGAGAGGTGAAAGTCAATCGTATTCACCTTGAAGAGGACGCAGGAAAACTCACCCATTCTGGCGAAAGCGGGCTGACCATGGTGGACTATAACCGTGGCGGTGTTCCTCTTATGGAACTTGTCACCGAGCCAGACATTCAAAGTGCCGAAGAGGCTGTTGAATTTTTGACAAACCTTCGTTCTATACTCATCTTCGCCGATGTTGCCGAATGCAAAATGGAGCAAGGCGGTATGAGATGCGATGTCAATGTTTCAATCAAGCCAAAGGGCAGTGACAAACTGGGCAACCGCACCGAAATGAAAAACCTCAACTCTTTCAAGAGCGTTGAGCGTGCAATCAAATATGAGGTAGAGCGTCAGGCGGAAATTCTTGATAAAGGTGGCATTGTCACCCAAGAAACCCGCAAGTGGGACGACGAGGCTGGCATAAGTTATGCTATGCGTAAAAAAGAAACCTCACAAGACTATCGCTACTTCCCTGACCCAGACCTTCTCAGCGTGATAATCTCTTCTGAAAAGGTTGAAGAAATAAGAAAAACCCTTCCACTTTTGCCTCACCAATTGAAGGAAAAATATGTTGGCGAGTTTGGACTGAGCGAATATGAGGCAGAAATTATCACCCGCGAAAAGAAACTTATTGCATACTTTGAAGAGGCGAGCGAGGTTTGCGGACAGCCAAAACAGGTTTCAAACTGGCTTTTGACTGATGTGCTTGCAAAGGCAAAGGAAAGCGACGGCGAAATTTTGCTTTCTGCAAAAGGACTTGGCACACTTATCAAACTTATTGCCGATGGCAAGGTGAACCGTGCCGTGGCAAAAGAAATTTTTGCAAAAGTTTGGGCTGGTGAGGGCGATGTGGAAACCCTTGCACAAAAACTGGGCGGAAGCGTTGACGAGGGAGAACTTGCAAACATGATTGACACCGTGATTGCCCAAAACCCAAAGGCAGTGGCAGACTATCACGCAAGCGAGGAAAAAGACAAACTTATCAAATGGTTTGTGGGACAGGTTATGAAGGCAAGCCGAGGCAAAGCCAACCCAACCACCGCCGAAAAACTTAT
>CAZVYB010000023.1:0-14594 GCA_964631405.1 uncultured Lachnospiraceae bacterium
AACCAGTTGAACCAGTTGCTCCAGTCGGCCCAGTTGAACCAGTTGAACCAGTTGCTCCAGTCGGCCCAGTTGAACCAGTTGAACCAGTTGCACCAGTCGGTCCAATCTCTCCCGTTGTTCCCGTTGCCCCCGTCACGCCAGTTGCCCCAGTTGCACCTGTTGGTCCTGTCACGCCAGTTGGTCCTGTCGCACCGGCAATACCTTGTGGACCCACAGGACCGGGCAATCCGGCAGGACCGGTGGGGCCTCGAAGAATAATTTGATTATTTATAACATTGGGACAACAATTGTTGTGCTTATTTGTTGTTTCCTTACAGAAATCATCATAATTAAAATTGCATATGTCGTCATTTGTTTTACGCATAAAAACTCCTTTTATATTACATAATATGTGGTTGCTACAAAATTTGTCTAAACATTAAAACAAATCAAGATAAAATCCAAAAGCCAGAGCATAGGGCTGTTTATTTTTACAACAAAAAAATAAAAAATAAGCCCAATTTTTAAGGCTTATTTGGTCAATATTCTATTATTAGGCAAAAAGATTTTCCCTATTCTTCGTCAGCAATATCGTCTGGAACAGGAATTACGCCATATTGTTTCTCAAATTCGGTGATATGTTTTTTAAGAACATACTCAATTTCACGATTTTTTGTCCTTCCATAAAAATCTGCAATATACGACAACTTAAAAAGCAACTCTTTTGAAACACGCAAGGTATATCTTGGATAATCTTTTTTCATCTTATGCTCCTATTCTTTATAAGTTTTTTCAATTCGTAAATCAATATATCTCAATTGAAAAAGTTTGTCAAACAAAATCGTTGATATTTTTTTATTTCGTCAAAAATGTGTCACTTTTATGCAATTATCACCTTGCCAGAAAGCCAACTTTCAAAAAATCCTTCCATGCTTCTTCCGCAAGAAGAAACAAATTCTGCCACAAATTCTGCCGAAGAAATGGTTTTATATCTATAATCCACACAAATTCCCCTAAGAGTTGAAAGCAGTTTTTTCTCCCCAACCAACTCCCTCAGTGCGTCAAACATCAGCACGCCTTTTGTGTACACGCACTGCACATATTCAGGTTCGGTATCAAAGTCACACAACCCCCTTTCCATTCGCCCGTCAACACTTCCTGTGACCTTTATAAAAATCTTTTCAAAAAGTTTGTAACTTTCTGTTGCACCATCAACCAGTCCGCCATAATCTTCGCCATAATCCTCGTTTTGTTTAAAGAAAAGCAGGGTACTAAATTCTGCAAGTCCCTCATCAATCCACGCATGATTATATTGGTCGTTGCCAACAAGCCCGTACCACCACTGATGGGCAAGTTCATGCACTATCACATAGTTTATGTCCTTTTGCCCTTCCACTGCGTCGCTGACAAGCACGATGTTTGGATATTCCATACCGCCATGCACGAAATTGCTTTTGACAATTGAAATTTGCGAATATGGATATTCCCCATAAAATTCTTGAAATGTTGTCATTGCGTCAAGGCTCGTTTGCAGGCACTCTTGCAAATTTTCGTCGCCCGCATAACCAAAATAGTTGACCTCAATTTTGCCAACTGTCGCAGTCACCCTTTCAAGCCTATCACTAAGCACAAAGCAAAAATCTCTTATCTTTTTACCCTCAATTTTGACCTCCACCATGTTGTCCGCGTTTAAGATTTCCGTTTGTTTCCCACTTGACGCAAGTGAAAATTTTTGAGGGTATCGCAAGGTCACATCATAATCGGCACACTCGCTATAAAAAGGGTCGCCGTTTGAATGATATGCGTATTCGCAAAACCCAACGCCCTCTTCATACACGCAGGCAACGGGATAAAAATTGCCCAAGTTTATGGTATTTTCGCCATAACCCAATCTATGGTTGATGTTGGCAAGGGTTGTTTTGAATGAAATATTGAGGGTTACGCTTTCTTCGGGGTATAACTCCTCTTGAAGGACGACTGACAAAATATTTTCGTCCTCACCGCAAATTTGGTATGTGGCGGGCACTCCCTCTGCAAAGGACACCTTGACAATCTCTATACTGCCATAACTATACCCATTTGGATATGCCTCGCCGAAATTATTGCTTGTGACGACTGGCGTTTTTGAGCCTTCCCGAAAGGCATTTGGATATAAATGAAAGGAAAGTGTCGTAAACATATTATCACTGGAATTGAAATATTCCACCTGCTCTTCGCCAAACAATGTATGAGAGTTTTCTTCATATTCAAGGTCAAGGGTATATTTGGTTCTTTCCTCTGCCCCCTCTTCCTTTGAGAAGATTATAGAGGCAATCACCATTGCCACAATAATAGCAAGCAAAACCCCGCCCCACAAAAGATATTTTTTATTGATTTTATTTACCATACCATATCTTATTGAAGGAGGGCGTCAAAAATTACACAATAACAAACAAATAAATGTTTGTAAAATGGGGAAAAGTGTGGTAGAATAGCCATGAAAAAAGGAGACATCATGGCTTTTTGCAAATTTTCAACCGAGTTTATAGCAAGTTCAAAAACAGAAATTGACAATATTTTTATCAATGACTATATGCCTTTCGCCGAGCCACAACATACAATCGTATATTTGTATGGGCTTTATCTTTGCAACAGCACATCTTTTGACAACTCAATTGAAAACTTTTGCAAAACGCTGAACATGAGCGAAGAAGAGATTGTTTCTGCATTTGAATATTGGCAGGAGCAGGGACTTGTCAATCTTATCAAAGTGCGACCATTGCAAGTGACATATATCCCACTCAAAAATGTTCTTTCTGCAAACAAGTTGTATAAGCCTGATAAATATGCACTTTTCAACAGCCAAGCACAGGAAATTTTTAAAAGCAAACGACAAATTTCTAAGCATGAATATCAAGAATATTACGACTTTTTGGAGCGATACCATGTCGAACAAGAAGCCCTCCTTATGATTATGCAATATTGCGTTGACACCAAGAAAAGTGCAGTTGGATATAACTATATCCTCACAGTCGCAAAGAACTGGGCGGGTGAAGGCATCACTTCTGCCCTTCAAGTTGAAGAAAAATTGAAGGCGTTTGAAGAAAAATCTTTTGAACTAGATGAAATTTTCAAAGTGGCAGGCATCAAGCGTGCACCTTATGTGGAAGAGCGTGCCCTGCTCGGCAAATGGCTTAGCGAATATGGTTTCAGTCTTGATGTCATTCTTCACATAATCAAAAAAAGCAAAACAAAATCGCACTTCTCTTTCGACAGGCTGGACGGAATTTTGACCAAATATTATGAAATGAAACTTCTTTCTGTCAGCGAAATTGAAAGTTTTGAGCGTGACAAAGATGCCCTTTATAAACTTGCTAAAGAAATCAACAAAACAATTGGTGTTTATTATGAAAATTTGGAGGGCGTAGTCGAAAACTATATCCTCAAATGGCAAAATATGGGCTTTTCAAATGAACTTTTGTTGCAAATCGCAGAATATTGCTTCAAAACTTCAATACGCACGCTGGAAGGCATGAATGGAACAATAGCCAAGTTTTATAAACTCGGGCTTGTCAGCGTCGACGCATTCGGGCAATATATGGAAGAAATTTTGTCAACCGACCGCAAAATTCAGGACATTCTTTCCTCCTTGGAAATAAGCAGAAATGTCAACTATCTCGACCGAGAAAACTACAAAACTTGGAAGGAGAATTGGCATTTGAGCGAAGAGTTGATTGCACACGCCACCACCCTTGCAAAAGGCAAAGACAGCCCACTGAAATATCTCAGCCGTGTGCTAGCCGACTGGCATGAAAAGGGCATTAAAACAATTGAAGAGGCAAAGGCGACAACAGTAGTCAATACAAAAGAGCAACCATCGCCAAAGAAGAATTTTACAGGCAGAAGTTATACAAATAAAGAACTTTCCGCCCTCTTCCAAAGCATAGACGAAATTGAGGTGTAAAAATGAAAGCAAGTTTGATTGAAAGGGCAAAAAGAGAGATTGAAGACAAACGATATAACGCAGTGACAATCGCCCAAAACAATAAAGTAAACGCACTCAAAAACGAGGAATTCAAGAAAATTTATTACGCATACCTCGACAGCATGATGACGGACGCAAAAGAAGGGCGTGACCCCTCTCGCCAAACGATTATGCTTGAAGGTGAATATTTGGACTGGCTGAAAGAACATAAAATGGGAGAAATCACCCCAAAATATTCATGCACAAAATGTGAGGACACAGGGTTTATCAACGGCAAGTATTGCGACTGCCTGATTGCACAAATCAATGAACTTTTGAAAAAAGAAAGTGGCTTTTTGAATTTGGAGCATTTTGACGACGCAAATTTTGAAATTTTTGAAAATAAAAAAATTATGCAAGCACTTTATGGAAAAATGAAAGAATGGTGCTATTCAAACTTTGATAAAACCCTTGTTTTTCTTGCTGGTCAAACTGGCGTGGGGAAAACCCACCTTATGAAGTGCATGGCAAATGAACTTATTGGCAGAAACAAACTTGTCCTTCTTACCACCTCTTTTGCCATGAACCAAGACTTTATCAAAAGTTTCGCCACCCGTGATTTGGAACAGAAAAATGCACTGCTTGACAGATATCTAAACGCAGAAGTTTTGTTTATTGACGACCTTGGCACAGAACTGCGTCAGCGTGATATCACAACCCAGTTTTTGTATCAAGTGCTGAATGAACGCAAAATGCAATTGCGCCCTACCGTGATAACATCAAACCTCACGATTGAAGATGTGATGGAATATTATGATGAGCGTATCGCAAGCAGAATTGCCGACAAATCAACATCAATCTGCGTATATTTGGAAGGCAAAGACCTGCGATTGAAAAAATAAATCTCCAAAAACTGACAAAAAACAAAACCTCAGTAATCAAACTGAGGTTTTTATTGTGTAAGATTTTATTTGTTGACATTTCCATCTTTCAGCCCGTCAATATATGCCAAAAGTTTTAGGCATTGATTATTATCAAGGGCTTGAATTTTGTCAACAAGCAAAAGTTGCTGAGAAGAAAATTTGCTTTTATGTATAAGATAAGGCACTTCAAACTCAACCAAATCATCAATGGTTGTTTGAAACAACTCGGCAAGTTTTTTAAGAGTTGAAATATCTGGTTCAATCTCTCCGTTTTCATACTTGCTATAAGTGCTTTGTGAAACATTCAGCAAGTCCGCCACCTCAACCTGAGATATACCTTTATCCTTTCTCCTTCCCCTTAGATTCATATTTCCTCCTTTGCCTATCTTGCCAAAAAGCGTTTGAAAATTGAAATGTTTTTCTTTTGAGTGGGATATGTGCTTTCCTCGCCATGTCCGCTAAAAACTTTATCAAAAGTTATGTTATCAAGTTTTTCAAGTGTAGCAAGCATTTGTTTTTTATTACCACCTACAAGGTCAGTCCTTCCAATTCCGTTTTCAAAAAGCACATCACCAGCAAAGAAAAAATCATCAATTTTATAGCACATACTACATGGACTATGCCCTTCGGCTGTTATGCACTCCACGCTAAAATCGCCCAATTGCAAAATGCAATCTTCATTTAAAAATTTCACCCTTGAAAGGTCGTCAATCACTCGACCATCTTCGCTGTAAATTGCCCTTTCGTCTGTCATTGTTCCGCCCGCCTTTTGGCTTGCAAAAATGTTACAATCAAACGCCTTTGCATATTCATTGCAATATGCCGAGTGGTCATAATGTCCATGGGTGAGCAAAACGCCAACAACCTTGCACTCTCCTACCGCCTTTTGCACCTTTGAAAGTTCCGCCCCAGCGTCAATAATCAAAACCTGTCCTTCTTTTTCAATCACAAAGGTATTGGACGCATACAAATTTGTGATTATTTTATTTATTTTCAACTTTTCCACCCCATTTTTCAATATTTTTTGACATTTCAGCGATATACCCATTTACCTCTTTCTTTATTATCACCCTGCCGTTGCATTGTGGGAAAACTTTTTATATTCTCCTTTCACGCCTTGCAACAATTTTGCAAGCACGCCGTCAATATCAATTCCAATAATCATTTGTAACCTCGTGAGGGTATTATAAATCAAACCGCCCAAATTTCAAAACAAAAAACATAAAAACGCCAAGGTTTTTGAGGTGAGAAGGGAAGAAATAAAAGTAAAAAAATAAAAATAGACAAATTTCTTTTGAAACTTGTCTATTTTTGGCAGGGGAAGAGGGACTCGAACCCCCAACCTGCGGTTTTGGAGACCGTTACTCTACCATTGAGCCATTCCCCTAAATACATTGCTTAGTATATAACAACAAAAAAAAATAGTCAAGAAAATTTAACCTTTTTTCAATCTTTCTAGTCAAATTATATTTAAAACAAAAAAAATGGAGGATTTTATCCCCCATCGTTAATCTAAAATCCAAGAGAAATGAGGAGGGCTTTATTGACCTCTTTCATCTTGGCGGGCGAAAGTGTGGTGACACGCTCTTGAAGTCGCCTTTTATCAAGGGTTCGTATTTGTTCCAAAAGTGCAACCGAGTTTTTGGGAAGGTTATATTGTTCGGCGGGCAATTCGACATGAGTGGGAAGTTTTGCCTTGCCCAGTTGGCTTGTGATTGCCGTCACTATCACGGTTGGCGAGTATTTATTTCCCACATCATTTTGCAAAATAAGGACAGGACGAACGCCACCCTGTTCACTTCCAACAACAGGGCTTAGGTCTGCATAATAAATTTCACCGCGTTTGATTGTTCCTTCCACTTTTTTGCAAATTCCAATAATCAATTAAATCGACTTTTTCAAGAAGAGAGTTTTCTTCCTGCAAAATTTTGTATGTTTTGGCAGAGGGAATAAAACTTTTTTCTTCTATAAGCATAATATGTCCGCCACTAGGCGAAATTTCCTCTTCTTTGCAACAAAAATCAATCTTTTTGTCGTTTGATTGAAGATTTTTGATTTTTTCTCCTTTTGGTGGCAGGTTTTGCTTTGTCATGATTATCTCCTATTTTGCATTTTCTAAACTAGTTTGAATAAAAAAAGGTGCAATTATGCACCTAAATTTTTTAAATTAAAATAGCAATGGCAGTTGCGTAGTTTTCTGTATGTGAAAGTGAAACCTCAATTTTTTTGTCCGAAAAATGTGAGTTGAATTTTTCAAGTGCCTTTCCGTGAAGCATGACAAATGGTTTCCCGCTCTCTTCGTGGCACAATTCAATATCCTTGAAAACAACACCGCTCCCCTTTCCCATTTCAAGGGCTTTCATCACCGCCTCTTTGAGGCAGAAAAGTGCCGTCAAGCGTTGTTTCCTTAGGCTTTCGCAGGGCGATTTATTGATGTATGCAATCTCCCCCTCTCTTGCAATTTTATTGACAAATGCCTCGCTGGTGTCAATTCTTTTTACCTCTAAAATGTCAATCCCTACCATTTTCAATTTCCTCCCACGCCCTTGCAATTGCGTCAAAGGCAAAACCCTTGCCCGCAAGATGAGCATAAAATTTTTGTTTGGTTTTCAGGTCAAATTCCCTGCCTTTCATATATTTTTCCCCGCAAGCGATGCACTTTTTCTCTTCTTCCTCTTCGGTGGTGAGGGTGGCAAGTTTTTGTTCGATTATCTCCTCGGCAATGCCTTTGGCAAGAAGGTCATATTTAAGTTTTCTTCTGCTTTTTGAGGAATATGAGGCGATATAGTTTTCACAATAAGCCTCGTCGTCAATATAACCATATTCTTTAAGTTTTTGGGTAGCCTTTTCTATGCAAACTTTGGGATAGCCCCCTTCTCTTAAAAAAGACTGCAACATTTTTTCGCTTTTCATGCTTTTTTCAAGGGCGTTTAGTCCACGATTAAAGCAGGCATAGTCGCCATTTTCAAGGGCAAGGTTGTCAAAAAAATCTTCATCATATTTTTCACCGCTTTTTAGGCAGTGTTTCGCCAAAATTTCAGCCTCGAATACGCCAAAAAATTCTCCATCAAGAAAGAGTTTATACCTCTCTCCCCTTCCCACTTTTTTGATTTCTGTGATTTCTCTCACTCGTTTTCCCTCTTTTTCAAAAGTTCTGCCGTCGCTTTAGCGTAGGCACGCACAAGTCCGCCTGCACCAAGTTTTATACCACCAAAATATCTCACAATGGCAACTAAAACATTTTTTCTATCCTGTTTTTGAAGGACTGTCAAGATTGGGCGTCCTGCCGTCCCGCTAGGTTCTCCGTCGTCAACCGCCCTTTCATAAAAAGGGGTTGTCATTCGCCCTGCCCAGCAGATATGTGTGGCTTTTTTATGTTCCTTTTTCAAAAATTCAAGTGCCTCATTGATGTCTTTTTCTGTTTGACACTCAAAATAATAGCCCAAGAATTTTGATTTCTTTTCTATAAGTTCGCTTGTCGCAAGCAGTTTCATTTAAGAACGACCTTGATAAAGTTTTTCTTGCCCTTTTTAAGAAGCAAACTTCCATTGTCGAAGTCTGCTTTGGTCAGCACAAGTGCAATATCGCTCACCTTCTCGCCCTTGACTGAGATTGCACCGCCCTCAATCATTCTTCTTGCGTCGCTTTTTGAAGAGCAAAGTTTTGTTGTCGCAAGGAGGTCACAAATATTGATGCCATTTTCGTCAAGCACAAGTTCAAATTCGGGGGCATTGTCACCGCCTTGTGTGAAAAGGTTTTCACTCATGTTTTGAGCGAGGATTGCGTCCTCTTCCCCTCTTACAAACTTGGTGATTTCAAAGCAAAGGCGTTTTTTAGCCTTGACAATATCCTCGGCAATCAAAGTCCTGATTTCCTGCATAGAAAGGTCTGTGCAGAGTGCAAACATCATCTCCACGCAGGCATCTGGTGTTTGATAGATGCCTTGATAGAAATCATATGCAGAAATTTTGTCCCTATCAATCCAAATCGCACCCTTCTCAGTCTTGCCCATTTTCTTTCCCTCAGGCGTGAGAAGAAGAGGGTTTGTCGCACCAATCAAATTGATGTTTGTGCCATTTGTGAAATTAAGTTTTCTTTGAAGTTCAGTCCCAGCGACGATATTTCCCCATTGGTCCTGTCCGCCATATTGAAGCACGCAACCATACTCTCTATTCAAGTGCACAAAGTCATATGCCTGCATAAGCATATATCCCATTTCATAGAAGGTCAAACCGCCCTCTTCAATGCGAGAAGCATAAATTTCACTTGAAAGCATTTTGTTGACATTGAAATGTACGCCCACCTCACGCATAAAGTCGATATAGTCATACCCTTTAAACCAGTCGGCATTATTTACAATGATTGCAGGGTTTTCTCCCTCAAAATCCAAGAATATTTTAAGCGTTTCTTTGATTTTTTCAACATTTTGGGCGATTTCCTCTTTTGAAAGCATCTTTCTAAGTTCCTGTTTGCCAGAAGGGTCAGCCACGCAGGCTGTTGCACCGCCCATCAAAAGAATGACTTTGTGCCCCGCCTTTTGAAATCTTCTCATAATAAAATAAGGCACGCAATGACCAATGTGCAGGCTGTCGCCCGTTGGGTCAGAGCCCTCATACAAGGTGATAGGCTTGCCACTTTCAAGCAATTCTTGAAGTGCCTTTTCGTCGGTGCATTGGTAAAGAAGTCCCCTTTCCTTCAAAGTGTCATAAAGTTTTGTGTCAATCATAATTTCTCCTTTAAAAAAGCACGCCTATTGTCCCTATTTTTAGGACGAAAAGCGTGCGTTTCGTGGTACCACCTAAATTTTTTTGGCAAGAAGCCAAAACTCATTGAAGCCACTTCGTGGGCTATGGACGCAAGACTTGAAATAAGTGTAATTCATTTATATATCCCTTTTAGGCTTTCACCAACCGCCCTATCTCTGGAAAGCGACATATAAACTACTGGGTCTTACCCCGCCATCTTGATTATGAGAGAATTATAGACGCAAAAAAGGATTTTGTCAATCGTTTATCAAATTTTCCAAACTGCAATCAAAAATTTCTGCAATTTTTAACACGATATTTAAATTGGGTCTGCTTTTTTCTTTCAGCCAAATATATATTGTTGTTTTACTGACGCCTAAAAGAATTGCCAACTTTTTTATATCGCACCCTGCATTTTTAATTTTATTTTTAAGATTTTGTGCAGAATTTGTTTTAATTTTTTCATGCACAAATTATAAAGCAAAATTTATATTTAAGTACAAAATCCCTTATAATTTATTTTTCAAATTATTTCTATTTTTTGCTTTGTTTTTTTGCCAGTTTGGTATAAAATATTTTTATGGAGGAATTTTATGAGTTGTCCTAAAAATATGACCGGCTTTGGACCTTCGCCTATCCCAGAAGAGGCAAATTGGGTTCAACTGAAAGATATCAAACAGGTTTCTGGTTTTTCGCATGGGTGCGGAAAATGTGCACCTCAGCAAGGCACTTGCAAACTTACGCTTAATGTCAAAGATGGCATCATCAAAGAGGCACTTGTAGAAACTATCGGCTGTTCTGGCATGACACATTCGGCGGCAATGGCGGCAGAAATTCTGCCAGGTAAAACGCTTCTGGAGGCACTGAACACCGACCTTGTTTGCGACGCAATCAACGACGCTATGAAAAACATTTTCTTGCAACTGGTTTACGGCAGAAGTCAATCGGCGTTTTCCGAAGGTGGGCTTGCCGAAGGCTCTTCTCTTGAAGACCTTGGCAAAACACTTTCAAGTAATGTCGGCACTGTTTTTTCGCAGGAAGGAATGGGTACAAGGTATCTTAATTTGGCGGAGGGCTATATCACCCGTCAGGCTCTTGACGAAAATGGGGAAATTATCGGCTATGAATATGTCGCAATCGGCTCTCTTATGAAAATGCTTGACGAAGGGGCTGACCCAAAAGAGGCAATCGCAAAGGCGACAAAAACTTATGGGCGTTTTGCTGAGGGTGTGACAATTATCAATCCAAGGAGGGATAACTTATGAATGTGACAGAAAAGCATACAGGAATTGAAGAAACCTTGGCAAAATATGGCATTTCTTCACTTGAAGAGGCAAAAAATATCTGCCTTGCCCGTGGAATTGACGCAGAAAAAATTGTCAAGGGTATTCAACCAATTTGTTTTGACAATGCAGTGAAGGCTTATGAACTGGGCGTTGCCATCGCAATCAAAAAGGGCGTCACAAAGGCAGGCGATGTGGCTCTTTGTCTTGGAGAGGGCTTGCAAGCGTATGCTATCAAAGGCTCGGTTGCCGACGAAAGACAAATCGGCATTGGGCATGGCAGGCTTGGGCAAATGCTTCTCGACGAGAAAAATCAATGTTTCTGTTTCCTTGCTGGGCATGAAAGTTTTGCCGCTGCTGAGGGTGCGATTGGCATTGCAACATCTGCAAACAAGGTGAGAAAAACTCCCCTCAAAGTGATTTTGAATGGACTTGGCAAAGACGCAGGCTACATAATTTCACGCATAAACGGATTCACATATGTGCAAACATCTTTTGACCACACAAGCGGAAATCTTTCAATCGTCAAAGAAATCCCATTTTCAAATGGAGAACGCTCTGCCGTGCGTGTTTATGGTGCCTTTGATGTGCCAGAAGGCGTGGCAATTATGAAGCATGAAAAGGTTGACCTTTCAATCACCGGAAATTCAACAAACCCGGTTCGCTTTCAACACCCTGTTGCGGGCATATATAAAAAATGGTGCTTTGAAAATGGAAAAACATATTTCTCTGTTGCGTCTGGTGGCGGAACTGGAAGGACTCTTCACCCCGACAATGTTGGGGCTGGCCCAGCAAGTTATGGGCTGACCGATACCATGGGGCGTATGCACTGCGATGCACAATTTGCTGGTTCTTCCTCAGTGCCCGCCCATGTGGAAATGATGGGATTTATCGGCATGGGAAACAACCCAATTGTTGGTGCAACAGTGGCACTTGCGGTTGCTGTGGAAATGAGTTATAAAAAATAAAACCACATCATTTTAAATAATAAAATCAAAAAATAGAAGAAGGGATATCCCTTTTGAAACTAAAAAAAATTTAATCATTAAAAAATAGCATTAGGAAAATTCTAGTGCTATTTTATTTAAACTTTATGTATTACATCATTGTCTTAGTGATGGTGATGATGAGAATGTGTTATTGATGTGTCAATCTTACAATTTATATTTTTGCACTGCTCATTATCCATTTCAAATTCTAATGTTGAGTGAGAAATGTTGTGTTCGTTAAGTTCTTTTTTTATCTTTGTTTTTAATTCGTAACAATTATCTGAATTAGTTACAATATGCATTGTGGCATAATTTGTTTGATTGTCCAATGTCCAAACATGAATATGATGAACATCAATAACATTTTCAATCTCTAAAATATGCTTTTTAATTTCTGCAATAGTTATATTGTCAGGAATTTTAACAAGAAATAATTTAAAAAATTCTTTTATATTTTTCATTGCTTGAATAAATATAAATACAGCAATAGCGATTGACATAATTGGGTCAATAATATAGAAATTTGTAAATCTCATTACTACAGCACCAATTAAAACAACAACCCAACCTAAAACATCTTCGAGCATATGAAGGTTTACTGCTTTTTGGTTCATAGAATCGCCTTTTCTTGTAAAGAATGCTGCTAAAAAATTCACAATTACACCAACAATAGCAAAAATTATCATTGAATTGTAATTTATTGGTTCTGGGTTTATAATCCTACCTATAGCACCATAAACAACCATAATAGATCCAACAATCAAAACAAGCGTGCTTATAACTCCACCCAATACAGAATATCTAGCATAACCATAAGTATATTTCTCGTCAGGTTGTTTTTTGCTTTTCCTTTCTAGTATAAATGAACAACCGATACTTGTTGCATCTCCAATATCGTGAACAGCATCAGAAATAATCGCAACACTGCCTGTAAAAATTCCTCCAACAAATTCAAAAATAGAAAACACTAAATTTAATATAAAAGCAATTAATATATTTTTTTCAGTTTTCTTGTGGCGTGTTTTTATTTGTTTTTCATTTACGATTTTTGTTTTTTTCATCCGTTCTCCTTATTTGACATAAATTTAAGTTTATGTATAATATGTTTAATATTGAACTATATGTTCAGTAATATAATACAATACTTTTACAAAAAATGTTTTAAATAAAAATTAAAAAATGTTTGATACCGAACATTTAAATTAAATTGTATGGAGATGTTTATGGATAGAAGACAAAGAAAATCAAGAGAAGCCATTTTTCAGGCACTTAAAAAGTTATTAACTACAAAAAGTTATTCACAAATCACTGTAAACGATATAATTGAGCAAGCAGATGTTGGCAGAGCAACTTTTTATTCTCATTTTGAAACAAAGGATTATTTATTAAAAGAATTGTGTAATGAACTATTAAACCATATTTTTGATGAAAAAGATGAAAGTAGTTCGCATTTATTTGATTGTGATGCACCAAATTCTGTGTTTTTACATTTGTTTATGCATTTTTATAAAGATGATAATAATATAGTAAAACTTTTTAGTTCTCAAAACACAGACTTGTTTTTTCAATATTTTAGAAAAGATTTAAAGGACAGAATACAAAAGCATTTAAAAAATTTTAAAAACAATAAACCACAAGAACTGCCTGAAGAAATTTGGGTTAATCATATATTGTCCACCTTTTTAGAAACACTTCGATGGTGGATTGAAAATGGAATGATAGAAACACCAGAAGTTATTACAAATTACTTTTATTTGTTAATTTAAAATTTCAAATCATATAATTTTTAAAAATTATATGGTGTAGTCGCTTTAAAAAAATTAATTAAACTTTAGGTGTCAATTATCCCCATGAACACCCTCCTATATTCCAAGTACCTTTCACGGCAAAAAGTAGCCATTAAAAAAGAGTTAAGATTTTGCTATCCTAACTCTTAATTATTACACTAGTTTCAAATTTGATTGACTAAACCCTCTATTTTTTATGTAATTTGGCAATTTTTTCTTGTTTTTTGTTGCTAAAAAATATACAATAAAGTTATGATACAAATAAGAAAAAATTGGTTTGAACTTTTAAAAGGGGAATTTGAAAAACCATACTTCAAAAGCCTTCAAGAATTTTTGAAAACCGAATATGAGAAATATCAAATCTACCCAGCAGAAGAAAAGATTTTTAATGCACTCAATCATGTACCATTTGACAAAATCAAGGTGGTGATTATTGGGCAAGACCCATATCACGAACCAAATCAGGCTCAAGGTCTCTCTTTTTCAGTGCCAGAGAATGTTGACATTCCCCCATCTCTTGTCAATATCATGAAGGAGATTGAAAGCGACCTTGGGATTGCCTGCATAAAGCATGGAAATTTAGAGCGTTGGGCTTGTCAAGGCGTGCTTCTTTTAAACACCGTCCTCACCGTTCGACGAGGGCAGGCAAACTCTCATAAAGACAGAGGCTGGGAAACCTTGACAAGAAAGATTATTGAAATTGTCGGGGCAAGAAAAGAGCCTATCGTATTTCTTCTTTGGGGCTCTTTTGCACAAAGTTTCGCACCACTGATTGGCAGTCAACACTTGATTTTAAAAGCACCTCACCCTAGCCCACTTTCTGCATATCGAGGTTTTTTCGGTTGCAAACACTTTTCAAAATGCAACCAGTTTTTGACCGAACATTCCATTGAACCTATTGATTGGAGATAAAAAAATTTTATCTTGATTAAAAAAGATGCAAAA
>CAZVYB010000024.1:0-14451 GCA_964631405.1 uncultured Lachnospiraceae bacterium
CTACTTGGCTATGACAGAAATCGAATATTGCAACACTCCACATCAAGTTGCAATCAATGAAACACTGGAACTTGCCAAAAGATATTCAACAGAAAAAAGTAGCCGATTTATCAACGGCGTGCTTTCATCAATTCTCAAATCACAAGAAAATAAATAGGTGAAAAATGGACGAGGCTATTTCAGTAACCAAGTTTAACACATATATAAAAAGCATATTTGACGCCGAAGAACTCTTGCATAATATTTCAATTGTGGGCGAGGTCTTTGGCGTTAGTTTTTCACGCAATGTAATATATTTTTCGCTTAAAGATGAAAACGCAACCCTCTCTTGCGTTTGCTTCTATCCAAACTTTATAACTGATATAGTTGAAGGGGAGCAGGTGGTCATCACTGGCTCACCAAACTATTATATAAAGGGCGGAAGATTCAACTTCAATGTGATAAAAGTTCAAAAGGTCGGTCAAGGCAAACTCTTTGAAGAGTTTTTGAAACTGAAAGAAAAACTAGAAATGGAGGGGCTTTTTGACATATCTCATAAAAAACCAATACCACAAAAAATCAGCAGAATTGGCGTTATAACTTCTCGGGACGGTGCAGTAATTCAAGACATAAAAAATGTGGCTTGGCGACGAAATCCAAGCGTTGATATTGTGCTTTATAACACAAAAGTTCAGGGACTTAACTCTGAAAATGAAATCGCACACGCAATAGATGTTATGGGCAAATACCAAAATATAGATGTTGTCGTCGTTGCAAGAGGTGGTGGCTCGCTAGAAGATTTATGGGCGTATAACACAGAACTTGTTGCACGGGCGACATACAATTGCCCCAAACCAATTATTTCGGCAGTGGGACATGAAACAGATTTTACAATCATTGACTTTGTAAGCGATTTAAGAGCACCAACACCTTCCGCTGCTGCCGAACTTTTAACATTTAATTTGCAGGAAAGAATGGACGACGCTTCTATAATGAAAAAGGCTTTTACCAACGCAATTTCACATTACTTTCAAAACATCAGACAACAAGCCAGCGGACTTGTGTACAAATTCAATTCCACAATTGACAAACTGATGATTGAAGGCAAAAATAAAGCAAAATATCAAAAAGATTCTCTGCTTTTCGCTTTTAAAGGCTTTTATGAACAAAAGGCATATGAATTTGGACTAAACGAAAATTCCCTTTTCAAGGCAAACCCAATGACAATTTTAAATCGAGGTTATGCAAAGATAGAACAGGACGGCAAACCAATCTTATCTTGCGAGCAAGTTGATTTTGAAACAAATTTGAAAGTTTGCTTTAAAGACGGACAAATAAACGCTAAACCAATCAAAAAATAAAGGAGATTATATGGAAAAATTATCATACGAAGAGGCATCGAAAGAACTTGCTCAAATCATATCTCAACTTGAAAGCGGACAACTTGGGCTTGACGAGGCTATGAAGTTGTTTGAACGCGGAAAAGAACTTGTGACCATATGCTATGCATCACTCAATCAAGCAAAGGGCAAATTGACAGAAATAAAAGAAACGCTAGATAAACTTGAAGAGGTATAACAATATATAAGTTTTCATACAATACTTTTGTGAAACGCTACAATAAAACAACAATACAATCATACAGCGGTGGAAAAAAATACCGCTGGGCATTCAAGATGTTTTTCATTGCAATCAGTATGTCCCTCTTTTTCGGATTTGTCAGCCAAACACTGCTTTCTAAAATGGGTATAGCAGTTGCAACAATTGGGATATGCCTTTTTATATTCTTGTCTGTAATTTTTGACATGGTGGGAATTGCGGTTGCATCAGCAGAACTTGAAACCTTTGAACAGTGGGCAGAGGCAGGAATAAAAGGTTCGAGGGTTGGACTTAAATTTTGCCAAAACTCAGAGAAAGTTTGTTCTTTTTGTGCAGATGTTGTAGGGGATATTTGCAGTACACTTTGCGGTGCCGGCGGTGCGTGCATAGTTGTTGCCTTAACAAAAAATGTACAAAACGCAAATTTGATTATGCTGACATCAATTTCAACATCTGCCTTGATTGCGGGACTTACAATATTTTTCAAAGCACTTATGAAAGAGAAGGCATTAAAAAGTTCAAATAAAATCATATTAAAACTGGGGATTTTTCTAGAAAAAACAATTTTTAAAGAAAAAGTAAAAAAATCATGAAAATCAGTTGACAAACAATGCTGACTGTGATAAGATATACGCATGAAAGTAGAAGTTCCACTTCTCACCAGTCAACAAAAGAGTTCGATTTGGTAATAAAACTTAATTTTTTTGAAATGGGTTTTTGGTGGAATTTTGTGCTTCCACCAATTTTTATTTAAAAGGGGATTATAATTATTTTTAAGGAACTTTTGACGAACGAACAAATAACTGCATCGCAGGTTCGTTTAATCGGTGAAAATGGAGAACAACTTGGTGTAATTTCAAGAGAAGAAGCCCTTGAAAAGGCCGAACAGGCAGGACTTGACCTTGTTCTTATGTCTGGGGGTACTGTGCCTCCCGTATGCAAAATTTTGGATTATGGAAAATTCAAATATGATGCACTTAAAAAAGATAAAGAAATCAAGAAGGCTCAAAAAATTGTAGAAACCAAGGAAGTTCGTCTTTCAATGACAATTGAAGAGTATGACATTGCATATCGCATTGAGAGTGCTACAAAATTCCTTCAAGACGGCAACAAAGTAAAGGTTTCTCTTAGAATGAAGGGAAGAGAGCAGGCATATGTCAAGAAGGCGATTGAAATTGTCAAAGAATTTTGTGAAAGACTCAGCGAAGTTGGCACTGCTGATAAAGCCCCAGAACTGATGGGAAGAAACATATTTGTAATTATTAGCCCTAAGAAAACAAAATAAAGGAGAAGAAAAATGCCAAAACAAAAAACACACAGCGGTTGCAAAAAGCGTTTTCGTTTGACTGCAAGCGGACAGGTTAAATTTGCTAGACCTGGAAAAGGACACTTCCTTACAAAGAAATCAAAAGCAAATAAAAGAAAACTTAGAAAAGGGTCTTACATTGCAGGAAAGAACACTCAAAATATCAAGTCCCTTTTGGCTAAATAGTAGGAGGCTTCACGATGAGAATTAAAAGAACAGTAAACGCACTTAAAAAACGCCGTTCAATCTTGAAAAGTGCAAAAGGATATAGAGGAGCAAAATCAAAACTCTACCGCACCGCAAGAGAACAAGTTATGAAAAGCGGACAATATGCTTATGTTGGACGCAAATTGAAGAAGAGAAATTTCCGTGCACTTTGGATTACAAGAATCAATGCAGGTTGCAGACAAAACGGGATTTCATATTCAAAATTTATTGCAGGACTTAAAGCACAGGGTATTAACCTCAACAGAAAAGTTCTTGCTGATATGGCTGTAAGACAACCAGAGGCTTTTTCAGCACTTGTAGGACAAGTTAAATAATGCAAAAGGCTTCAAGCAACTTAATAAAAGACTTAAAAAAGCAAAAACGAGAAAAAAGTTCTTTGCTTTTTTTAGATAATCACAAGATTATAAAAGACGCCATTGCACAAGGGTTAAAGCCATTGCTGTTGCTTTGCGAAAGGGAAATTGACTTTCAAATTGATTGCCCAGTTTATCTTGCAGAGCGTTATCAAATCGAACAGTTGGCTGACAGCACAACACCACAAAATGTATTATGTATTTTAGAATACACACAACATATTGTAAAAAAACCTCAAAACAACTTTTTGGTGCTTGACAGTTTGCAAGACCCGGGAAATGTTGGCACTCTTATAAGAACAGCCAAAGCCTGCGGATTTGATAGCGTGTTTTTAATTGATAGTGTAAAACCCACAAACTCCAAACTTGTAAGAAGCACTGTTGGCACATTATTCACAAGCAAAGTTTACTCTATGACAAAAGAAGAATTTATCAAACTTTCTCAAAAATGGGGTTTAAAACTGCTTGTCGCTGATATGAACGGTAAAAATATATTTGATTTTCAAAGTGCCGAAACAATTGGCGTAGTGTTAGGCAATGAAGGACAAGGCGTTAGCCCAGAACTTCGTAAAATCTGCATTGAAACGATAAAAATCCCAATGAAAGAGGGCGTTGAAAGCCTCAATGTCGCAATTTCGGGGGCAATAATTATGTATCAACTGGCTAAAAATACATTCTAATCATCAATATTTATAATGCCTTAAATGCCTTTTGATAAATTTTTCAACTTGTTGTGATAATCGGTTTGACAAAATACAACAAGTTGTTTTATACTGAATAAGAAAGAGAAAAGGAGAACAAACCATGTCAGGACATTCAAAATGGCACAATATCCAAGCAAGAAAGGGCAAAAGTGACGCCCAAAGAGGAAAGATATTCACAAAAATCGGCAGAGAGATTGCCGTAATCGTAAAACAAGGTGGCTCAGACCCTGTTTCAAATCCAAAACTTCGTGATGTAATCGCAAAAGCAAAACAAAACAATATGCCAAACGACTCTATTGATAGAAGCATCAAAAAGGCTGCGGGAGAACTTGGTGGAGTAAATTATGAAAGTTGCACATACGAAGGCTATGGTCAAGGTGGCTCAGCGGTAATCGTTGAATGTTTGACAGACAACAAAAATAGAACAGCAGGCGATGTTCGCCACGCATTTGACAAATTTGGGGGTGCACTTGGCTCAAATGGTTGCGTAAGTTATCTTTTCCAAAGAAGAGGCTCTGTCGAAGTGGAAAAAACAGATAAAGTTGACCTTGACGAACTTATGATGACAGCCCTCGACCTTGGTGCAATAGATGTTGTAGACTATGACGACGCAATCGAAGTAGTCACAGAACCAAATATGCACAACATGGTAAGTGAAGGTCTTGAAAAGGCGGGGTATAGCGTTCTTGAAGCAAAAACTTCATTAGAACCAGATTCTTATATCGACCTTGACGAAGAAAAACTTACAAAATTCCTTAAAATGATTGACGCACTTGAAGACCTTGATGATGTTCAAGAAGTTTTCCATAATGTAAACCTCCCAGATGAGGAGTAAAATAAAGTAAAAAGAAAGGTATTGATTTTATTTTTAATGTGTGATATACTAAAAAAGTAAAAGATACTGTTTTGGCAAAAAACTTCATCTACTTAAATCGGAGGTGACTACATGGGATATGGTAGCAAACTGAGTTGGTACGCAAAATGGGAAATTGCAAAAGAAGAAAGAGAAGAACAGGCTAGGCTTTCTCGCGAAGAGGCAGAACACAAGGCATCACAAGAAAAAGCAGAACTTGAAAGACATATTAAGGCAGAAACAGCAGAGCCTGTACTAAAAAAGACAGAGCCTTTGAAACTTTATGAGGGTAAAAATGGGCAATTGTCATTTTTTGAGCCTGTGCAAAAGTCCAACAAAAAAGGCGTTTCAAAACCACATTCGATGAAAGACCTTTTGCTTGAACTGGAAGAAAAAGAAAACTATTAAACAAAGTGGGCAAATTGCCCATTTTTTGATGCCCATACCAAAATTGATTGACTAAATTTGACAAATATTGTACAATTTGAATATGGTTATTTTAGGAATAGACCCGGGGTATGCAATTGTTGGTTACGGGGTGATAGATACAAACAAAAAAAATATGGTTTTGGATTACGGTGCAATAACAACACCTAAAGAAGATAGTATGCCCGTTCGCCTCCAATCAATTGAGGGGGCATTAAACTTTTTGTTTGAAAAATTCAAACCAGATGTGGTTGCTATTGAAGAATTGTTTTATTTTAAAAACCAAAAAACAGTCATACCTGTTGCACAAGCAAGAGGGGTGATTGTTCTTGCCTGCCAAAAATATTGTGGAAATATTTATGAATACACACCTTTGCAAATCAAACAAGCATTGACCGGACATGGCAGGGCAGAAAAAGCCCAAGTGCAATATATGGTAAAGGCTATTTTAGGTTTAGATTCCATTCCAAAACCAGACGATGCTGCAGACGCTTTGGCAGTCGCCATTTGTCATAGCCAAACAAGTTCTGTTTTAAACGGGAACAGAATGTAGATATAAAAACATAACATAATAGCCATTTTTAGGAGAAAATATGATTTCATTTTTAAAGGGAGTTATCGAGGAGAAACAAGAAAACCTACTTACCCTTGATGTGGGCGGAGTTGGGTTTGAACTCACAGTTTCAAGCAATACATTGTCAGCACTTCCCATGCAAGGTGCAAGCGTCAAGATTTTGACATATATGGCAGTCCGCGAAGACGATGTCAGCTTGTATGGCTTCTCCTCACAAGAAGAAAAAGACCTTTTCAATAAACTTATCACTGTCAGCGGAATAGGTCCAAAACTTGCAATTTCTATTTTGTCTGGTTTGTCGTTAACCGACCTTGTACTTGCAATTATTAAAGAAGATTTAAAACTTCTTTCAAAAATCAAAGGGCTCGGGAAAAAGACAGCAGAAAGACTTTGCCTTGAACTTAAAGACAAACTAAGTGTCCTTGATGGTGGCTCTCAAAACACAACATTCCAACCAGATTATGACGAAGATGCCGTTCAACTTGCAACTGATACACTTATAAGCCTCGGCATCAACAAAAATGAGGCGTATATGCTTGCCCGCTCTTGTGCAAGCAAGGAGGCAACTGCCGAAGAAATCATTTCAAAAGCATTAAGGGGGTATAAAGGCTAATGGACGAAAACGAAAGATTTATTACAAGCACCAAAAACCTCACTGATGCCGAAATTGAAAACTCTTTAAGACCAACATCGTTTGATGAATACATGGGACAAACAAAGGTTAAAGAGTCACTTTCAATCTATATCAAGGCAGCAAAAGAAAGAAAGGAAAGCCTTGACCATGTTTTGCTTTATGGACCTCCGGGTTTAGGGAAAACAACCTTGTCACACATCATAGCCAATGAAATGGGGGCACAATTTAAGGTGACTTCTGGTCCTGCAATTGAGCACGCAGCCGACCTTGCTGCAATTTTGACAAATCTCAATCAAAATGATGTTTTGTTTATTGATGAAATTCATAGACTTAACAAAACCGTCGAAGAAATTTTGTATCCTGCAATGGAAGATTTTGCCCTAGACTTTATCGTAGGCAAAGGACCTTCTGCAAGAAATATGCGTCTTAAAATCAAGCCTTTCACATTGATTGGGGCGACAACAAGGGCAGGAATGCTCACAAACCCATTGCGTGACAGATTTGGCGTTATATGTCGACTAGAATTATATAGTGCTGACGAATTGCAGGTCATTATCGCTAGAAGTGCAAACATACTTGGCGTCAAAATCGACGACGACGCGAGCAAAGAAATCGCTTTACGCTCCCGCGGGACACCCCGTATCGCAAATAGACTTTTAAAAAGAGTTCGCGATTATGCCCAAGTTTTGGGAACGGGCAATGTAACAAAGGAAATTGCCGTTAAAACCTTGCAAATCATGGAAATTGACGAACTAGGTCTTGACACTATCGACAGAAAAATTATGCTTTCTATTATCAATAAGTTTGGCGGTGGGCCAGTCGGCCTTGATACTTTGGCTGCCACTATCAGCGAGGACGCAACAACGATTGAAGATGTTTATGAGCCATATTTGTTGCAACTAGGCTTTATTTCTCGTACACCTCGTGGCAGGGTGGCGCTTGAACCTGCATACAAACATTTTGGAATAGAAATGCCTAAAATATAAATAGAGAATATCATGAAAGAAAACATAAACAACAAACAAAACAAAAACCTGCTATTAAGAAGCAGTTATTACTATGATTTACCCGAAGAACTTATCGCTCAAACACCGGTGGAGCCTCGTGACAGTTCTAGGCTTTTGGTTTTTGACAGGAAAACAAATGACATACAACATAAAAAATTTCACGATATTGCCGATTTGTTTAAAGAAGGCGATGTCCTTGTTGTAAATAACACACGGGTTTTGCCTGCTCGACTATTTGGGTATAAAGATACAGGGGCTAAAATTGAGATTTTGCTTCAAAAAAGAATTGACCTTTCCCATTGGGAGGTAATATCAAAACCAGCCAAGCGTCTAAGCGTAGGTACAATCATCACTTTTAATACTCAATTTTCATGCGAAGTCATAGAGAAAGGGGAATATGGTGCTTGCAAAATCAAATTCATTTTTGATGGAGTGTTTGAAGAGCGACTTGCCGAAGTTGGTCAGATGCCCCTTCCTCCATATATCCATGAAAAACTAAAAGAAAAAGAGCGTTATCAAACGGTATATTCAAAAGTTGAAGGCTCGTCCGCCGCACCAACAGCAGGACTGCATTTTACGCCAAAACTTCTCGAAGATATCAGGGCCAGAGGGGTGCAAATCGTTGAAGTTTTACTTCATGTCGGACTTGGCACTTTCCGCCCAGTAAAAGAAGACAACATACTAAATCACGATATGCATAGCGAATATGTTGAAATGACCGAGGAAAACGCCAAAATCCTTAACGAAGCAAAGGCAAACGGACGAAGAATTATCGCAGTAGGAACAACCTCGGTGCGTGTTTTGGAAAGTTGTTGTAATGAAAAGGGGGTTCTTATCCCGCAACGCAAAGATACCCAAATTTTTATATATCCTCCATATAAATTTAAAGTTGTCGATGCCCTTATCACAAACTTTCATTTACCAGAAAGCACACTAATCATGCTTGTGTCTGCCTTTGCTGGTTATGACCAAACAATGAATATATACAACGAAGCAGTCAAAAGCAAATATCGTTTCTTTTCGTTTGGCGATAGTATGTTTATACACTAAATACAAAATACAGTATGATGTATTTTAGACATCATACAAAATGGAGAAACTTATGAGCAACTCATTCAGTTATGAAATCATCAAAGAATGTCCTCACACTGGTGCCAGGGCTGGGATTTTTCACACTCCTCATGGAGATATAGAAACGCCAATTTTTATGCCCGTCGGCACGCAAGCCACAGTAAAAGGCCTGACGCCAGAGCAATTGAAAGAGATTGGCTCACAAATCATATTATCAAACACATATCACTTATACCTTCGCCCCGGTCACGAACTTGTGAAAAAAGCAGGTGGGTTGCATAAATTTATGAATTGGGATAAGCCAATTTTGACAGATAGCGGCGGTTTTCAAGTCTTTTCTCTTTCAAACTTACGCAAAGTAAGCGAGGCGGGCGTTGAATTTCGCTCTCATCTAAACGGCGAAAAACATTTTATTACGCCCGAAAAGGACATGGAAATTCAAGAAGCACTCGGAGCTGATATAATTATGGCTTTTGACCAATGTACAGAAGCAGGTTGTTCCAAAAGAGATGCAGAAAAAGCAAGACAAATCACTAAGCTTTGGCTTGACCGTTGTTACAAAGCCCACACAACAGAAAATCAAATGCTTTTCCCTATCGTTCAAGGAAATGTATACAAAGATTTAAGAGCCGAATGCGTCAAAGACTGCCTCCCTTACGCTAAGTGCGGAATTGCTATCGGCGGACTATCTGTCGGTGAAGAAAAAAGCGTCATGTATGAAATCTTAGATATGCTTAATCCTCTTTTGCCAAAAGACCAACCAAGATATTTGATGGGGGTAGGTTCTCCCGACTGCTTGGTTGAAGGTTTCGCAAGAGGGGTGGATATGATGGATTGCGTTCTTCCTACACGCATTGCAAGAAATGGAACGGCTTTCACCAAAAAGGGTAAATTGGTTGTGAAAAATGCCTGCTATAAAGAGGATTTTGCTCCAATTGAAGAGGGGTGCGACTGCTATGCTTGCAAGCATTTTACAAGAGCATATATAAGACACCTTATCAATGCAGGAGAAATGCTTGGTGCACAACTTCTTTCAATTCACAACCTTAGACACCTTTTGCGACTTGCTCATGATTGCCGAGAGGCAATATTGGGGGATTATTTCAAGGATTTTAAAGATGAATATCTTTCAAATTATGACCTATCAAAATCTAGATTTTAATAAATAGGGGATGATTGAAATGCAACTATAACTTTTGATTTTAAAGTTTCATTTCAACCTCCCTTTTTTGTTTACGAAAATTTTTGAGAATACTTTTTTGATATTTAGAGGGAATTTATTTGACATATCATTGCAAGGTAAGTTATAATATTTATGGTGGTTTTTGACCACTATAAAAGGGGAAATTATGAGCAGTATAAGCATACTATGCAACGCTGCTGTAAATGCCGGTATAATCAGCGGAATCATTGCCCTTGTCGTAGGCGTGGTTCTCGGTGCTATATTTTACAATATATTTGCAAGCAAAAAAATTGGCAAAAGCAAGTCAAATGCTGTAAAAATAATTGAAGAGGCGTATGCAGAAGCGAAAAGCATAAAAAAAGAGTCCATCTTAGAAGCAAAAGAAGAGGCTCAAAAAATTCGTGACGAAGCAAACAACGAAGCAAAAGAAAGACGGGGAGAGTTTCAAAAACAGGAAGAGCGACTTGACCAACGAGAAGAATACTTGACTAAAAAAGAGGTTTTACTGGACGGAAAAACCCAACAACTTGACAGCGAAAAAGAACAACTAGAAAAGGACAAACAAAAACTTACAGAAAAAATTAAAGAACAAGATGAAATCAAAGAACAAATGCTTGAGAAACTAGAAAACATCTCTGGACTTACAAAAAAAGACGCAAAAGAACTTTTGATTGAAAGCGTAACTGAGGAAGCAAAGAAAGATGCTGGCATTATGGTCAAACAAATTGAAGACGAAGCAAAAGAGAACGCAGAAAAAATTGCTAAGAACATTGTTGTTGGTGCAATCCAAAAATGTGCAACAGACCTTTCTTCTGAAATGACCATCACCAGCGTAGCCCTACCAAATGACGAAATGAAGGGGCGAATTATCGGAAGAGAAGGGCGAAACATTCGCTCAATTGAAAGTGTAACAGGGGTTGAACTTATAGTTGATGACACTCCTGAAACAATCACAATTTCAAGTTTCGACCCAATAAGACGAGAAGTCGCAAGACTGAGCCTTGAAAAACTTATAGTTGACGGAAGAATTCATCCAGCAAGAGTTGAAGAAATTGTTGAAAAAGCAAAACGAGAAGTTGACAAAATTACAAAAGAGGCAGGCGAAAACGCTTGCAACGATGTAGGAATTTATAACCTCAATCATGAACTTGTAAAAATTTTGGGCAGACTTAAATATAGAACAAGTTACGGTCAGAATTGCTTAAAACACAGCGTTGAAACTTCAATTATTGCAGGCCTTTTAGCAACTGAACTTGGTGCAAATGCTCAAGTCGCAAAACGCGGAGGGCTTTTGCATGATATTGGCAAAGCACTTGACCACGAAATCGAAGGCACTCATGTTTCAATCGGCGTTGACCTTGCAAGAAAATATAAAGAATCAGAGGCAGTGATTCATTGTATACAAGCACACCACGGCGAAGTTCCTTTCAATTCTGTTGAAGCAATTATTGTCCAGGTTGCTGACGCAATTTCAAGTTCTCGCCCGGGGGCAAGAAGGGAAAACCTTGAAAACTATATCAAACGCCTTCAACAACTTGAGGAGATTTGCAATAATTTCAAGGGTGTAGATAAATCATATGCAATTCAGGCGGGCAGAGAGGTAAGAATTATCGTAAAGCCTGACCAGGTGAATGACCATGACGCAATTTTCCTCGTCAAAGATATCACAAAGAAAATTGAACAAGAAATGCAATATCCAGGACAAATCAAAGTTGTTGTTATTCGTGAAAAGAGATTTACGGACACAGCAAAATAAATTACTTAAAGACTTAATCTGTTTGATTAGGTCTTTTTTGTAAACAAAATGAATACTTTATACCATGAATTTCATAGTGGAGTTTTTAAGTGAAAACTTTATAAATTGCGTATGGCTCGCCGTATTGCTTGTTGCAATGTGTCCAACGCTAGAAAGTAAAATCGCAATACCTCTTGCAATGAACACGACAATATGGGGCAGTAACGCTTTTTCTGCTACTTCTGCCTTTCTTTTGTCCTGCTTGGGCTCACTCATTCCTTGCTATTTTATGATGCTTGCTTCTCGTAAAATCAAAAATAAAGCAACTGGCTTTATATCAAGTTCTTTCTTTAATAGATATGCAAGCAAAAGCATGGGAATTGAAAGACAGCAATCAACATTAAAAAAATATTTAGCACTTGCAGGACTGGTCGCCGTTCCCATTCCTTTGACAGGAGTTTGGACGGGAAGCATAATCGCTGGCTTATCAAAATTAAATATAAATTATTGTTTCATATCAATTGCCGTCGGCAATATTATTTCAGCAGGAGCAATTACCTTTCTTTGTAGCGTTTTTGAAAATTCCATTTCATACATCTTTATGATTTCTCTTGTAATTATAATAGCGTTCATGTTTGCAGACCTATTTATTTCTATGATAAAGAAAACAAAAATTTATAAAAAATAACATGGTTGCAGAATTTTAATATTAAGATAATTATAAAAAAGTCACCAGCAAACTGCTGGTGACTTTTTACTTCCAATGTTTGATAAGCAAATATCGTTTTAAATAATATTGTAAAGGCAATATAACAAAGCCAATCACGAGAGGCAAAATAGTTGTAGTCGCAAATCGAGCAAATGAGTTTGCATTCAATCCAAAAATAAAGTTTAAACAAACCACTATACCTGCGATTATAAAGTACAACGCCCAAATCTGCCATTGAGGTAAAATTTGTGACGGCATTGAGGCTTTCAATCTTTTAAAATTATAAAATCTCCATGCGACATCAATTAAAAGTAGGGCAGGCATCAATATGTAAAGAAAAGATGTTTGGATATTAAGTAAGCCCGTGCTTGCCAATATCGCAAACAAGACACCAGACAAAATTCCCGCACAAACAAAAGTCAAAATACTGGTCAACAAATACAACTTGGTTGTGTTATGTTCTACTTTATGCGATGACTTTTGATATTCGCTAAATGCTATATTCTGCTTATTGTAATAGTCTTTTAAATCGCTAAAATCATATAAAGCGTCCTCTCGCACCTCTTCAACGGAACTATCTTTCGTCATTGAATAAAGCCTTGTCAATATCTCTTTGTGTGAAGGGTCAATAGTTTTATCACGCTTAGGGGCGGGCAGTTTGTTATCTTTAATTACAGGTTCACTTGTAGTAATCTTCAATTTAGGAGGTTCAATGCGTTTAGGCTTTTCCAGATCCTCGGCATTGTATCTTTTTGTTATAAACACAGCATCATTTTTGAGTTCTTCTTTTGCCGGCTTCTCTTCAACAATGTGCTTGTTTACCTTTGTGTAGCGAGAAAAATCGAGAGTTGTAAAATGCTCTGTCTGATACTTATTTTTGTTTTCCAAGAATGAATTTTTAAATTCCTCTATATTTGCCTTGGTCTTTTCTTGCGAATCAACAAGTGGAGCAGTTGCCTGCATTGCAATTTGATCCTCAGCAAAACTTCTTTTGCGTTTAAATTTGTTGATATCTTTTGAAATATCATACAATCTTTTATTATATTCCTCAATTGAAGAATTATCTTGCGTAGACATAGCCAAAGCATTCTTTATGCTTGTCGTCTGAATATCGCTATCTTTTAAACTGGCAGTTTCAACCACATTTTCAATTTCTTCCGTGGATTTTTCTTCTTCAACAGATTGTTTAGATAAAAACTTAAAATCATTTGAAGGTTCTTCTTTTTGAACATTTTCGATTGACGAGAAATCAAAGAAATCATCATTTTTTGAAGTGCTTGTTTGCTCTTCCTCTTTGGCAGTCTGAGAAATCGCCGAAACAGGGGAGTCTGCGTCAACAAAATCCCTAAAAACATCAATGTTATTTCTATCAAAATATTCATTCAATTCTTGATAAAACTTTCTTCCGCTTTCTGTCAAAGAATAGTATTTTCTATTTGGTCCAAAATCGCTACTTTGCATATATGAGGAGATGTAACCTTGTTTTTCCATTCGAGTCAAATTTGAATAAACACTTGGTTTTTTAAGGTTAATACGCCCATTGCTTCGATTTGCAATTTCGCTTATAATATCAAGACCATAAAAATCACGCTCTTTAAGACAAGTCAGCATAAGAAAAGATAATTGACCTTTAGCATATAGTTCCATATTTCTTCCTTTTTAAAAATTATAATCAATGTTTTTCAATTAGTCAACATTTTTTATAGTTTTTTAAATCAAAATTTTCTAGGGTAGTATGTTTTGCATAATAGCGATATTCAAATTGAAACTATTTCAAAATTTAAACACAATTGCCAAACCATAAAGCCTTTAGGGGACTTATCTATTAAATTGAATGAAAAATTGAAATATGATAAAGAAGTGGCATTTTTTCAGTTCAAATCAACAAACCTATCAATTTAATAATGCAAGGGGAAAGTTTTTCAACCTTGCTTTCTTTGCTAAGAGTATACTTTTTTATAAGAACAACAAAAAAGCACTTCAAAGTGCAATCGGGGGAATAATTATGACGAACGGATTATATTTACATCTATGCGTAAAAGACAGGTTTTACGCATAGATGACCGCATACTAGCGTTTATTTGAACACT
>CAZVYB010000025.1:0-14155 GCA_964631405.1 uncultured Lachnospiraceae bacterium
TTGTGTTGTATATCGTTGTTCCACTGCTGTTTTTGTAACCCGCAAAGGTATATCCGTTTCTGGTTGGCAATCCCTCTGTAATTTCTGGATAAACTGAATTATATGTCGCAACTACCGATGCCTGCCCACCAGTTGGCGTTGTTGAGCCACTCCCCTTGTTTCTATCAAGTGTCACTGTATATGTATTTGCCTTCCAATGTGCGTAAAGGGTTGTATCCCCTGCTGTATTGTATATTGTTGAACTTGTGACTTCATCCCCTTCTCCTTCGCTTGCAGCAGTGTACCAACCATCAAAGGTATAGCCTGTGCGGGTTGGGGCAGAGATTAAATCATAGTTATCATAAAACCAAACTTTTTTTGTCGTGTCGCTTGATGAATGAGTCCCTCCGTTTGCATCAAAAGTGATGGTATATTCGTTTGGGGCAAATGTGGCGTAATGCCCGAAATATTTTTTAACTTGTTTGTTTGACCCTGCAAAAACATTCAATGTCCATGTTTTTGTTCGGGAACTTAAAAAAGTCAGCCCCGATGTGGGTATATCCGAAGGGAAACAACTAGACATAGTAGTTTTCTCTACCGATGTCGTTATTACTGAGACGCTAAAACCCGAAGCAGGAACGGCAGTGATGGTATGCGTACATTGATTAAGTCCCGAAGCCTTAGTCCAATTACTAGAATTATAACAAGCGTCAGTCGCATAACCCGAATATGTGTTGGTATATCCTGTTGCCGTCCCAATTGAATACCCATAAAAGCTGCTTCCGTCAGTTTGAATATTGGAAACCTTTGAAGTGCCCTTACCGACTGTCACAGTCCCCACGGAGCCCGAATATATATTACCGTCCTGAGATGTATATGTCCCATAAGTTGCATTTTTGTCTGGATCTCTATTCCATGCATATCCTCTGGCATACACATATGCAGTTGAAGAACTTGTCGCATCCGAATTCTCTTTTGTTTCAGTTGGTAAAAACAGAATTGAGCCTAAAAGCATACACAAAAAAGAAAAAATCAATATTATGAAAAATTTATTTCTTTCAATCAGTTTCCACATACAGCCCCCTTTTTTTGCTTACCTTTTTAAACAAGTTTCCTAATTATATTTTACCCCCCCCCTATTTACTGTCAAGCAATTTATAGATTTTTTTTGCAATAACGCAATATTCGACAAAAAAAGTCACCGCCATGGGTGACTTTTTTGATTTTGTTTGTAAATTTTGAATTTTAGCCAAAACCTACCTTTTATTATTAAGCACTGCGATTTCTTTTATGAGGTCTTCAAGACGCTTATTGATGTTTGAAAGGTCCTTTTCTGTTTGTGCACTCTTTTCTGCACCTGCGGCTTGGGCTTTAAGTGCCTCAACTGCTTTGATAAGTTCCTCTCTCTCCTTATCAACTTGTTCTTGTTCTTCCTCTTTCATAACTTCGTCAATTTCGCTGTTTAAGAGGGCTTTCATTTTGTTAAGTTTTTCCTCTTCTTCGCTTATGAGTTTGCTTATTTGAGAAAGAGATTTGATATCCTCACCCAAGATTGGTGACTTTTTTGGTCTGCCACGCCCCTTTTTCTCTTCCGCTTTTGGTTCTTCCTTTGTTGTTTTTGGTGTTGCCTTTTTTGCGGTTGTTGTCTTTTTGGTTGTGGCTGGTTTTGTTGTGGTTGTTTTCTTTGGGCGACCTTTTGAGGCAGGCTTCGTTTCTTCCTTCACCTCTGCTGTCTTTTTAGGACGACCCTTTTTTGCAACTGGTTTTTCCTCTTCAACCTCTTCTACTGGAGTTTTTCTTGGGCGTCCACGAGGTTTCTTTTCTTCTGCCACTGGTGCTTCGTCTGTTGTCAATTTTCTTGGACGACCACGCTTTCTTGCAGGGGTTTCCTCTTTTGTTTCCTCAGCCGTCGGCTCTTCCTCTGACTTTGGTTCTTCAATCTTTACCTCTTCGGTTGTTTCCGTTTGAGGTTCCACGACAGGAGTTTCCTCTTGTGCTGTGGTTTCTTCTGTTTGAGGTGCAACCGCTTCGGCAGGTATTTCCTCTTGTGGGGCTGGCACTTCTTCAACTGGGGTTTCTTCTGCTACAACTGGCTCTGTGTTTTCTGTTGAAATTTCTTCCTCGGCTGAGGTTTCTTCTGTGAAAAGTTCTTCCTCCGAAACTTCCTCACCGCCATCGGTTGGGATAAATATGCCGAATTGGTCGATTTGTTGTTCTTGCAATTGTTCGGCTGTCACGCTTTGACCTTGCAAAACTTCCTTTGTCACCTCGACGCCATTCATATCATAAATTTTGCCGTCTGTGTCATGGAAAAGTCCATCTGGTGAGTGGTATGAGCCGTCTGCGTAAATGAAGTTGCCTTCGTCGTCATAATGACCTTCATTTGCGTCTTGATTTTGTGTTTTATATTCAGGGTTATACTCTGCAAGCCTTTCCCTCAATGTAAGATTTTCGTCCATGAGGCGTTTGATTTGAGTTTGAACATTGACAAGTTCTTGTTCTGTTGTGTCGTATTGTTTTTTAAGTTCTTTCTTTTCGTCGTCAGTCTTTTTCTCAGCAACGGCGTAAGCAGACTTCATAACCTTTTCAAAGAAGGTTTGATATTCAGCAGACATACCTCTTTCTGCTTCGGCAAGGCTATCAACGAGGATTTTGCTAAGGCGTTCAACCTCTTTATCAAGGTCAGCCTTTGCTGATTTGTATCTTGTTTCTTCTGAGTCATAGTCTTTTTGAAGTGCCTCTTGTTTCTTAGACTCTTTTTCCTGTTGTTGTCTAAGCAGACCAACTTCAATTCTTGATGTTGTGGCAGCCTGTTGTTCAATCAGTTTTCTGATATTTTCCTTAGATGCTTGAATTTTTCTTTGAAGGTCCATTTGAACATTTTCATAGTTTCGTCTAAGGGCATCTTTTTGAGATTCTGCCTGAGCGATTGCAGCAAGAGTTGAGGTTTTTTTATTGATGTAAATTTCACTTTCTTTCATTGCACGGTCGAGAAGGAGTGCACCATCAACGCCCACATTTTTGAAATTGTATTCAACATATTTGATGTCGTTTTTCTTTGCGTTTTCAAATTCCTCTTTCGCCTTTCTTGCACGCTCTTCATAATATTCTCTAAGTTGAGGATTGCCGTTTTCAATTTCTTTTGCAGTGAAAAGAAGGTCAAAATCAATATAGTCAGGAAGGTCTGCACAAGCATTATCAACAAATCTTGCGAAAAGGTGATAAATATGATAAATATCATCAAGGTTGACAGTTTTCATACCCTTCATAATAACGATTGCGATTGCACCCATAAGAAGGACAAGGCAAGGAAGAACAAGAGCAACTGCAACATATGGGAATGACCAAGAGTTTGTCGCCTGAGATGCAAGTCCCAAAATAAGAGCAAAAACAGCCCAAACAGCGGTAAAAATTCCTAAAGATTTGATACTGCTTCCCCAAGAACTTGTTTTAAGAGGTTTTTCAACCACATTTTCAATGGTCATGTATGTAGAAGGAGCGTCCTCTCTATACAAAATATATTGTTGCCAGTAGTAAGCAAGACGCTTTGGCCCTCTTTTGATTGTTTCATTGAACGCTTTTATATTTTTTTCTGTGATGACTTTATGCTTGAAAAGCCATTGATTTGTCTTGTCAAGACTGCGTTTAAGTCTTGCCTCGTAAGACAAAGCCGCTCTTATTCCAAAGATGATGATGAACAAGAGTTCCACGCCCAAGAGAATGCCCAAGAAGCCCACAAAACCAAGAGTTTCTGTGAGTTGGTTGAAGAATGTTCTTAGCGTCGAATCAAAACTTAGCAAATTTGATAACATAATCTTTCCCCTTTAATGGTTTTAGTATAACACATAAATTTAAAAATTACTAATAATTTTCAACATTTTTTTGATATTTTTTTAATATTTTTTTGCTATTTTTTATTGTTATTTTTTGATAATTGTCACCGCCAAAATAAAGAAAAATCGAAGGCAAAACGCAATAAACGCATCTTTTATCGCCCTCGATTTTGATTTTTATTAAACTATACAATGCACCATTTTTATTGAATTTTTATAAGTTTTCCCTCTTTCAATGACAGCAGATATTTTTCAACCCTCCTTCCCTCAAAGGCTTTTGTAAGGGCTTTTTCGTATAGGTCAAGTTGAGGGGCATATCTTGCGATAAGTTTTTCCTTATCTTTTGTTGAGGTGTATTTATAATCCACAAGCACAATTTTATCAGCGACCGAGAAAAAGTCAACAATCCCCTGAACTATCACCTCTCCCCCTCTTTCACAACCACCGAAAACCTCGTGAGGAGGACAGGACATAATAAATTCCCGTTCTTTAAAGACCTTCCCAGACGCAACACCTTTTATCAGCAATATGTTTTTTAGCAAAAGCGATATGTCGATATTTTCAAAATATCCCTCCGTCATAAAAGGTTTGATTTTTTCAAGTTCACTTACAAGGCTTGGCAGGTCTTTGACATTTTCAAAATTCAAAAGTTTGAGGGCTTGGTGATAACTATTTCCAATTTCAACCGCCCTCTCTCTGGCAATTTTTGCACCCTCGTCAACCTCTTCAAAAAGGGTTTCTCCAATCGCCCTGTCTTCGTCAGGGCGGGCAACAGCCGTCACCGAATTTTTGAAAGATATCTTGCAATCCTCAAAATTTTCATATTCAAATTGATATAATTTTTCTGTCGCACCAGTCGCCTCCTCTTTGATTTGCCCAATCGGAGCAGGGGGCGATTCTTCTATAAATTCGGTCAGCAAATTCAGTTTTGCACCGCCAAGCGTCAACCCCTCCTCTTCAAAAAATTGAGAGGTCAAGTTTTGTCCAAGGGCAAAGAAAATCTGTTTAAGATATGAATTCTGTTTTTCAAGGTCTTTAAATGAAAAATCCCTTTTCTTCCCCCTTCCTATTATATATAAATGGTTTTGAGCACGGGTGAGTGCAACATAGAAAAGCATGATTTCGTCAACCATTTCACGATTTTTTAGTGCCATTTTGCCAGCAGTAAAAGTTGGCAGTGGAACACGCAGGTTGTCTTCATATTCATACAAATATGTACCAAGTCCAAAATCCTTGCTTGCTATGTAGTTTTTATTATACACCTTGCTAAGGTTCTCCCCCGCTCCGCATAAAATCACAACAGGATATTCAAGCCCCTTCGTGGCGTGAATTGTGGTGATTGTGATTGAATTGCCCCCAGCGAAGGTCGCACCCTCCTTGTCACCGCCTTCAAGGGACTCGACAACCTCCTGCGGTTTATTATCAAGACCAAGTGAGCGGATAAGAGCAAAAAACCTGTTGAGCCTTTCCCTCTTTTCCCTTCCGTCAGCGAGCGAGGAAATATAATTATAATAATCATACTCGGCAAACAGCCTTTTAAAGGTTTGAGTTATGCCATAAACATATATATTGAATTTAATGGTTGCAAGCATATTTTCAAACGCCTCAATTTTCCCCCTTAAAAAGCCCCTTTCTTTGCATTGTTGCAGAGAATTTGCAAAGGTGTCATCAAAGTATATTTCACGAATTTGGGCAAGTTCTTCAATGCCAAACCCTCCAAAATGGCTTGCCATGGCAGATGCGAGCGGAATATCATCAGTCGGATTTATGGTGAGTTTTAAAAGACTGACCAAAACAGCAATTTCGCTGTCATCAATAAGGCTTTCTTTGATGTCTGCACTCACCGAAAAGCCCCTTCCTCTTAAAAATTGAATACACTCTTCCATAAGGGCACTTCTACCCCTAAATAGCAAGGCAATATCCCCCTGTTTTGCCCTGCGAAATGTTTTTGTTTTTGGCTGATATATTTCACCTGTGAGCACCTCTTCAATTCGGCTGGCGATTGCGAGAACCTCATTTTTATATTTATAGTCCTGCTTTAAAGGGGCGTCCTTAACAGAATAAATCTCCTCAAAAAAGTTTTCTTCAACCTTTTTCTTTTCCTCCTCCAAAACCACATCTACGCAAACAGGTGGCAGGGCATCAGGCTGAAAATGATTTAAGCCTTCAAGCATTGATGTGTTTTTATAGTCGATGCCGACGCTTTCTTTTGTCATAAGTTTCTCAAAAATGCGGTTGACAAAATCAAGAATGTTTTTATCTGTTCTAAAATTCCCCCTGAGGAAAAGTGCCGAGCCATCGGAGGCGGAGGAAAACTCTTTGATATCCTCGCCCATAATTTCCTTGCTTGCATTGCGGAAGCCATAAATGCCCTGCTTTATATCCCCAACCGCAACAAAATATCCCCCCTCGGCAATCGGCTTTAAAATGCTCTCTTGCAGGCGATTTGTGTCTTGATATTCATCAATCACAATATAGTCATACTTTTCCTGCAAACTTGCCTTCACATCGTCATTTTGCAGAAGTTTTTTTGCATATTTTTCAAGGTCGGCAAAATCAAGGGCAGAGCGTTTTTCTTTTGCCTTTGCATATTTACAAGAATATATGCCAAACATTTTCATCAGCCCTTCAGCAAGAGCGGTCGTCCTTGACAACATTTCCTCATTTGCCATCGACACATCTTTGGCAAGTGTCGTCCAACCCTCGACAAGTTCTTTTGCGGTGACGAGTTTTTCTTTCACCTCGCCGTCAACCTTTGCAGTTGAAATTGAGGGCAAACTCACGCCAGCAAGTATTTTGCAAATTTCAAAATATGAAAGGGAAAAATCTACGCATTCAATCACCCCTCTCATGCACCCAACAAACTCGGCGTGTTTTTGTGGCAAACCTCCGCCAAGTTGCCCCGCCAAAAGTTCTCCCTCGGCAAGATATTTTTTTGAAGCGGACAAGTCTTCCCTCATTTTTTTTAACAAAAACTCGCAGGCTTTTTGTTCAAAGACCGCAGTGTTTTCTCCAAAATCTTCCTGCAACTTTTCCCCTTCTGCAAGACTATCAAAAAAGGATTGCAGGGCGGTCATGCATTCAAAAAGTGTTTCCTTGTTTCTTTTAAAGGCAAAATATATATTCTCAAATTCTTGTGGAAAATTTAAAGAAAACTCCTCAAAAGTTTGCAAAAATGCACCTTTTTTGAGGTTTTGACTGCTTTTTTCGTCCAAAATTGCAAAATTTGGAGGGAGGGAAAGAAAATTTACATTTCTTTTGATAAGTTTTTCACAAAATGCATCAATTGTAGAAATGTCACTCAGAGCGACCTCGTCAAGTTGCGATAGCACAAACTTATTGGTGCTTTCAAGCATTTTTGAAAACAATCGGCTTTTAAGTTCGCTTGCCGCCGCCTTGGTGAATGTCAAAACCAAGAGGCGTGATAGGGGCAGATGTTCCTCACAAATAAGTTTGGATAGTTTTTCAACAACAACAAAGGTTTTCCCGCTTCCCGCAGAAGCCGAAACAACAAGCCTTTTGCTTTTGTTTTTGAGAACTTCTTTTTGCTCTTCAGTAAGGGAAACACCCTCTTTTTTTTCAATCATCATTCCTCGCTTATGCCAAATTTTCTTTCGCCCATCGACTTTTGATAGCCACAAAGTGGGGCAAACTTGCACCCTCGGCAACCCCCTTCAATTGGCTTTGGTGCGATATATCCCACTTGGATTTCCTCAAGTGCTTTTGCAGTGAGAGCCTCGGCGTAAGAGCAAAGTGTTTTCAAATCATATTTAGAAACAAGCGAGCCCTTGAAAAGTCCCTCCTTTTTGCTACGATAAATACCCGTAGTTTTGCCCTTTTCGCCGTCTAGCACGCATGGGTCCAGCATGGCAATTGCACCTTCCTCATCTGGGACAAGTCCATGCAAGAGCGTGCGGTTTTTGTTGCCTTTGGCGTAGTCAAATTTGCCGTCAAAATAAAACGCACCACCGCTTTTTATCCCAAACTTTTCGCCTGCAAATTTTTGATATAAAAACAATTGCAATTTCTGCCCGAAGGCAAGTTCTTTCAGCACATTGCCCGTCGAACCTGTTTTATAGTCAAGCACACGGAAATATCCCCCGCCTTCGTCAATGCGGTCGGCCTTTCCCACAAGAGAGATATCGCTTCCCTCCAATTTGCACCTGTCAAATTTATATTCAAGTTTTGTCGGCTTATATTGTGTCACCCTAAGTTCTTGCACGATATTTTCCAAGAGCACAAGCATTTGTTTTTTGATAAATCTGGTAAGTGAAACTTTCTCTACATTTTCGTCCAGTTTCTGTCGTAAGCCTTCAACATCAATAATGTGGTCAAAATTTTTATCAATAAATTTTGTCAGCCACGCTCTGTCAATCTCTTCAATTTTTTGCCCCTTTATGATAAGCCCCACCAAAAGTTCTGCACCTTTATGGCATATATTTCCGCTGTCACGGGCATCAAAAACCGATTTCTCAAATTCCTTCAGTTTCAGTCCATAGTTTGCGAAGTGGCGAAATGGGCAGACAAAATATTGTTCCACCTGCGTCACCCTTGCACGACCATCTTTCAGCGTAAGCCGTGGGAGGGCTGGCAAAAAGTCCGACCTTTTCATATGCGGTCTTGTTTTCCTGTTGCAAGGAGCAGACAGGAGCATAATTTTTTCATCGCCCTCGGTGGCAAAAAAGACATCACTAGCCCTTATTTCTTGCACGCCAAAGATATCATTCAAATTTTTGATATAAATAGGAAGTTCCTGTTTTTTTCCGTCATCATCAAGACCTTTTGCAAACATAAAAAGCCTTTCCTTTGCAAGTGGCAAAAGCGAAAACAATTTAAAACGGTTTCTTCTGTTTATCATTCTTATTGTCGGCTCAATCGGGTTGCCCTCGTGCACTCCCAAATCTTCATCACTTAAAAGGGCGTTATCATTTTGCGTGATTGGCAATTTTTCACCGCCAAGAACAATCAAAAATTTGTCCTCGCCGAAATAACTTTGGGTTGCATCGCCCACAAACACGCCGTCCATATATGTAGGCACGCTTGACACCTGTTTAAATGAAAGAAGAAGGGACAGGGTTTTATAAAACTCCCTTCCGCTCATTTCTCCCCCGCTTTCACCTTCAATCAGAACAAGGGTTTCCTTGATTATATCCGCCACCTGAGAGTTGATGTTTTTTGTTTTCAAGTCTTGGTCAAGTGCGTCAAGCATTTTTTGATATTCTTCTTGGCAGTTGTCAATAATTTCTTCCACCACTTCGCAAAAATCTTTTGGGGTTTTGCCCTCGTTTATTGCTGACAAAATTCGAGCGTTTTTATATTCGCCCTCAACCCACAATTTGTATGCACGCCTGCCCTCAACATTTTGCCGAAGGCACTTTTGCACCAATTGCTCATTTCCGCCAGCAAGAGGATTTGAAAGAAGGTCAACAAGTTTGCCCCCCTCATAGCCCATCACCGCAACTTCAAAATATTGAGATATCAGCCTGCCCAAGATTGTGTTTTGTGCCGTCTGGGCAGTGTCTATATAGCATGGAATGTTATACTGGGCAAAAATATCCTCAATCTGCTCCGCCATGCCTTCAAGACGCCCCACCGCAATTTGAAAGCGAGAAAACTTTTCGCCATGACAGGCAAAATATCGAATAAGTTTTGCCACAGCCTCAACTCCTTCGGCGTCACTTTGATAGGAAAAGAGGTTGTAAAAGCCTTTGTTTTGGCAATGCACCTTTTGAAAGGAAAAAAGCCCCTTCACAATTGCCTCTTTTGCCCCAGCCATTTGCCCGCCCACAGAACTCACCTCCACAGAAATGCCCCCTTCCATGGCAAGTTTTTTCACCTTTTGCATGATGTCGGTTTCATAAATATATTCATTGCCAATAGACTGGGCTTGGGTGAAGGAAATGTTCACCTCCTCCGCACACTGTGCAAATGTTTTGATAAGGTCATAACCCGCCTTAGTGAAGGCATCAAATTGTGCGAAATAAATTTTATGGTCTTTCAGCACCTCACTCCCCGCAAGTTTATCCACCAAAAGGGCAAGGCGTTTGTTGGCGTCAAGTTTTTCGCCAAGCAGTTTTTCATATTCTTTATAAATAAGGGCAAGGTCGTGATATTTGCCACCAACAAGCCCGCCTCTCTTACCGTCAAGGTCACTATCGCTCACACCCGAACTTTTAAATTGAGCAAGAAGTTTTGACACCTCATAACAAAAGTCAATCCCACTTTTTTTGAAGGAAACAAAATCACCGCTGACATTTTCAATTGCATGAGATGTAAGAAGCAGAGTTTCACCCCCAGAAAGCACATCTCCTTTTTTGAGGGGGACGCCAAGCCGAGAAAGCAGTTCCACAGAAAATCGTGTGAGAGATGTCACCCTTACATTAAAAAGCGATTTCCCAAGAATGGAAAGCACCAGTTTTTCACACTGCAAAGAAAACCTGTCAGGGACAATCACGACATGAGTTTTGTTTATGTCGCTTTTGTCAATGCCCGACAGCATAGCCACAGTTGCATCAAAAAGTGTTGCACCAGAGGTTAATTTGATTTTCATAATTTTATTTTATCACAACCATTGCAAAATGAAAAGAATTTTTAAATATTTTAGAAAACAAAATAATTGTCAACAAAAAATGTGCCCTCAAATTTCAAGCACATTTTCATCTTTTTGAAGTTTTTTCCTGAGTGCTTCCGCCTTGGAGCAGGCACCCTTCATTGCCCTTTCGGCAAGTTTGATATTTTCTTTTTTAACACGAGAAAAGTCCTCTTTCAATCTTTCAATTTCCCTCTCCTGACTGCTTATTTGGGTAAGTGCCTTTCTAAGCATAGTGTTTGCAGATGTCAACTCCGCCCGATATTTTTCCTCACCTTCTATAAGTGCATTTTTTTTGACAAGTCGCACAAGTCCCATAAAAAGCGATTGCACTTCGCTGTCGCTCAGCCGTTTTGGGCTTTTTTGAAAGGTCACAACATTGTTTGGTTTCTCTTCCTTTGCCCTTGCCAAAAAGTTGCGATATTTATTTTGAAATCGAAGCATCAACCCCACATCGCCATTTGAAAGTTGAAAGCAGGCACGACGCACCGAATACCCCTCTTTGACAAGTTTTTCAATCTCCCGCATAAGCCCCACTTCTTCCTCTTTTGAAAAATATGTGATATTGCTTTTTTGATGCTTCTGAAGGTCAATACCAAGGCTTTTACACCTTTCTTTGTCCCCCTTCAAAGCGTCAACTTCGTGATAATAATAATTTCTCACACTGTTCGGCTTTCGCTGGTACTTTTGAGCGTGAGCGATAAACGCCTCGCGGAGGGACATATTTTTATTTTTGCACTCCTCAACCCCTTCAAAAAGAGCTTTCACCTCACTATTGTTCCAAATTCCTTTCATATTTTTCACCTCGCAAATGTTATTGACCGGCAAAATTGCTTTTATACATAGCAAAAAGTAATCTTCGGCGAGTTTTCACATAAATTATGGTATGACGACAATAATTTACACCGCCTATGACTGCATTATAAAAGGTGACGGCTGGCAGGAAGAGTTGGAAAAGAACCAAAACCTCACACTTGACACAACGCCAAAACATCTTGCCATATACCCAATTGGCAGAGGGCGAGTTTCTTTTGAGATTGATTTGGCAAATCAAGCCTCCCCTTTCTATCGAATTGTGATAAAAGAGGACAAAACCCTTATATTCCTTGTTGAAGGAATTGTTGCCCAAAATGTCAAGATTTATCATGTTTCAGCCGATGGTGCAAAATGTCAAATTGAGGTTGAGAAAAATCGAACGACATTTGTATGTGGTGAAAATAAAAAAATCCTCTGCCTCAGCGGACAGATTGACGGGGCAAAATGTGGCAATTTTTATCACATTGTTTATGCAAAACTCTCATGCGTTGGACAGGAATATTTGATTGCATACAACACTAAAAATTTTATAGCAAAGGCATTCAGCGGACAAAAAATCACACTGACCGACGAGGGATTTATCATAAACAACACCCATCAAAACTATGAGGACGCAAAGGTGGAATATGTTGTCACCAAGGCAGGGTTGAAGGTGAAAAAACGAGATTTTTCTCTGCTAGGTACACCGCCCAAACACTCGGTCGCCTGCCAGTTTTTAAGTTCGATCAAACTTGGCGACCTGCCAAACGCCCTATCCATGCTTTCGCCCCGCCTAAAAGAAAATTTAAACGAAAACTCGCTAAAAGAATATTTTGGGCAAATTTCATACATCTTCCCGCTTGATGAAAGGACGGTTTTTGCAATTTCTGACGGCAAAAACATCATATATACCTTCACCCTCTCAAATGGATTTATTGAAGAAATAAACGACAACTGCGAGTAAACTATTTAAGTTTTCTCATCAGTTCCACAACCATTTTTTTGTTATCGCCAGACAGCGAATTATAAAGGTCGAGGATATTTTTATCCTCTTCACTAAATTCTTTTCCCATATAAAAAAGTTCAAAAGGGTGAATTTCCACAAGGTCGCAAAAATCCAGCAATGTACGCACCTTCAACTCCACCTTCTTTGTTTCAATTCTCTTCATAAATTGTTCTGTAAAACCAAGTCGCAAACTCGTCTCTCTGCGGGATAAATTTGCCTGCGTACGAAACACCTCAATACGAGAAATAAGTTCATCATAATCAATCTTTTTCATTTGTTGCCCCTCATAAATATTGTATCCACATTTTGCCCCTTTATCGCGTCTTAGCGTGACCCCAAAAACCGCAAAAAGACAAAAAATCAATCTCCTAATGATTGACTTTTGACCTTTTCCGACATATAATGATTGTATTATCAACAATTCGCAAACAATTTATACAAAAAGGGGAACAAATGAAAAGTTGCTTTATTGTTGGGCAAATGAATAAAATCTTTGAAAGAGAAATATGGCAAAGACTGCTGTCTGCTTTGCAAAGCCTTGCCAGAATTGGCATAACAAGATTTTTTATTGGCGTGCGGGGCGAATTTGAAAGAGGGGCAATCCCCCTGCTTGCCAAATGGCAAAAACTTTTCAAAAATATAAAAATTGATGTTGTCTATAATAACAACTGCCCATATCCAAAACTCGTCGCAGGAGAAGTTGCCCATCTTCCGATTGATGAAGAGGCAAAATTTCAATCAATGTGCGACAATGTGGAAATGCAAACGATTGCATGGTGCGACACCCTTCTTTGCGTCGCACCCACAACAAAACCCGACCAGCATATTCAAAAAGCCCTCAATTATGCAAAAAAACTGAACAAACAAGTTTTCAATCTTTTTGACCCACAAGAATTTGACGACCTGACAACACTGCTCGGCATTGGCATTTTGAAACCAAGAAAAAAAGGTGAAGGAAAATAATTCACCTTTTTTGATGCCATTTTTATTCTTTCAAAACAAAACGCCGAAGTGCCTTTCTGTCCTCCTCGCTCGCATACTCAATTCCAACTCGGGGCTTTGCCTCAAACTCATATTTTTTACCATCGTCAAGCAGATATATTTTGTCATTTCCTACAATCTTTTGCCCATTCAAACTTTTTGTTATGCCATGATATTTTGTAAGTTTCGCAGGGCCATTTGCCTCTCTGCACGCCCTTATAAGCACCGCTTCTGGGTGATCTTCGTCACGACTTACAATGTTAAACATAAAGTGCAGTCCATAACAAAGATAAACATAAATTGTGCCACCCTTTTCCCACATTGTTTGGATACGAGGCGTGCGTTTTCTCCCGTTTGCATGACAGGCTGTGTCAAACTCCAAATACGCCTCAACTTCACTGATTTGCGAAACCTTCCTCACGCCATCAATCTCAGTCACAAGCCACTTGCCCACCAACTTTTGTGCCAACGCCTCTGTATCACACTGAAAAAACTTTATATCCTCAATCTTTTTCATGCATCACCAAACAAAAATCAATCCCCGCTTTCTAAAAAAATTTTTTTCTTAAAAGCACCCCGTTTCTCAACTTTTTTAAGCCTTAATTTTTCAAACTCATCATAATCAAAATTCTTGGCGTCAAGAATTGCCCTTAAGACCTCTTCAATGTCCGCCAACTCTTCAACTTCCCCCGATTGTAAATATTCACAAACCTCTTCTTGTAATTTTCGGTTAAGTTCATTCAAATATTCTTCATCATTCAAAACCCGAGTATTGCAACTTTGATTTTTCTCAGCAATAATTTGAGGAATTTTATCCCTCACCAATTTGTTATAAATTTTCATACACTTTTCCTCTTGTCAAATTTTCTTTCTTGTATAGAATGTATTTTTACCTGTCCCGTGCCTTTCAATTAAACAATTATCGGTAAGTTTCTTCAATGCACTTTCAATGGATTTCACTCCCACCCCAGG
>CAZVYB010000026.1:0-14107 GCA_964631405.1 uncultured Lachnospiraceae bacterium
TTTTACACGCCGTTTGGCCAGCGAGATTTAAACCAATCGGTGTCTTTGAGGATTGTATTATTATTGCTACACTCCACAGTTATCTTTGACCCGCTCACCTTGAAATGGATATTGCCGTTCATCGACACAGCCTCGCCCTCTTCATTCATCATGGTTGTCACAAAGATATTGTCGGTATATTGCGACACATTTTGCACCATGACTTTGTAAGGAAATTGGTTGTCGATGTTATCGGTGTATTCGTCACTGCCCGCACAACAGCAAACGCAAACATATTCTGGGGTGATTGCCTTTAAAAGTTCTGGACTGCTTGAAGTGCCAGAGCCATGGTGACCTGCTTTGTAAAGAACGCAGTGTGGAAGTCCTCCATGGTTGGTTTTATAGTAATCAACAAGTTCATACTCGCCCTCTTTTTCAAGGTCGCCAGTAAAAAGATAGTGATTGTCGCCCTGATTGAGCATAAAGCAAACAGAATAGTTGTTTTCGTCAGTTGTTGAGTGGTCGTAATAGTAGTTATACAAAATTTCAAGTTCCACAAACTCGGTGAGTTGGTAGACACGCTTTGCCCCACCCTCGTTGTTATAGCATTGAAGGGCAGAGTATCTCACTGCACCATTTTGCACCTCTTGGTCACGATATTCGAGATAGTTTTGATATGTTTGACTTGTTTTGTTTGTTTTTGGGAAGTCAATGATTGTTTCAACTTGATAGTGTTCAAAAATTCCCTCACGAGAGGAGGTGCTATAAAATGCCGAGATATGGTCTTGGTCGGCGTGGGTTGCAATCACAAATTCAAGGGTGTTATCGGTCACATATTGGTCAACATAGTTGATAATTGTTGTCGCAGAAGAGTTGCGAGAGCCTGCGTCAACCAAGATGTCATATTCCCCGCACTGAATGAAAATGCTATCGCCGGTATATTCATTGCCAAGTTCCAAAAAGTGTATTGAAAGGTCGCCACTGACATAACTTTCGTCCTCTGGCGTATTGATGACAAAAACATTGACTGCAAAGCCTGCGACAACACCAACCGCACACACAAGGATTGCAAGAAGTGCATTTAAAATAAATTTGACTGCTTTATTCATTGCCCACCTCCTCGTCAATAATTATGATGGTGCGGTATCGGCTAAGCCCAGAATATCGTATATCCTCAACTGTGTATTTTATGTAGTATTGCCCAGCGGTGGCAAAGTCGATATTGTCCTCGGCGACAATTTTTGAGGAAATATCTTTGCCGAAGGATATGGCAATTGCCCCTTCGTCCTCGTAAGTTTCGCCAAGTTGAATGGTCACCGTTTTTTCGCCGATAACTTCAAAAGTATCGTTGCGAGTGATGTGGTTTGCAACAAAATATCCGCCTACACAACCGCCTGCAAACATAAGGACAAACAAAAGTATCAAATATGGGTGTTTGATTTTTTTGACAGTCTTTTCAACCTTTTTTCTTGTGCTTTTTTTAGTTGCCATATATCCCCCTTTTGATTTCTTTTCTTAAACAGATTATATACTTTTTCCGCCGTCGTTGTCAACGGCAAATGGGAGAAATAAACAAAAAAAATCCGCAACCTAAATGCGGAAATTTTTGATTTTATCAATATAATCTCAGTCTTTTTGACATTCTTACAATAAAAAGCAGAAGTCCAATCAGCACGCTTATGCCAACAAGTGCAATTGCAATATACATAATAATGCTCCCCGTTGGGTTGTCCTTTGGCACAATCTTTACATTGACATTATATTCAACGCTGTTTGTGGTATACACCTCATTTTCGCCGTCGTAAACCTTGACATACACCTCGCCCTCGCCACTTATTGAAGTGACAGGAACAATCATAACGCTTGAATAGTATGTTGCAATTGTTGAGTGAACATAGCCCACCTTGCGGTACATCTCAAAAGAATATTCCCCCTCTTCAAAGGTGACAAGCGTGAAGGTGATTGAGCCTTCCTCTTCATATTCTTCTTCCAGTTCCCCAATCATTTTAAGGTCAAAATATTTAAACGCCGACAGATGCTCGTTTGCAATCACTTCATGCCCCTTTGCTGTTGGGTGAGGGTCGCAAGCGGTTGTCAACTGCCCGAGAACTGAGGAAATGTCTGCACTTGCAAGTGTGACCTTTGATATGTCAGCATTGATATATTCAAGATATTGTGTTTTATCAAAGCCCTCAAAAAGTTGCCAAATGTCGGCGACATAAACCTCTCTTCCCGCACTTTCTCTTATGGTGTCATTGATTTCTTGAAGGGCTGTCATAGAAAGTTCAACCATGCGTTGGAATTTTGCTTCATATCCAGCAAGAGCCGACCTTATCATTGCCTCATAACTTGCAAGAAGTGGTGAGATTGTTATATCATTGAGGCTTGTATATTTATATGGGTTATACACCGTCATAACAACAACCCTTTTCCCAGAAAATGCCGAAAGAATTGTTGGATAGTCACCCTTGAATTGTGCCACACCCTCGTCAAGCAAAGTCTGAAATTGCTCTTCGCTGACCGAGCCAGTAAGAAATCCTTGCATATTTGCCGTAGCACTGCCCAAAATGTTGTTTGCACCAATGCAAAGCGTGAAGATGTCGGTTGAGGCAAAATCTGCCTTGTCGGCAGGACTGCCGTTTATGTATGGTCTTAAAATTTCGGCAAGGTCACTTGATGTGTCGCCAGAAACGCCCTTGCCCAAAATTTGACCGCCAAAACTTGTGATATATTTTCTTGCGAAAATTTCTGGATAACTTCCCTCGGTGATTTGGCTTTTTCCGTCAGCACCATTTTCAAGCAGATAGTTTTCATAGTCAGCAAGTCCATATCCCGCCGAAATTGAGTCGCCATATGCACGAATTTTTATCCCGTCGTCCACCGCCGATGCACCCGAAAAACTCACTCCTCCAAAAGAAGATAACAGCAAAACTGCGACAACAAAAATCAAACAAACATAACCCCAAAGGTTTGATAACAATTTCTTTTTCATATTTTTATTGTACCTCAACAAAAACCAAATTTCAACACAAAGTGGCAAATTTTTCAAAATTTTATTTCGACAATATTCTCGTAGGCGTTAAAGCCCTGTATATTTTGTCTGCTTAATTGCAAAACCCGTCAAGGAAGGCGACCATGATTTTTATCACCGCCTCTTTAAGGGCGTGCTTATCAAGTTTCCACTCCCATGCGTCCTGCTTGACGGCGTCTGAGAAATACAAAAGTTGAGCAAATTTGTATCCACGGAATTTGGCGATTGCACACCAACTTGCACACTCCATTTCAACGCACACCGCCCCCTGCGAAAGGCGTTTATCCACCGCTTTTTGCGTTTCACGGAAAAATGCATCAGTAGTCCAAGTTGTGCCGGTAAAATATTTGAAGCCATTTTTATCAAGATATTCCCCAAGCGACCTTGTCAAGCCTTCATCTGTATAGGCATAAACGGAAGGTTCTATGTAGTGATATGATGTGCCTTCATCACGGATTGCCCGCTCAACAAGCACGAAGGAAGAGCCGTCACGAGTTGGGTCAACCTGCCCCGCACTGCCACAGGCAAAAAAGTTTTTTATGCCAAGAAAGCCAAGTTCTTCCATCATTCCGCCCGCACAATTTCCTCCAAGAGGGGCAAACGAAATCAAAAATTTACCCTTATAAATATACGCCCGATTTTCATTGCTGGCGTTTTTGAAAAGATAAAATTCTTCCATATCCTCGGCAAGGTCATCAATCATCACACGAGAGAAAATGAAAAGACAGGTGTCAATCCCTCTATCCTTCAAAACCTTTTGTCTTTCGGCAAAGCCCTCGGTGGAATTTGCGTAAGTTTTTTGGTTGATTATTCCGTCGTCGTCGAAAATATCAAGTATTGGTGCGTCCATAAGCACCTCCTTTTTTCTTTGAATTTTATTTTTTGCTTTTAGCCTCTTTTTTCTGCTCTTTTTTCAGCCTTTCAATCTCCTCGGCAGAAATTTCCAATTTGCCAAGTTGATTGCATCTGTCAAGAAGAGTCTTTGCGATTTCTTCCCTTGTTTCTCCCTTTGAAGAAAGTGAGGAATACATCACCGGTTTATCTACGATATACACCCCGTCTTTTTTGCGGAAGTATGTCACAAAAATTGGGGTATCTTTGCCCTTTCTTTTTCTTGCCTCACAGAGGGTGACAAAACCCGCATGAAAGCCCTCCAATTCTTCCAAATATCCATTGGTGGAGTCCTCAGGGTATATCACAACATTGTAGCCCTCGTCAAGTGCCTGCTCGCTTTCTCGAATGGTTTTGGCAAGGCGGGCATCATGATATGTTGAAATAAGGTCAAGACCACTGTAAAACAGATTTGTAAGCGGGCTGGCAATCAGGCAAAAAGCCCTTGCACCAAACAAGTTCCAACCCTTTTTCTCATGATAATATACCCGTGTTTGGTATTTATACATGGCACGAAGTCCCGAGTTCATTTCGCTTGCACCCCACATACGGAGTGGTTTGCCAGAATAAATTTCAAGCGACATTGGTGCATCAGTGCCTTCATGATTGCTAAGCACCAATGCCCCATTTTCAAACTCCTCACCAAGATAAACAAATGCGGGTCGTTTGTATCGCATTTTCATAATGCCTTTCAATGCCCGAAAATATAGTTTGCGTTTGCCGGGTTTTTTATCTTTCTTCGCCATTGTCCCCCTCCTCTTTTTCTTCACCTTTCTCGCCTGAGGTGGCATCTCTTTCATTTTGCAAAAGATTTTCCTTCTGGGCTTGCTCTTGGTTTTTCGCCCCACCCTTTCTCTCAAACTTTTTTGCAAGTTTTAAGATGAACGCCTCAATTTGCGGTTGAAATTTGTATGTCAAAACAAAAAGCACAATGCAGGCAATGGCAAGCACCACCCAAAGTGCAATCCACCAACCAGTAAACGGGATTGTTCCACTTCCCAAAAAGCAGGTGCAGGCAATGCCGATTGGTCTTGTGATGAAGTTTGTGACAAGAAAAAACTTCCAAGTCATGTTGGTTGTCGAACCAACAAGCATACATAAAATGTCGTCAGGAAAGACAGGGAAAAGCATCATAAGAAAGAAAACATATTTGCCCTTTGACAGTTTTTCGCTCCACCTTTCGGTGTCCTTTTCTCCGGCAATCCACACCACAATTTTTTTGCCAAGTTTTCGCCCCAAAAAGAAGGAGAATGCACTTGCCAATATGACAGCCACAAGACTTAGCCCGAATGTTACCCACACGCCAAACACAAGCGTGCCTGCAACCGTTGTGACTGCGGCGGGGATTGGAAGAAAAACCACCTGCAAAAATTGGATAACAAAAAACAAGATGTATCCATAAACGCCCCAACTGAGAATGACCTCTTTCAGTTTTTCTGCACTGTTGATTGTTTCAAGAGCCCCCGAAAGTTTAAGGGGCAGATAGATTGCAAGGCAGATGAGGGCAATAACCGCCACCACCACGCAAATCTTCCAAATCTTTGCCTTTGTTTCTTTTTTCATGATATATTGTTTCTCTTAAAAAGTTTTTGTATCCATTTTTATTGCAAATGGAAACATTTATTAAAGTGTATAGCCGTTTTTGATAAGAAGTGCCCTTGCACTATCCACGCTATCAACGCCCGTTTTGTTTTTGATAGGGGCAAACTCTTTCTCACGCACAACCTCAAAAGGCAGGCAAGAAGAGGCAAACTCAATCATATCCACGCACAGGAGTTCAAACTTATGAGCGTTTGGAGTTTCTGGGCAAATTGTTTCGCCCATCTCGCCAACATATGGCACTTTTTTGGTGACGATATGAACAGGAAGTTTTTTATCCTTAATCTCTTGCAAAAGTTCCACCTTAAAAAGATAATTCAAAATCACCCCAAAGTTATACACTCTCTCACCCTTTTCGTCCACCTCGACAGCCATGTCGTCGGTGAGGTCGATATATTCCACAATTGAAGGCTTGCCATTTTTGTTGCACATGACGCCCACCTTTTCATATGGGTCAACCTTGCGAATGACCTTTGAGCCGATTTCATATCCGCCACCAACAGTTGCCCCAACAAATGCAGGGTCGCAGATGCGTTGAAGGACATTGTCAACCGCAAAGACATTCAGCCACTTGATGCCAAACTCATCAAGCATGGCCTTTGCCTCGGCGTTTGCAAGCAAACTGTTGAACCAACCGCCATTTCCATTTGGCGAGGTGGCAACTCTGCCCTTTTCTTCGAGCAGGATTTTGCCGTCAAGGTCAACGCAAGGTGCAGTTTCTTGAATGAAGAAGCGTACATAATTTTCGTCATAGCCAAAAAATTTGTGAGCCTTTAAAAATTCAACCGTCGCCTCATGATTTTTGTCACTTGTCATAATGAAAAGCGGAAGCATCTTCCCGCACTGCCCCACCACATCAAGCAGATTTTCAATAAGCCTTTGAAAGATAAAAACATCTTTTGTCAGCCCGATATTATACATACCCTTTGGATTGTCAGAGCCAAGCCTTGTGCCCATGCCACCAGCAAGAAGAAGAGCACCAACCTCCTGCTTTGCAAGAATATCAAGCCCCTCCTTTTCAAACTCAGCCCTACGCCCCTCGATTTCCTCAACCGTCATAGCCTTGATAGGGGTGATTTCTCCCCTGCTTACAGCGTCACCATTTGCGGACAGATAGGAAAAATCAAGTTCTTCAATTTGTTTGTATAAAGCCTCTTTTTCCTCCCTGCTTAGTTCTTTTTCAAATTTCAAAAGTTGGGTTTGACCCCATTTTTCAAGTTTTTCTTTTATCATTTTTTCTCCCTCTTTTTATATTTTTTTCTACCTCGAATGAGGTTGCTTTCGGTTTTTTAGTAACCATATATACATATCAATATGTATGTACAAAAATATAATATCACTTTCCAGAAATCTCGTCAAGCAATTGAGGACGGGGCGAGAAATGAAAAAAGTGATAAAAACAAAGCCAAAAATCAAAAATATACTTGTGTAAAAGATATTTTTCTTGTATACTACTATTGTACACACCTTCGGGTGTGGCATATTTGATTGAATTTACAACGCCCCGCCACCGCAAAGGAATATAAAAATGTATAACACGGCGGGAATTTTGCGTTTTGAAAGATGGAAAAATGTTGATAATCCAAGACAAAAGAGGGGGAAAATATTTTGAAAATAACAGTCATTTGTGATGTGCTTGGCGAAGAAACCAATGGTGCAACACACGCAGGTATGAATTTGATAAGAAGTTTGCAAAGCAAGGGGCATGATGTGACCATCGTCTGCCCCGACGAATATAGAAGGGGACAAGAAAACTTTTATGTATGCCCAGCCCGCAGTTTTGGCCCACTTGACAACTATGTAAAAAAGGTTGGCGTGACAATCGCCAAGGCTGACGACAGGGTGATTGAAGAGGCAATCAAGGACGCCGACATCATTCACTGCCACCTGCCATTTACGATGAGCAATCACGCAATCAAACTTGCCAAAAAATATGATATTCCACTTACTGCAAGTTTTCATATGCAGGCAGAAAACTTCACCTGCCACCTGAAACTGCAAAAAATCAAGCCACTTAACACTTCGGTGTATAAATTTATTTACAAACACACATATCGCCATGTCAACGCCGTGCACTACCCAACCGACTTTATCAAAAACACCTTTGAGGGTCGTGTCAAGAAGGCGACAAACGCCTATGTCATTTCAAACGGCGTCAATGCGACTTGCGTCAAAAAAGAGGTTGAAAAACCCCAAAAATTGAAGGACAAGTTTGTGATTTTGACAACTGGCAGATATTGTGCAGAAAAGGCACAAGATGTGCTTATCAAAGCGGTTGCAAGAAGCAAGCATAAAGAAAATATCCACCTTATTTTGGCAGGTCAAGGACCAAAAGCACCAAAATATCAAAAACTTGCCAAAAAACTTAGCGTTCCTGTACAATTCAGCCTTTTCTCTCGCAGTGAAATTGCCGATGTGCTCAATTATTGCGACCTTTATGTTCACCCTGCCCGCGTGGAACTGGAAGGCATTGCCTGTTTGGAAGCAATCACCTGCGGAAAGCCAACACTCGTGTCTGACAGCAAAAAGTCAGCCACAAGGTTTTTCGCTGTAGACGAGAGATGCATTTTTAAAAACAATGACGAAAAAGACCTTTCTCGTGTGATTGATTTTATGTATGAAAATGAAGCACTCCGCAATGAACTGGGCGACAAATACCTCGCCTCTTCGGCAAAATACAACCAAGCAAAGTGTATGGACGAAATGGAAAAAATGCTGTTTGAAACCATTGAAAACCACAAAAAATCAAAGGTGATAAATTGAAAAAACAGAAAATCGTTTATTACTCCGATGAGATAGGCGACGACTTTTCAGGCAATAAAATCAAAACCAAACAACTTAAAGAAAACTTCAAATATGTCAAAAGAAACCCCTTCCATCATGCCATGGCGTGGCTTTTGTACTATGTCTTTGCCGTCCCATTTGGCTCTCTCTTTTGCTATATCAAACTTCACTTACGGGTGAGAAACAAGCGGGTTTTAAAAGGCTATCGTCGCCAGGGTATTTTTATATACGCAAACCATACACAAAAATCATGCGATGCATTCCTCCCTGCACTTGGCATATACCCAAAACGCAACTATGTCATGGTGCATAAAGACGCCGTATCAATCAAGGGACTGAAAAACATCGTTCTTATGCTTGGCGGTATACCCGTTGCAAACACAATGGGCAATATGAGGCTTATGAAAGGTTGCATTGAAAAACGCATCAAAAACAAGCACGCCGTCACAATTTATCCCGAGGCAACCATTTGGCCATACAATACAAAAATACGCAATTTCAAAAGCACCTCTTTCCGCTATCCTGTGGAACTTGGCACGCCAGTCTTTACCTCAACCGTTGTCTACCGCAAAAGAAGGGGCATTTCAAGGTTGTGGACAAATAAACCTTTTGCAACAATCTATATTGACGGGCCTTTCTTTGCCGACAAATCGCTTGACAAAAAAGAGGCGACAAAGAAACTTCGTGACGAGGTGTATAACACAATGGTCGCACGCACAAATGTCCCAGATAACTATGAATATATCAAATATGTAAAAAAGGAAGAAAACCAATGATAAAAAGAATAATATATCTCTCCGCCATCGCCCTCGGCGTAATCTTGGAAGTGCTGTTTTTAGTGGTAAGCAACTTTGCCATTTGGGCGTGCCTGCCATTTATGGCACTGCTTTTTGTCGGCTCAATCTTTTTCTTCTTCAAAAAGAAAATGAGGATAATCAGCGTCTTTGCATTTCTCATAAGCGGACTTGTCATTGTCCCAAACTGCCTCGTCGCCTTCAAAAGCGATGCAAAAGATGTTGAGTATATCATGCACGCAAGCGGTGGCTATGAAAACCACTCATACCTCAACGCACAACAAAGTTTTCTCTACTACGCCGAAAATGGCAACAACCTTGTCGAACTTGACTTTCTTTATACCGCCGATGGCGAAATATTCTGCTCTCACTATATGGAATATTTCGAGGACTTCGACTTTGAAAACCGCCCAACACTCGAAGAGGTGAAAAACTCAAAACTTCTTGGCAAATATGACGCAATCACCTTTGACTGGCTTATGGATACACTTGAAACATATCCAAACATCAAAATCGTGTTTGACACCAAAGAAACTGACAGCAAAGCACTGCTGAACGATATGATTGCAGAGGCTCTCGACGCAGACTTTGACATCAAAAACAGATTTATCATTCAAGTATACAGCAAGGAAAATTATGAGGACTTGCAATCTCTTGACTTTGCCGAATATTGGTTTACAAACTATAAAGCATACTATATGCCATACCAAGTGAATGAATATTTTGGCGATAAAGAGAATGTGACAACAATCGTCCTTTACACCACATTTTGGAGGCTTTTTACCTCGTTCAACTATCAAACAGAAAAGAAAGTGGCAGTACACACAGTCAATGACCCTGCCGAAATTTCCTTTTACACCGCCCGAGGCGTCGACTATATCTACACCGACTTCGCACAATGAAAAATTGTCAAACATTCAAATAGTGCATTTTTTTCGAGCATATAAAGAAAACAAAAAAAATGGTTGCAAAAAAGGCTTGGAGTTTTCCAAGCCTTTTTTTGCGAATAGTTTTCTTTTGGTTACTTTTCTTGACAAGAAAAGTAACATAAAAACAAAATAAACAAATTTATTTTTTGATTGTGATGTGGTATGCGGTTGGGACATCGTCGACTTTGACTTTGTCGGAAATTTCCACGCCAGCAATTGCGTATACCTCATTGCCCCACGCAAGCACAGGGATATTGTCACGCAGGCGTGCTGGCACTTTTTTGTCAATAAGATAAGATTTCAACTTTTTGCTTCCGCCCCCAAACTTGGTGAACACATCACCCTCTTGACGCAGACGCCATTTTGCATCTTTTGGCACTTTGCGGAAATCGAGAAGAAGCCCCTCGCTTACATTAAAATCTTTCACCCGTTTTACAACAAGTTTGCCAAGATTTGGCAGGGCAAATTCGCCACACTTAAACTCTGCCTCAAACTCAACAACCTCTTTTTGCTTATTGGTGATTGTGAGATAGTCATATTCTTTCACGGCGACAATGTCGTTTGGGAGAGAAATTTTTGTTCCGTTTGCCCCCTTGATTGCAAGATTTTCAATCGCATAGAGATGTTTTCTTTCAATATCCTTTGTGACTCCAATGTTTTTGAGTGCTTTAAAGATAATTCGACTTACAATTGCCATATCATAGAGGAAATATGAGGCAGGGATTTTGACCGTTTTGCCTTCAACCATAACGGCGTCGTCATAAACCTGCTTATTGATGTATGCGTCGTCCTCTTTGACTGCTTTGCCAAAATTGACAAGAGATTGCACAGCGTTTGGCCAGCGAGAAGTTGCCTCTTTTAAAATGACATTTCTTACAAAGTTGCGATTGTAGGTGTTGTCGTCGTTGGTTGAGTCCTCGCAATAGTCAAGGTGATTTTCTGCCAAATAGTCAAAAATTTCCTCTTTTGATGTGTTAAGCATAGGGCGTACATAAATTTTGTTTGAAACAGCCTCCATGCCCTTTGCCCCAGCAAGTCCAGCACCACGGAATATGTGCATCAAAATTGTTTCCGCTTGGTCTTGCATATGGTGAGCGAGGGCGATTTTATCTACCACGCCCTTTGAAATAAGGGTTTTGAAAACGCCATATCTTGCATCACGGGCACACTCTTCGATGCCCTTATTTTTTTCTTTTGCAAGTTTTGGCACATCAACACGAAACTTATAAAATCTCACGCCAAGAGTTTTTGCCATATCTTTGACGAAGTCTGCGTCATACCAACTGTTTTCACGGATTTGGTGGTCGACATGAACGGCAACAACTTCAATGTCAAATTTCTCTTGATTTTTTGCCAAATAGTGCAAAAGAGCAAGGGAATCACTGCCCCCACTGCAACCTACACCAATGATTTCTCCACCCTTAAAAAGTTTGTTTTCTTTGATAAATTCTTCACAACTACGCATACACTTTCTCCCAAATTTTACTATTAAAGTATAGCGATAAACACAAGAAAAATCAATATGAAATAAGAATTTTTTGCATTTTTTAGTTGTTTTTTTGCTTTTTTAGGCGAATTTTTGCATTTTTTTGATAAATTATCAAATTTTTAAAATATTTTCACCACAAGAACTGTCATATCGTCCACCGCATACCCGCTGTTTTTGGCGAGGGCTGTTTGCAAAATTTTATCGGCTTGCTCCTGCGGATTTTGCTCCTTTACTGAAAGCAAAAAGTCCTTAAATTCGCCGTCACTTCCAAATGCGTCATTGACCCCGTCAGAGCAAAGTACCACATAGTCCTTGTCCTGCAAAACCACCTTTTTTGTGACCGCCTTCACCTCGTCAAGCACCCCAACAGGAAGGGCTGAACATTCAATGATTTTGCACCCCTCTTTGCCACGAATGTAAGAACTTGCCGAGCCCATTTTGATAAAATCAGCAATTCCATTTTTGAGGTCGACCACACAAACATCAATGCTTGAAAAGATGTCGTCCCTCTCCAAATTTAAAAGTTTGTTGACAGAGGAAAGCACAATGTCACTTTCAAAACCCGCTTTGTAAAAATTTTCAATCAGTCCAATGGCACGCTCGGCTTTCTCGCCAGCCTCCTGCCCGCTTCCCATGCCGTCACAGATGGCAAAGATAAACTTGTCGCCATCAAGACGCTCAATGCTATGCCTATCGCCAGAAATGGCACTGCCAGATTTTTGACATTGTGCCAAACCAAAAATGCAATCAAACCTCGGTGCAGTTTTCAGCGACACCGACACCAGCCCCGCCCTTTCTGTCGGGTGCACTCCATACACCGCCATAGGCTGACCGCACACCTTTCCCACAATGCGAGGCAACTTGCCCTTGTCTTCGTCCTCATCACGCACAACAAGTGTCGCCATTGTCGTTTGGGCGTCCTTTTCATAAATGATGGCGTCGGTGCAGATTATGCCAACAGAAGAAAGTTCCTCTTTCACCTTTGCTTCCCGCTCGGGTGAAATGGCAATCATGGTGTCCACCTCGCTTGCAAGCGTTTTCATAAGCGTTGACACACCCGCCAGTTGGTCGGAAATCAAAAGTTTGCTTGTGTCAATGCTTCCCACAAGGCTTCGATATGACTTATATTGTTTTGAAAGGGTGTTGACCTCATTTATCAAAAAGTTTGCCTTCCCACAGCGTGAGGAAAGATAACTTGGCAGGTCAAGCAGTGTGATTTTGCCCCTCTCCAAAGCGATTGAAACAAGGTTTTTGAATATCCCCCTCGTGTCCTCACAAAAGGTGCGGTGACAATGCTTGTTTTCTGGGCAATTTGCACACACACTTTTTTTGACCTCTTCATACAACATTTCCTTTGCCTCTTCCTCGCCAGCCTCCCTTTTGATAAGCCCTCGAAAGACGCCGTTCATATCAAAAAACACCTCACTGAGATTGAAAAGCCTTCTTTGCAAAACCTCCCGATTGCGATTTAAAAGATTTTTCACCGCAAGCCGTTCGGGACTTGGCGTGATAAGAGAGGAAATTTGGTCAAACAACCGCTGTGGCAAAAAACAATACAAAACGCTGGCAATGATTATAGGAAGGAATGTGACAATTGAAATGGAATAATAAAGTTCAAACAAAAACACAACCGCCACCTCGCTTACGCAAAGTGCAAGCGGAGCAAAAAAACGATTGAGTTTGCGAAAAATCACCACCACAACCGCCCAAATGATAAATGGTGCAATCAAAAAAGGGTTTTGCGTTGAAAGCAACGCACCCAGCCCCATAAGTGAACCAAACAACATCGTTTGCCCCACACTGCCCACTCGGGAAAGTACCAACAAGCCAAAGGCGACAAACATCTTCAAAAAGGAAAAGCCATTTATGTCACACCTTGCCAGTCCGCCACCAATCGCAAGAAGAACAACCGCCCCCGACACCATTTCCATAAGCGTCAACTTGTATGTAAACCCACGCATAAGCAGTGGTTCGAAAAGAGAAAGACACAAAAAGAGAAAAGCACCGCCAATCGCAATGTGCAAAACCGCAGGAAGCCACAACCCGCCCAGCACCTTGAAAAGGACAAACGCCGTTTGACTTATGATTGCAAAAAGATACAACTCCCACTTTTTCATAGGTTTTTTGGCAAGCAGATGTATATAATATGGCACCGCAAGCAATGTAAGCGTGCATATGATTGAAATCACACCTTCAAAGTTCAGGTTCCCCCAAAGAGTGCCAAGTATGTATGCCGGGGCAAGAAGCCAAACTTTTTGTCCCGCCCAAGCAAGGGCAAAAAGCATAGGAAAGGCAAATGGATAAACAACGCCTTGCACGGAAGAGCGGGCAAGCAGAAAAAACAAAAGACTAAACCCTGCAAAAAGCACCACATAACCCCACTTACCTCTCATCGCTCACCTCTTTTTATTAAATACATTTTACCGCCCCATCTTCCCTCATTCAAAACAAAACCCTGTCGAAAAACCCACCCACTCCACGAAAATTGACAATAAAAAAGATGTGATTTTTCACACCTCTTTTGATTTGGTATTTTCGCTTAAATTTTACCCAAACATTTTCAATAAAAATCGTTTATTAAAATTCAAGATTGAAAGCGGGGCGAACGGCG
>CAZVYB010000027.1:0-13453 GCA_964631405.1 uncultured Lachnospiraceae bacterium
TATGGCAGGCAAGAGTGAAAAGACAAATTCAAAGAGATTTTTGGACGCATACAATAGCATTGATTATGCACTTAAAACGAGATATGGTTTGAATAGAGCGATGGGATTTTCTGACCTTATTCGCAAGAGCGTTGTCAACAACTATGTTGTGCGAAAATATGAGGACGATTTGATTGACTATGGCAGGCTGAGAAACGCCATTGTGCATAACAGCAATGAAAACTATATCATTGCAGAGCCCCATGACGAGGTTGTGGCAAACATAGAGCACATTGAGAAACTTCTCACCACCCCTCCTCGGGTGCTTGACACGGTTGGGCAGAGAGATGTGCTGACATCTCAGGCGGGGAAAAGCATGAGAGAGATAATCATGCTGATGTCGTCGTCAAATTATAGTAACATACCAATTTATCGTGGGCATGAACTTTTGGGGATTGCCAACGGGCAGAAAATCATCAATTCTTTCGGTCAATATTTGATTGCAGGGGGCAAGGCAGATGTATTTCTTGACCATGTGCAGATTGAGGATATGCTTTCTTCCCTTTCAAACAGCATATATTATGTTGTGAAGAAGGCAGATTGCACAATTGAAGAGGCACTCAATGAGTTTAATAACAACCACAAACTTCTTGCCATACTTTTCACCAAAAACGGGTCGTCAAATGAACTGCCTGTGGGGATTATGACTGGTGCAAACTTTGTGGACGCACAAAATGTGCTTGAAAATTATTAAAATGCTTGACATCGCCCCGGCAAAGGGGTACAATCAATTATGTAACATAAAAAAGCGTTGATGAAAGACAGGGCAGGTTTGCTTAAAACCGCACAGAGAGTTGCCGTTTGGTGCGAGGCAACGGGAGGGCGAACTTTGTTATCACTTTCGGAGTTGCATTTGCGAAGGCTGGTGAGGCTTGTAGCAATTGTCGGGACTTCCCGTGACAGAAGGGGTGGGTGATTGCCCGCTGAAAATAAGACTACAAGTGGTTTATAAAGCCGTAATTTAGGGTTCTTGTATCTTAAATTGCGGTTTTTTGTTTTAAAATACGCTTTTTACATTAAAATTGACCATATTTTTTCAAATTTTGGTCATAAGAGAAATCGCTTTTAGGAGGAAATTATGTATAAAAAAGTGGAAGCCAAACTTGACTTTGTGGCAAACGAGCAAAAGGTATTAAAGTTTTGGGAAGAGAACAACATCATCAAAAAGGGGCTGGAACTGAACAAAAACAGCGACAAAACCTTTGTTTTGCATGATGGCCCACCAACTGCCAATGGAAAGCCTCACATCGGTCATGTTTTGACCCGTGCAATGAAAGATGTTATCCCTCGTTTCAAAGCCATGAAGGGGCATTATATCTTCCGCAAGGCAGGTTGGGACACCCATGGCCTTCCTGTTGAGGTTGAGGTTGAAAAGAAACTTGGTTTCAACGGCAAAAAAGATATCGAAAACTATGGCGTTGACAAGTTTATTGAACTTTGCAAGGGCTCAGTTTGGGAATACAAATCTATGTGGGAAGACCTCACCAAAAAGATTGGATATTGGGTTGATATGGACAATCCTTACATCACCTATGACAACAACTATATAGAAAGCGTTTTCTGGGCACTGAAAGAAATGGACAAGAAGGGGCTTATCTACCAAGGTCACAAGGTTGTGCCATACTGCCCACGCTGTGGAACTTCGCTTTCAAAGGCAGAACTTGAAAATGGCGACAACTATAAAATACTCAAAGAAAACTCTGTTTTTGTCAAGTTTGCATCTGCCGAAGAAGAGGACACATATTTCCTTGTTTGGACGACAACTCCTTGGACGCTTCCTTCCAATGTTGCCCTGTGTATGAACCCAAATGAAGTATACGCCAAAGTTGCAGTTGATGGCAAAAAGTATGTCATGCTTGAAAAACTGCTCCCAACCCTTTTTGAAGAGGGCAGTTTTGAAGTTTTGGAGAGAAAGACGGGCAAAGAGTATGAATATCATAAATATATCCCTCTTTTTGACTATGCAAAAGACATTGTCAAAACTGGATACTTTGTCACAGTTGACGACTATGTGACAACTGAGGACGGAACGGGCATTGTGCACATCGCACCTGCTTTTGGTGAGGACGACGCAGTTGTTGGCAAGAAATATGGCATTGATTTTGTTCAATTTGTCGATAAATATGGCAAAATGACAGAGGAAACTGAGTTTGCGGGGCTGTTTGCAAAAGACGCAGACAAACTTGTGATTGAAAAACTGCAAAAAGAGGACAAAATGTTTAAGGTGCTTCCTTTTGAACACTCATATCCTCACTGCTGGCGTTGCAAAAGCCCACTTCTTTACTATGCACAAGACGCATGGTTTGTCAAAACCACTGCAATTCGTGAGCAACTTGTGGCAAACAATCAAGAAATATATTGGCTTCCTGACCATATCAAAAATGGCAGAATGGGCAATTTCCTTGCAAACAACATTGATTGGAATATCAGCCGAAACCGCTTCTGGGGCACACCTCTTCCATTCTGGAAGTGTGAGTGCGGGCATATTCATGTTGTAGGAAGTGTGGCAGAACTGAGAGAACTTTCTGGAGTGCAGGGCGACCTTGACCTTCATAAGCCAACGCTTGATAAAATCACCTTCCCATGCCCACACTGTGGCAAAGAAATGAGGCGTACACCTGAGGTTATGGACTGCTGGTTTGATAGCGGGTCTATGCCTTTTGCACAATATCACTATCCATTTGAAAACAAAGAAACTTTTGAAAAGGCATTTTGTGCCGACTATATCAGCGAGGGCATCGACCAAACTCGTGGTTGGTTTAACACCCTTCTTTCAGTCAACACCGCAGTATTTGGCAAAGCACCATTCAAAGCCTGCAATGTGCTTGGGCTTGTGCTTGATAAAAACGGCTTAAAAATGAGCAAGAGCCTCAAAAATGGCGTTGACCCATGGGAGGTGCTTGAAAAATATGGTGCTGACGGTGTGAGATGGTATTTTATGTCATGCTGTAATCCAGCCCAAGGTCTGCCTTTCATTGAGGAAAACCTTGTTGACCTTCAAAGAAAATTTATGGGCACACTTTGGAATGTGTATTACTTCTATGTGCTTTACGCAGAGATTGACAAGATTGACCCAAGCAAATATTCACTTGCCGATTGCAAACTTTCATTCCTTGACAAGTGGCTTCTTTCAGATTTCAATGCCCTTATCAAAGAGGTTGATGACTGTCTTGAAAAATATGATATGCAGTCACCAGCCCGTGCAATCAGCGAGTTTGTGGACAAACTTTCAAACTGGTATGTTCGCCGTTCAAGAGAACGCTTCTGGGGCAGTGAAGAAACCGAGGACAAACGCTCTGCTTACAAAACACTTTATGAGGTGCTTGTTGGACTTAGCAAACTTATTGCACCATTTGTGCCATTCATTGCCGAAGAGATTTATCAAAATCTTGTAAGAAGCCTTGATAAAAACGCACCAGAAAGCGTGCATTTTGCATCATACCCAGTCGCTGACGAGAGCATGATTGACTCAACTCTTAACGAGGGAATGAACAAGGTGCTTGATATTGTCCTTTTGGGCAGAACTTCACGCAGTGCAAGCGGTGTAAAAAATAGACAACCACTTTCAAAGGTTATGATTTGCTCGGCAGATAAAATTGACTTGAATGAAGAACTTGCAAATCTTGTCAAAGAAGAACTTAATGTGCTTGATATAGAATTTTTGCATGACGCCGACGAGTATGTTTCTTATGAACTCAAACCTCAACTTAAAACCCTCGGTCCAAAATATGGCAAAAATCTTGGTGCAATCCGCGAATTTTTGGCAAAAACCAATGCAAATGAGGCAGTAAGGCGGGTGAAAGGGGGCGAAGTTCTTTCATTTGAGGCAAATGGTCAAACAATTGAAATTGGCGAAAGCGACCTTTTGATTGCCCTTAAAAACAAAGAGGGCTACGCAAGTGACAGCAACGGCGTGATAACAGTTGTACTTGACACAACACTAAATAAACATCTTGTTGCACTTGGCATTGTCAGCGAATTTGTCAGCAAGGTGCAAAACCTTCGTAAAGACAGCGGGCTTGAAGTGACAAACCACATTGCACTTTGCATTGATGGCGACGAGGCTTTGGCAAAGGTTGTGCTTGACGCAAAAGAGGAAATTTCAAAAACTGTGCTTGCCGATAGTTTTGAGAGGGGTTCGGCTGGCGACCATTCAACAGAACTTGTTGCGGGCGATGGCAAACTTGTTGTATACATTTCAAAAATTTAATAAATTCTTTTTAAGGGGCAAAATAGCGGGACAAGTGCTTGCTATTTTGCTTTTTTTTTGTTACAATCACCATATAAATTGATTTTTCGAGGTGAACATTGAAAATTGCAAACGATTGGCAGGATTATAAGGTGCTTGCAACAGGCGACGGCGAAAAACTTGAAAGATGGGGAAAGTTTACCCTTCTTAGACCAGACCCTCAGGCAATTTGGCACGCACAAAAGCCATTGAGTGCGACAAAGGGACTTGACGGACATTATATCCGCTCAAACTCAGGCGGTGGCGGTTGGAAATTCTTTTCCAAAGTGCCAGACCAGTGGCAGGTAGGTTGGAAGGACTTGAAGTTTATCATAAAACCAATGGGTTTCAAACATACTGGGCTTTTCCCTGAACAGGCTGTCAATTGGAATGACTTGCAGGACAGCATCAAATCTGCTGGCAGAGAAATCAAGGTGCTAAACCTCTTTGCCTACACCGGCGGGGCAAGCGTTGTTTGTGCCAAGGCTGGTGCAAAGGTCACCCATGTTGACGCAAGCAAGGGCATGGTGGAGCGTGCAAGAGAAAACGCCCACCTCAACGGCATTGACACAATACGATATATCATTGACGACTGCAAGAAGTTTATCGAGCGTGAAATCCGCAGGGGCAACCGCTATGACGGGATTATCATGGACCCTCCAAGTTATGGCAGGGGAACAAATGGCGAGATGTGGAAACTTGAGGACAACCTTTTTGACTTTGTCAAACTCACAAAAGAGGTGCTTTCAGACAACCCACTTTTTGTGCTTATATCGTCATATACCACAGGCTTGCAGGCAAGCGTGCTTTCAAACATTCTCACCCTTGTTTTTGGAGAGGGAGGGATTGACGCCGACGAAATAGGACTGCCAACCGACGAAAAAATAATACTCCCATGCGGAGCAAGAGGATTGAAATTATGGAAGAAAAATTGATTGTTTTGTATGAAGATAACCATATGATTGTTGTTGTAAAGCCTCACAATGTGCCAACTCAGGCAGACGAGAGCGGTGATAAAGATATGCTTTCAATGGTGAAAGAATATGTGAAAGAGAAATATAATAAAGAGGGCGAGGCTTTTATCGGGCTTGTGCATCGCCTTGACCGACCAACAGGGGGGATTATGGTTTTTGCCAGAAATTCCAAATCGGCGGGCAGACTTTGCAAACAACTTGCCGATAAAGAGATGAACAAAGTGTATTATGCCGTCACATCAGCCCTTCCTAAACAAAAGAGCGGGACTCTTGTGAACAATCTTAAAAAGGACGAAAAAAACAATATCGTCCGCATTGTCCCAATCAGCGAGAAGGGGGCAAAGCAGGCAGAACTTTCATACAAAGTGCTTGCGACAGAGGGAGAAAACGCCCTTTTAGAAGTTCGCCCACTCACCGGCAGGGGACATCAAATTAGGGTGCAACTTGCGGGTATCAACTGCCCACTTTATGGCGATAATAAATATGGCAAAGATAAAACTCGCTCAACTGCCACACTTGGACTTTGGGCGGGCAGATTGGAACTTAATCACCCAACCACAAAACAAAAAATGACCTTTGCCTTCGCACCAGACAGCGAAAGAGAGCCATGGAAAAAGTTTTACATGGATAAATATTTCTTAAAATAATAAACGATTTGTTCTTAGCCTTCCCTTGGGGGAAGGTGTCGCATAGCGACGGAAGAGGGGCGTCAAGAGAAAGCCCTAGCCGAGCATCTGGCTCGGAAGAGAGGAGAACGCAAAAAGTGGAGAGGTTATGAAAAAACGAAGCCAAATAAGCGAAAAATATAAATGGGATTTAAGCCCACTTTGCAAAGGTGAAGAGGAATTTTATGCCCGCCTTGAAGAGGGGAAAAAGTTTTTGCCAAAACTTAAAAAATTTGAGGGAAAACTGAAAGATAAGGAAAGGATATGGCAATATCTTCAACTTGAAAGGGAATTTTCAAACATTATCAACCCAATTTGCCAATATATACACCTTAAACAGGACGAAGAACTTTCAAACCCAACATGTCAAATGATGGAGGAAAAAATCTCATATTTTATGAATGAGGTCAGCGTGGAAACCTCGTTTGCCTCAGCCGAGTTTTATGAACTTTCAAACGAAATGCTTGATGACATCATTGCAGACCCCAAATTTTCAAACTATGATAGAATGTTTGAAGGCATCAAGAGAGACAAAAAGCACAGGCTTTCCAAAGCGGAAGAAAAATTGATTGCGGGCATGGATTTTCTGGACGGATACTCGAAAAACATGAGAAATTTAGGCGATGTGGACTTCAATTTCGGCGAAATCGAAGATGAAAAAGGCAAAAAACTGCCTTTTTCACCATCACTTTATGGCAAATATATGAGAAGCAATGACCGCACGCTTCGCAAAAACGCATTCAAGTGCTTGAATGGCAAATATGGCGAGTGTATCAATATGCTTGCAAGCAACTATATCAGCGAAATTAAAGGAAACTGCTTTTTCTCAAAGGTGAGAAAATATAAATCGGTGCTTGCAGGTGAACTTGAAGGTGAGGAGGTCACCCCAAAGGTTTATAAAACTCTTATTGAAATGGTGAACGAAAACCTGCCACTTTTGTTTGACTATTTTAAACTCAAGCAAAAAGAACTTGACCTAAAAGATTTTTATATCTATGACACCATGACCGCAACCGACGAGAAGGGGGATAAGGAATATTCTTACGACGAGGCTATTGAAATAATCAAAGAGGCGGTTGCCCCACTGGGCGAGGAATATGTGTCACTTATTCAGCGTGCGAAAGATGAACGCTGGATTGATGTTTATCCAAACAAAGACAAACGCTCGGGTGCATATGAAAGCGGACTTTATGGTTTCAATCCATATGTGCTTACAAATTTTGAGGGCGATATGGACAGCGTTTTCACATTGGCACATGAACTGGGTCACGCAATGCACTCATACTATTCAAACAAAATGCAGGTGGAAGAGAAGGCGTATTACACAATCTTTTTGGCAGAGATTGCAAGCACAACAAATGAAATTTTGCTTCTCAATCATTTTCTAAGCCACGCAAATACAGGTGCAGAAAAGAAGGCACTATATAATAAGTTGTTTGACGAGGTGAAGGGCACAATCTTCCGCCAAACAATGTTTGCCGAGTTTGAAGAGAAAATGCACGCAAAGGTTGAGGCGGGCGAAGGACTGACAAAAGATATTTTGTGCGAAGAATATTTTGCACTTAATAAAAAATATTTTGGAAGGGTCAAACTCACACCAGAAACAAAATATGAATGGGCAAGAATACCTCACTTTTTCACCTCTTTTTATGTATATAAATACGCAACAGGCATGATTTCTGCAATCAACTTTGCAAACAGAATTTTAAAGGGAGAGAAAGGGGCACTTGACGACTACTTTAAATTTCTTTCGGCGGGCAGTTCGGCAACGCCAATCAAGATACTAAAATCCTCACACTGCGACCTTGAAAAGAGGGAAACATTTGAAAAGGCTTTTGACTATCTCAAAGAAATTTTTGCCGACTGGAAAAAACTTAAATAAATATGGGCTGGCTTATCCAAAGTGATACGCCACCCTATTTTTTTCTTTACAACCATAAAAAAATATGATACAATCACTTGTGAAACAAACTTTTGAAGTGCTAGCCCCTTAAAAGGGGAAATATACTAAACAAATGAGGGAGAATTATGACGAAAATCAAGAATAATTTTATGTACATAGTTTTGGCGGTGCTTCTTGTGACAACAATCGCCGTATTTTATGGTTGCACAAAAGGGGAACAACAAGAGCCTTACACAATCACTGGTCATGGCACGGTGAGCGAAAACTTGGACGAAGATGGCAATGTCATTTCATACACTGCCACTGCTGATGATTGGAATACCTTTTCTGGTTGGTATGATGGTCTTATAAAATACAGCAGTCAAAAGACTATTTACCTCACAAAAGACACACCAAAGGGGCTTGTCGCAAAATTTCAAACAGACGGCATGACAGGTATTGACCGACTGCTAAGCGGGGCATATTATAGATATAGCGATGCTCTTGATGGAGAAGGGGAATACCTCAACTTTTCATGTGACGCCCAAATAACAACATTATCCACCCTCTCTTCTTCAACCCTTGCCTTTACAAGTGGGGGTTATGCTTCAAGAGAGGGCAATGGATTCAACGCATATATGCAGGTTAAGGAAGGGGGGGAACAAACTTTTGCGACATACTACACAGACAACACCCAAGACGCAACACTATATATCGACTTTGGCACACACAAGGTGGCGGTCAGCGATTTTGACACACTTGGCGAAAGACCATTTTCAATGGATATTTCCCAAGTCGTGTGGAAACTTGCAAACCTTGCAAGTGGGGATATTTTGTCAACACTTGACGGATACCTTGGCGTAAGAAACTCTGTTGGCTTTGTGGCAGAGGTTGAAAACTCTCAAAATCAAACAACACTTATACTTGATGTTGACGCACTTTTAAATGAGGTGAAAGACAAAGTGTCGTCACTTTCAGACCCTCAGTGGTCGCAGTTTAAAGATGTGATAGAAACGCTTACAAACCAGTATGCGGGCGTGGGAAACAAACTGCCAGACATTCAACTTTCAATTGTTGGAAACTATGACAAAACTGCGGGAGAGGAAAGACTCGCATCGTTGGAACTTACCGCAATATTCACCCAAAGTTATTCATTTGAGATTGAGGGCACACTTATCACAATTCCGCAAGGTCTTGTGAAAGTCAAACTTGAGAACGCACAAATTTCAATCAGCGACACCCCAAATGAAATCCCACAGGAAATTCTCGCAACATTCCCAGATGCGGTACACGCAGTCAACTTCCATGCTGAGGGGACTCTGTCATTCCTTAAAGAAAATGTTGCAACACTTGATAAGCGTGTGATTGACCAATATTTGGTAGAACTTGACACCGACATAAACCTTCACTGCATTGACGGGGCGATTGACGACGAGGGGAATATTGATATAACAAAAATTGATTGGGAGAAGTTTGGATTTTTGAGTTTTAAAATTTCCCTCATACAAAACCCAGATGACGCAAACCAACTTGCCCGCCATAACGGCTCAACCGAATATTTAAACATTTTGATTGATACCCAAAAATTTGGCGGGAAGGTGTTTGTTAACGCCGACCTATACAATCCAAAAACGCTGGGCGGTTTGGCGACATCAACATATATCCTAAACGGCTCATATGATATTGCCGAACTTGTCCGCACACTGCCAGAGGTCGCAAAGGACTTGAAGGAAGAGTATGAAGAGCCAGCCACAGCGTCACTTGTTTTGACAACCGCCACCTCGCCACTTGATGGAGAAAAATCACCAGAGGAAGTTTTGCATGAAATTTTGCTAAATTTCCTCAAAAAACTTGATCCAAACAATGAAATCGTGACTGAGGGACTTGAATATACAGAATTTGGGACGACACTTGCCGTGCAAGAAGTGAAAGATTTGATTGCCGAGAAATTTGCAGACGCAAACTCAACCCTTTCAAGCCTTGGTCTTCATAATAACCTGTTTGGAAGCGACACTTCACATATCGCATTCAAAGGCGGTTCATGCAAATATGGAGCGACAACCAAAAATGCCGACGGGGAATATGTTGACGCCGATGGAAATGAATTTGTCGAAGAATATAACCAAAAACATATCACCCTTATAGAAGTTGCAGACGGGGAGGGAATGTTTGATGAAACATTCACCCTTGGCGGGATTGCAAAGGAGGTGGACGCCCTTGTTGGCAAATATGTCACCGTCACAAAAGGGAGATTTAGCGACGGAAGCGAAAGCATAACATTTGCAAACTGTGCTGGCAACCAAGCGGAAATCGCAATGAGGGTGTATAGTGCAAAATATCAAATGACAGGCGAAAACACCGCAAAAGTGACAGTTTATCTCACATTCTCAGCAGGCACGCTTCAATCACTTATGACAGGCACATTCAATGTCCCATACGGACTTGTTGAATATTCATTTGATGTGCAACTATAAAAAGAGAAACAAAACAACAAAAAACTCCAAATATTTTGGAGTTTTTTTTGCTTTTTTGAAATTTTCAAACATTCGCACCTAAGCGGAGCGATGCCCCGCTTAGACGCTTACTACATCGCCATCTTTGGCATAAACTTCGCCCACACTGTCCAGTTCTTTTATGGCATAGTCTGAAAGGTGAATTTTCACCAGTTTGCAGTCGGGATACTCTTTGCAAAGAGATAAAACCTCACTTACACAAAGGTGCTTGCGGTTGACCTCAATGCCCGCCGTGTCAATAAAGCAAACATCTGCCTTCTTTAAAATTTTGTGAAGATTGTTGCACATAGAAGTGTCGCCAGAAAAACCAACCTTACAAACGCCATCACTGATAATAAAACCAAAACTGTCAAGGTCGTTGTGCACCATTTTAAAACACTTGACGCTGTAAGAACCTAACTTAAACTTTTTGTTGTTTTCACACTCAATAAATTCCACATTTTCGCCAAGAGGGAGAGCGAGGTGAGAAACCTCAAACAAACGAAACATATCTTCAATTCGCTTACGCCCGCCCGCAGGGGTGACGATTGTCAACTTCCGCTCTGGATAGTGCCTAAAAATATAGTCAAGCACAATGTGCAGGTCGCCAAAATGGTCGCTGTGGAAATGGGAGATAAAAATGTATTTGATTTTGTCAAACCCATAGTCACAATAAAGCGTTTTAAAAGAGCCTTGCGGAACATCAAATAAAACCTCGCCATTTATGATGTAACTTGTTGATAACGCCCTCGTCCAAGTGCACCCAGCACCTACAATTTGAATTTTCATGCTTCCTCCGCTATAAGTATAGCATTTTTGCAAAAATAAATAAAGAAATTTGGAAATATACTTGAAAAATCTAAAATTTATGTTACAATCAAAATATAGAAGGGAGTGCGTATGGGAAGAGAACAACACAGAACAACAATGCCGAAGAAAAAGAAACGCCAATATAGACCTCCTACGCCTGAAACAAAGATAGACCAAGAATATATCGACCAATACCTGCACGGCGAGCGAAAAGAGGCTCTTTCCCAAATAAAGAAGGCGACGGGGAATGATAATTTGAATGAACTTAAACCGCATATCAAAAACGGCATATTCGCCTATGTGTCCCGAGAATATCCCGACTTTGAAGGCTCGGTGAATATGAAAGCCTGCGTATACCACTTGCTAGAAGAGTTTAATATGAGCCACTTTACCGAAAGAAGTTGGCAGTATAAACCATATTATATACACGGCCACTCATATAAAACCCTTCAACAAAGCCGAAAATTTCCTATCTATATAAAAAACTATGACTATGAAAGCCCAATATACCAACTTTCAAACAACTTCCTATTCAATAATAGGAAAAAGGCGGGACTGAATAGATATAGCGAAGAGAAAATCAAAAACGATGTGCAATTCTATGTCGCACCAGCAGAGCAAGTGCTGACGGCAAAGGTGATAACGCTGAAATATAAACCAATCAACCTTGGCCTCATCAAAAAAATGTATCGACAACTTGAAAGCGACGGCGGTGTGCTTGACGGCGAAACAGTCGCAAAACAAGAACGACTAAGAGAACATGATGCCCTATATTCCCGCTCACTCTCACTTTCAATGTACGCCCTTCTTGACGGCAACCCAGAAAAATGTATGCCATTCATAAGATTTGACGATGAAGAAGGGGAACATAACAATGTTTTTATCGGCGACGATAAAAGACGCAGAGTGCTTGGCGATAAGGCAGTCGGCCCTCACTTCCACTTCCAAAACGAAACCGACAGCCTCCTTTGCCTAAGAAAATTCACAGGCGAAGAAACCCATAAATATAGGACGGGCAGATGCAATGCAATTGATGTCCCTCACCTTAAAGACTATCTACAATTCCTCGACACCCTCGACGCAATCGAAACTGAAAGAGAGTTTGAAAAGAGCCGACACCATGGTATGCCATTCCTTGAAATGAAAATAAGAGGAAGAGCACCAAAAACAAGACTCTCTGCCCATATGTACTCTTTCTTTGAAAACCTGCCAGAAGAAGATAAATCAAAAATCGCATATGTCAAAAACTGGCTGGATAACGCAAAAGAAAACCCAGAATATAAAAACATAAACGGCAAAAAATTCGGCAAAATCATTATGGCTCTTGACTTCTTCACATTTATCAATGAAAAAAGAAAGGAAATTTCAAACTTAGAAGAAAGACAACTGCTCACCGAAATCGAAATCACCACAGCAAACGCCCTTCTCTGCACCTTCGCCAACTGCGAAGAAAAAGAACTCCTGCAACAGGGCGAAACTCATAAATATCAAATAAACGGCAATCATTTGACCGAAACAAATTCAAAGAGGGAGGCTGAAAATGAAATTTGATACAATCTTAAAAAACTTTCAAGAAATCGCAGGGGAAAATGTCAAAAAAATCTCACCTCATAAATATTTGATTTCTCTCCCTCTTATGCTTGTAGAAAATTTTGATACTCTGCCAATCTTCCTCGTCAACCTCGACGACGAAGCATACCTCGCCGACTTCGGCAAAACAATCGAAAGCACTGAAATTGTTTTTGATGACCTAAAACCTCAACTTAAAGACTTTATCACCAAAAAACTTAAATTCCTTGGGACGGAATTTGACGGAGAGGCTCTCCTCATGCCCGTCAAAGAAAATAACGAAAGACTTTGCCTCTCACTTTTCACCATGGCAATCGCCTTTCTTCAAACAACCTGCTTATAAGTTGCAAAAGCACCGCTTGCGACCGCTGACCGCAAGCGACGCTTTTTTTATAAGGTGACCGCACATTCGGTGAGCGTTGCCCACCTCATACGCTCCATATCAAAAAAATCGCACCCGTGCAGACCTTCGCCCGCCACGGACGCTCTTCGCCCCGCTCCGCACCAAAAGCGACCGCTGACCGCTTTTGACGCTCTTCGCCTCGCTTCGCACCAAAACGGAGTGATACCCCGTTTTGACGCTCCGCTAATAAGGTTGGAGTTGGGAAGTGAAAAGTAAAGACAACTATTCATAGCCTTCCCTTGGGGGAAGGTGTCACGCAGTGACGGAAGAGGGATAACTTTCAATCACTCCAAATTTTTTATCACCCCGCTCCGCACCAAAACGGAGTGTTGACCCGTTTTGACGCTCCGCTAATAAGGTTTTAATAAATAATATTAAAAAAAGCGTTTGT
>CAZVYB010000028.1:0-12981 GCA_964631405.1 uncultured Lachnospiraceae bacterium
AGCCTCTTTTGGTTCTTTTCTATGGCTAGAAAAGAACATTCTCCCTTTTGGTTACTTTTCTTGCAAAGAAAAGTAACACACTAAAATAAAGCACCCAAACAAAATCAAAACAATTATTTGATTTCCAAAATGTCAAGCACCTCTTTGATTGCCTTCATAGCCTTATCCATTTGTGCTTCGGTGTGGGTTGCGGTGTAAGATGTACGAAGGAGAGCCATTCCCGGAGGTGTTGCTGGAGTGATAACAGGGTTGACATAAACACCCCTATCAAGCAAAAGTTTGCACGCCATAAACGCCTTTTCATCGTCGTATGTATAAATAGGAATGATTGGGGTTGTGCTTTCAATGATGTTTACCCCCAATTTTTTAAGACCATTTCTCATATAGTTGCTGATATTGCGGAGGTTTTCCACACGCTCTGGCTCTCTTTGCAAGATTTTAAGAGATGCAAGAGCACAGGCAACAGATGCAGGAGTGATTGAAGCCGAGAAGATGTAAGGGCGAGAAGAGTGTTTCACATATTCAATCACCCTTTTGCTTGAAGCCATGTAACCGCCAAGAGAGGCAAGAGATTTTGAGAAAGTGCCCATAATGATATCAACTTCATCTTCAAGACCGAAGTGTTCAGCCGTTCCACGCCCGCACTTGCCAAGTACACCAAGACCGTGAGCGTCGTCCACCATAACCCTTGCACCATATTTTTTTGCAAGTGCTACAATTTCTGGAAGTTTGCAAATTTCGCCACTCATTGAGAAAACGCCGTCGGTGACAATCAAAATGCCCTTGTCCTCTGGCACTTCTTTCAATTTTCTTTCAAGGTCAGCCATATCGCTATGGTTGTAACGCACCATTTTGCCATAACTAAGACGGCACCCATCATAAATACTTGCGTGATTTTCCTTGTCACACATAATATAGTCATTGATACCAGCCACAGCACTGATAATGCCAAGGTTGCTTTGGAAGCCCGTGCTGAAAGTCACGCAGGCTTCTTTGTGCAAGAATTTTGCAAGTTCTCTTTCCAACTCTATATGCTTGTCAAGAGTTCCATTAAGAAAACGAGAGCCAGAACAGCCAGAGCCGTATTTCTCAAGTGCCTCAACGCCCGCCTTGATAACCTCTGGGTGAGAGGTAAGACCAAGATAGTTGTTTGAACCAATCATGATTGTTTCTTTGCCTTCCATAGTGACAACGGTGTCTTGTCCAGAATTAAGTTCATGAAAATAAGGATAGCAACCTGCTTCGATTGCTTCGTCATATCTTTGTCTTGCGTCCATCTTTTTAAAAATATCCATAATAATCTCCTAATTTGTGCGAATGCACTTTGACACAAGAAATTATATTCATTTTTTGCAAATAGTCAACAATTTTATAAAAATTTTTAAAATTTCTTTTATAATCGCCACACACCCCGAAATTTCAAGCGAAAATCGGTTTTTAATATGTTTTTTCAAAAGAAAAGCAAAACAACAAAAAATCGCTACACCCCTTTGTTTATAAGGCGAATAGCGATTATATAACTTTTTTTAAGTTTTTTTGCAAATACCCTAAATTTTAAAGCCTTTTCACCTTGATTGCAACAACGCCAAATTCCTTTTGTTTTTCTTCGCTATAAAATTCTTGATAAATTTCTGCCACTTGCTCAGCCGTCAAACCTTTAAAGCCCAGCACATCACAGCCAAGACTTTTTGCCATTTCATAAAAATTTGAAAAACAAATTTTGTCCACAACACGCACATCAAAACTCTCCACCCGCTCTGGGTCTTTCTTGATTGTGATGATGTCGCCAATTGCAATCTGCCTTCTCTTTTCGTCGTTCAGCCTGCCCTCAAAAATCTTTTCACCAGACCTTATAAGGTCATAATATTTTGCCTGCACGCCAAGTGTATGCCTCATGATTTTCTCCGCCTTTTTGTATATGATTTCTCCAATTTCAAATATCTTTTGCTTTTCATCTTCTTTGCTGGTTTTCAGTTTTGAGAGTTTCGGCTTGCCCCAAATCCCGCATACACGAGGCCCAATCCAAGTGCCATTCGGGCAGTCTGTAAAAAGTCCTTTCATGATGTTTAAGCCCGCTTTTTTAGGACTTGTAAAAATTGCCTTCATAGGATATTTTATCAACCCACTTATCCACTTTGGATAGTGAGATGTGATGTTTGTTGGGGTTATCCCGGGGTGAGCAATTGCATAAGAAACGCCCTCTCTTTCAAGCAGTTTTTCAAGAGAAAACATCAAAAAGCGTTTTGCATTCCCATAAACTTTGCGTGGTGCTTTGACGCAAGAAAAATCAACATCATTTTCATTTATGCGGGAATATTTATGGGCAATGCTTCCCACAACAAGCACCTTCCCGCCTACACTTTTTATGCCAGATAGAAGCCCCTTCGCCAAAAAATATGGAGAAATAAAATTGATTTGAAAAACATTGTCATAGCCCATTGCCGACTTTTCACGGGGCAGACTATACGCCCCTGCGTTTAGGATAAGATAGTCAATTTCTCGTCCACCCAATTTTTCACAAAGGGCTTTCACAGAAAATATGTCGCTCATGTCAACCTTGTGGCACTCCACCTTCGCCCCAAACTCCCTTTCAAGCCTTTTTTTATGCTGTGCAGACTTTTTCTCGTTGCGGTCAAGCAAAAGCAGACTTCCACCAAGAGAAGCCACATACTCACAAACAACCCCACCAAGTCCACCAGTAGAGCCAGTCACGGCGACAACCTTTCCCGCCAAACTTTTACATTCTTTTTGCAAATACTTTTCAATTTTCATACTTTTATTGTAGCACAAAAACCTTACAACAGCAAATAAAAAACAACGCTATAAATAGCCCTCTTCATTTGCTTGAAAAAAAAAGGCTTGAAAATTCCAAGCCTTTTTTGCGAAGTTTTAAAATTTATTTCAAAAACATTTTGATAAGGTTGTATTTTGTTTTTGTGTAGGGGTGATATCTCATTGGAAGGTCAAGCCAATTCCCTTTGTTTAGTATGCTTTTATAATGTGAAAAGGCGTCAAAGCCTGTTTTGCCATGATAGGCACCCATTCCGCTTTCTTTCAGTCCGCCAAATCCAAAGTTTGGGTTTGAAATATGCACGATTGTATCATTTATGCACCCGCCACCAAAGTCACAGGAAGAGATAAACTTTTGTTGGTTTTCATGCGAGGTTGAAAACACATAAAAAGCAAGAGGCTTTGAAAGCGAATTGATTTTTTGTATTGCCTCATCAATCGTTTTGTATGTCACAATTGGCAAAACTGGTCCAAAAATTTCCTGTTTCATAGGCTCGTCGCCAAATTGGGCGTCAATCAATGTTGGTTCAATTTTTAAACTTTCCTGGTTACTTTTCCCACCAAAAATCAAATTTTCACAGGTAATCAAACTTTTAGAAGCCTCAAACTGTCTTTGGTTGATAAGTTTTGGATAGTTTTCATTGCAAAGCGGGCAGACACCATATTGCAAAATAATTTGGCGTTGAAGTTCATGCACTAAAGAGTCTTTCACCCTTTCATCGCAAAGGACATAGTCTGGGGCGACGCAGGTTTGACCGGCATTGAGAAATTTGCCAAAAACAATTCTTTTTGCAGAAAGAGGGATATTGGCGGTGTCGTCAACTATGCAGGGACTTTTTCCTCCCATTTCAAGGGTGACGGGAGTGAAATGTTTGCTCGCACTTTCAAGCACGATTTTGCCCACTCGTGTACTGCCAGTAAAAAAGATATGGTCATATTCCTGTTCTAGAAGAAAGGAGCATTCCTCCCGTCCTCCCCTTACAAAGCATACTTCGTTTGGAGCGAATGTCATATTTATCAACTTTTCAATCACCGCCGAGGTGTTTTTGCTTGTTTCGCTTGATTTTAAAACAACGCAGTTTCCCGCCGAGATTGCGTCAACAAGCGGGTCAATTGACAGCATGAAGGGATAGTTCCATGGGCTGATTATCAGCGTCACGCCGTAAGGGCAGGCGACGGTGTAACTTTTTGAAGGAAAGTGAGCCATTGGCGTTTTAACCCGTTTGGGTTTTGCAAACTTGGTGCAGTGTTTTATCATATATGAAATTTCGCTAAGGACAATGCCCACCTCACTCATATATGCTTCTGTTTCGCTTTTGTTTAAATCTTTTTTGAGAGCATCAAAAATTTCATTTTTAAGCAAAATGATGTTATTTTTAAGTTTTTTAAGCAATTTTACACGATATTTTGGATATTTTAGTTTGCTTTCGTGCAAATTTGCCTTTATTTCGTCAATTTGAGCAATTATCTCACCACTGTCCATTTTCCCCTCCAAAGACAATTTATTTTAAACAAATTATTTCACAAAATACGCCACGCCAACCGCATTTGGCCCAACATGAGTGCCGATAGTGCTACCTAAAATATATGGTTTTACACCTTCGCCAAACACTTTGTTTGCATTGACTTTAAACTCTTCAAGAGCGGTCATTTTATGCCCCGAATAGATGTACCCCATTGGCATAGAGGGGTCAATTTCTCCACTTTGTGCAACAATGTTTAAAATGGCTTGATAACTCTTTTTATTGCCTATCGCCTTGCTCACAAGTTTGACCTCTCCGTCAATCAATCCGACTATTGGTTTGAGAGAGATGACCCCACCAGCAAAAGCCACAAGCGGAGAAATTCGTCCCCCCATTTTAAGATACTTCAAAGTGTCAAGAGATGCAAAAATCTTTATTTTTTGTTTTTTCTCATTCAACTTTTCTTCAATTTGTTCAAGTGCAAGCCCTTGATTTATAAGCCTTAGGGCATACAACCCCAAAAGTCGCTCCCCCGTTGCAGCGTTAAGGCTATCCACAACGCGAACTTTTCCATCAAACTTCTCGCCTGCCTTGATTGCATTTTCATAAGTGCCAGAAAGTTTTGAAGAGAGGGTTATCACAATCACTTCGTCGCCGTTATCCACCGCATCACGAAACATCTCTTCATATCTATATTCATTTATTTGACTGGTTTTAGGAAGTTCTTTACAACCGCCAAGCCTGTCATAAAATTCATTTGGAAGCAGAGTTACGCCGTCCAAAAATTCTTCGTCGCCAAAGCGAACTTCAATAGGCAGAAAGAGCACCCCAAGTTCATTTGCTTCTTTCTGCGTCATATCGCAAGCAGAATCAATCATCAATTTTATCGCCATTTTCAGTCACCATACCTTTCGCATATTTTTTGTAAATTGTCACTTACAAGCATAAGGCTTTTATAAAGCACCTTGCGTTCCTCTTCTTCCAACCCCTCACTTGCCTTTTCAAGGAAGAAATCAATCTTTTGGGCGATTTTTTCGCCAACTTCCCGCCCCTTTTCTGTCAGCATAAGCGGACTTTTATATCTCTTTTCGCTTTTGCTTTCGCAGGCGATATATCCCTGCCCTTCCAAAAATTCAATCGAGCGTGAAATTGCCCCCTTATCCTCATCGCAAGCCTCGCAAAGTTCGGTTGCCGTCAAATTGCGATTTTGCCTATACATTGCATACAAACAAGAAACATGAACGCTTTTAAGATTGTATTCCGCCACCTCTTCTCCTTTGATTTTCCTAATAAGCCTGCTCAATTTTGCAACCAACACTGTGAAAGTTTCAAATCTTTGCTCCATAAAAAACTCCTTGATAAAAAACTTGTTGTTTTGTCAACAAGCCAAATATACAACAAACTTGTTGTTTTGTCAACAACTTTTTTCAAAATATTTTTGAAAGAATTTTTTGTTAAAAAAAAGGTTTTGGTCTGGCATTTTTGACACCAGCGTAAAAATGCTTGAAATAAAAATAACCCATAAAGTTTTTCAACTCTTGGATTATTTTATTTTCACAAGTTTCAGACGACATAGGTCTTGAATTGTTTTTTTAGTTCAATTTTTCTCCGCATTTTTCACAATATTCATTTTTACCATTATTGATATGCTGGCATTTTGTGCAAGTTTTTTTGAGGGGCGTACCACATTTGGAGCAAAACATTTCTCCCTCTTCTACTCTGTCACTGCAGTTTGGACAATTGTTGCCGACAACCGAATCGACAAGGTTTGTTGTGTATCCTGTCACCACAATTTTAAAACCAAGCGATGCGATGCTTGCACCAATGCCTCCTAAGACACCGCAAGGAATAAATAAAATAAATGGAACAAGCACACGGGCTGTAAAACCTCCACCCTCTCCAAAGGCATCAAATCCAGCGGTAGCAAAAAGTACAAAGCAAACAAACACGCCAACGAAGCCGATAATAGCAATCGGCAGACCAATGCCAAGCAACTTTTTTCTCAATTTTTTCGCTTTTTCACAGTTTGCGACATTGCTTACATCGCTATTCAGTCTTACAATCTCGTCACGCAATCCTTTAAACATTTTTTATTCTCCTATATAGTTTTTATATCATAAAATATTGAAGTTTACAATAAATTTACCCAAAAAATATAAAAAAACAAAAATTTTTAAACAAAATCAAATAAAAAAGTCCTTTCCCAACTTTCATTATAAGGTTTGAAAAAGAACTTTATTTAAAACAATTTTTTACATCAAAAGGTTCCCGTTGTCGGTTTTGATGACTTTCAGCACATTTTCAAGGTCTCCGTTTTGAACATTGAAATAGAAATAATATGTTCCGTCATTCTTGGACGCCTCCACCTCTACGCAAACAACTTCTCTGTTATAATCAAGCGGGGAAAGAACATATCTTGACTGCAAAATTTCAAATGTTGACGGAACCTTCCCAATTGCCGTCGACTCTGTCAAACTGCCCTTTGAAAGGGTGCGAGCAACATGATTTGTAAAGTAGGTTGTGGCATCATACCCAACAATCGTTCCGCTAGCAAGGTTGACCTTGACCTTGACGAGGTCTGGATACAAAATGATTCCATCGCTTGTGGGTGCTATATTGAGGTATACATCGCCGGCGATTTGGTCACTCCAAACGACCTGCCCATTTTTAACACCATTTTGCAAAGCAAATTCAAGTGCAATTTCTTTTGCCTTTGCCAAATCAATACTTTGCTCCCCCTCACGCCCAGCACCGCTGACAGTCAAAATATGTCCGCCAATTTGCGTGACCTGCACATAGAGCATTTCTTGGTCGGCATTGGTCGCACGGAAATTGTAAGTTTCAAATCGCCCCTTGGTTTCTCCTTCATATTCAAGGGTGGCTGTGGTTTTGAAATTTTTTTGCACAATCTCCTCCGCTTCATCTTTGCCAACAAGACTTCCCGTCAACCCCTTTACCGACACATTTGTTACAGAATCAGAGAATGGGCCGTCATAAATCATAGTCGGATATTCCACATCATTATTTTTCATTTGACTAAGCGTTTTTGTAAATCCGTTTATGTCGGTGTCAAAATCTCCGCTTTCATCAATGATTGAATATCCAGCATTGAGCTTTCTTTCAAACTCATTCAATTGATTTTGCAATTGAAGAAGGTTATAGTGGATATTATCAAGGGTGTCAATATCCTCATCGCTAAGCGTACCGCCCGTTGCAAGTTTTTCAGCCAAAGTTGAGGTGTATCCCGAAATTTGATTGACCATTCTTTGCGTATCCTCTATGTCACCATAAGAGAATGGCAGATATGACACAGAAATTTCAGCCTCGCTAGCATTTCGAGATGCCTCCAAAAGAGTTTTCCTTTGATATGTTGTGCTATTTGATGTTGAATTGACAACTTTTGAAACTTTGTTTTCAAGGTTGTTGACGCTATCTAAAAGGTCATAAAAATTGTTTTTATAGACATTTTCAAGTTCTGTTTTATATGTCATCGCATTGCCTTGGCTGACCCCAAAGCCAATACCCAATCCCACCGTTGAAAGGGCAAGAACTGCGGTTGCAACAGAAAGCCCGACAATCGCTCCCTTTCTTTGTTTTGCAGATTTTCCCTCGTAATTTTGTTTTTTTGTTGATTTTTTGCCGTTTTTTTGCGTTTTTTCTTGATTTTTTGCTATATTTTCATTATTTTTCTTGTTACTTTCCATTTATGCCCCCTTATAACGCAAACACATGATTGCCTATTGTCACAACCGTTTGCCTTGACCAAATCCAAGAACTTGTCGCAGTTGCTGGGTTATAATAATACAAACAACCATATGTAGGGTCCCAGCCATTCAATGCGTCTTGTGCCGCCTTATATGCCGTGCTATTTGGCGTGAGATTTATCTGACCGTCATTGACGGCGGTAAAGGCGTATGGTTGATAAATCACACCAGAAATCGTGTTTGGAAAAGATGAACTTTTGACACGATTTAGCACCACCGCAGCCACTGCCACCTGCCCAGTATATGGCTCGCCTCTTGCTTCTGCATAAACACACTTTGCCAAAAGATTGAGGTCGCTTGACGAAATTGAAGAACTTGAACTGCTTGAAAGGGTCATTCCCAGTGCCTTTGCAGTTTGAGGGCCAACAATACCGTCAACAGTCAACCCATTTTTGCTTTGGAAATATCTCACAGCCTTTTTGGTGAGCGGTCCATAAATGCCGTCAACTGAACCGGTATAATATCCCCAGCGTTTAAGTTTTGTTTGAATGGTGCGATTTTCTGCCGTTGTTGTTGCAGCCTCAACCACCAATTCATTTTGCGAAAAACCACCACCCGCATATGTAACCCCAAGCCCTGCAATCGCAAAAGCAAGGGTGAAAACAAGGGAGATGATAATCAAAAATTTTTTCTTCATATTGCCTCCTAGAATACACCTTTAATTATCTCCCAAATCTTTGAAATATATACAAAATTGTCGGAATTATCACTTTTCGTAAAGCAAAAGGCAGGATAAACCAAACACCACCAGTTGTCGCCCTCTCCACTGCCAAGTTCCAAAATAAGGGCGTCATAATATCCTTCTTCAAGCGTCAAACCATCATAGGAGCGTGTTGGGAAAAATTCATTAGCAATCTTTGCACGACAACCATAATAAAAGCCATTTTCAATCAAAATTTCATTTGCAACATTTTCAATCAAAGAAAAATTCTCCGCCATAACAGCCTTCGCCTCATCAAAAGTTTCAATCTCGGCAAGCAGAGGGATAAGAGCGTCGACAACCCCCTCTTTCACCTTGTATTTAACATCTTGGTCGGCTGACAGGTTGGAGTTTGCCCGAATGTGTATCCTTAAATATTCGCATTCATTTGCACTTGCATTAAGGGGGCATAAAAGAAAAATAAGCACAATTCCCACAACCGACAAAGCACCCAAAACATATTTCATATCTTCACCTTCCTGCCCTGTTTATTGACAGAATTTATAGCGTCAAACTTGAAAATATATGCGAAAACAGGAAAAAAATGGACTTTTTAGCCCATTTTTCACAATTTTTTGATAAATTATTGTATTCTTTGATTGAAAAGCACAAGCGGAGTGTCAACCGAAGTCGGGAAAATCACTTCCGGATTTTGCACCAAAATTTGCTCTTCTTTCACCTTGGCAGACTTGGCGATATCCCAAAGTTCTCTGCCTGCAGGGGCGAAGATAATCTCCATGGCGTAATCCTTTTCGCCCCCCTCGCCAACCATAACCGCCTCGCTTATCACGCCAGAAGCAAGGTCATGACAGCAGTTTACCGTCGCTTTCACACGGGCGTCATAATAAAACTCTCTTCCCTTTTTCACCACAACATCAACATCGCTCACGATTGCGTCAACCAAAATTATTGCACCATCGTCACAGGCGATTTTGTCGTTCAAAGAAAAAGGAATTTCCAGTTGAACGCTATGCAGGGAGGAGGTTTCATCATTCAAGTAAATGGCAGATGTGCGGGCAATGCCCTCAATAGTCACCTCACCTTCCTTTATATATGCATTTGTGATTGTCACCCCACTTCCACCATGAAAAAGAAGTTTATCCACTCGTGGTTCATTTTCATCAAGGGTAAGCGTGCCTTCAATTTTTCCTTCGACAAGTTCGACAGGGCAAACCTCGCTCATATTAAAAGAAGATGTCGTCACATGAATATCGCCTTTGACGCTGTATAGGTCGTTTATCACAGACACATTCGCACGATCATACCCACGCACCGTGATAGAAAGTGGCACCTTGACAAGAAGTTTGCACCCCTTTTCCTCCTCAACAATCTCCGTTGTTGCCCCCATTTTGCCGATGACAGCCTCGCCCTCGACAAGACTATCGCGGGTGAGCGAGGAAAGTTCAATTTCCTCTTTAAATCCATCGTAAACATATCCGCTTTCAAACTTATCATTTTCGCCAAGATAAAGCACGCGAGAAACAACATCACCGCTGATTGTTGCAAAGCCGACACCGCTTTCAACATTCTTGACAACAACACCACTTTCAACCAGAATGATTTTCTTGATGTTTTCACGAATGTTGATTTCGCTTTCAACGACGATATCCTCGCTCGCCGAACCGATAAATTTTATTGTTTCAATCTCTTCATTTTTGATGCAAACATTGTCGTCATGGCAGGAAATTGTTGAAATTTGTTGGTTGCATACAAGCGTACCCTTTTGTTCCAACAACGCCATAACCTTGACAGTTTCTCCCCCAACGCTTTCCACACGGCAGTCAATCACAGTCACTGCAATGCGTGCGGTCTGACCCGCCTCAATCTCCTCGCTTTCAAACTTGGAAGAAAAAGGACAATTTGCACAAATGGTGTTTATTTCATCATTTTCACCGCAAAAAACCAATTTTGTGTCCAAAATTCCAGAAAAATTGATGACGCCATTCAAAACTTCCTGACTTTCAACCCTTGCGTCAACCAAAAGAGAAAGAACCTTTGTCACATTTGTTCCCGCAGAAATGTTGCACTCAACCGAGAGTTCACTCTTCGGCAGGAGCATTTTTTTTGCCACATCAAAATTGTTTTTTTCAAATGCCATTTTACCCTCCACACATTTTACGAGATATTTTTACGCTTGGCAAAAAACAAATATGCCAAAAATGTTTAAATTCTTTTTAAAATGTCAAAAAAGATTTCACAGGAGGGACTATGAGAAAGGCGGGATTGAGTATTGAAGAAGTCAAAATCAAAATTCACGGGTTGAAAGGCAGAAAGGTTGAAGTAAACATAAACCGTGGTAGAAAAAAGTTTGACACGCTTAGCGGAAAAATAAAAGACATATATCCAAGCGTATTCACCATAGAAAATGAAAGTGCAGGACTTCAAACATTTTCTTACTATGATGTACTTTGCGGAAATGTTGTGTTTTTATAATTAAAAATAATAAATAATAAAATATATAAAAAATAATATAAAAATAAAGTACACAATAATAAATAAACAAGTATAATAAAAAAATATCTCAAAACATTTTTTCTCTTTAAAAATAAAGGGAGTAAAATGCTTTGAGATTTTTTTGTAAATAATTTTTTAGATTTCTTTTAGTCTTTTTATTGTTGCAATTTTATCGGTTGATTTATAAACATAACTCCCGCTAACCAAAATATCACAACCTGCGTCAACAATTTCTTTGGCGTTTTCACCATTTACACCGCCATCAACCTCAATTTTAAACTTAAGATTATTTTCTCTTCGATAGCGGTCAAGTTCAGCAATTCTGCCAAGTGCTTCTGGCATAAATTTTTGCCCGCTCAGTCCCGGTTCAACACTCATAACAAGGGCAACATCAAAATTATGTAAATATATTTTTATATCTTTCAAACTTGTTGAAGGTTTAAAAGAAATTCCCGCAAGAGCACCACCTTTTTTTATTTTTTTGACGGCATCTATAATTTTCCCCTTATCCGCAAACGCCTCATAATGAATTGTGATGATGTTTGCCCCCGCCTGCAAATAGTCGTCAATAAGTTTGTATGGTTCGTCACACATCAGGTGCACATCAAGAGAAATAAGGCTGTTTTGATTGATATTCCCCACAAGCCCAGCATCATAAGTCAGCCTCTCCACAAACCGCCCGTCCATAATGTCACAATGCAAAAAGTCCGCCTCTCCCTGCAATTTTTTTGCATATTCAATGACGCTTTGATACTCTTTGACTGGGTCGGTTGATACAGAAACAAAAACCTCTTTTTTCATAAATAAAACTCCTTTTTATGTTTTTTGTGCCATTTTTTGCAATATTTGTAGATTTTTTTATTTATTTTCAATATTATAACAAATTTTAATATTTTTTTGCAAGTTTAAGTTCCTGCAAAATCTTTAAATAGTTTTCATATCTTGCCCTGCTTATCTTGCCATTTTTGACATTTTCAAGCACGCCACATTCTCCCCCTTCGTGTGTGCAAGAACGGAATTTGCACATTCCTCGTCCCTCCAAGAAATCGGGATAATAGGAAGATAGTTCTCTTGGGTCAAGATTGCTGGTGAAGGCAAGGTCAAGAAGGGAAAAACCCGCCGTGTCAGCAATATATGCCCCATCTTTCACCTTGTATAGGTTCACCATTCTAGTCGTTTGTTTGCCTCTCTCAATTTTCTTAGAGAGTTCGCCTATCGTCACAAAATTTTTATCCCCAAAAATTGCATTCACAAGAGATGATTTGCCCACTGCACTTTGCCCTGCCAGCACGCAGACGCCTTCAATCTCTCCTTCTAAACTATCAAGCGAATTTTCTTTTGCACTGACCTGCAAAATTTTGTAACTATTTTTATAATAGTCATGCACGCTTTCAATAAAACCCTCTTCGCAAATATCTGCTTTGTTGACAACAATCAAAGGCTCAATATCATTGAGGTGGCAATATACCAAGATTTTGTCCACAAGCATAAAGTCGGGTTTTGGTTTTGGTGCGATTATAATAAACATCTTGTCAATATTGGCGACAGGCGGACGAATTAAAATATTTTTTCTTGGATAAACCGAAGTTATCGCCTCGTCAAACTCCACCCAGTCCCCCACAAAAAGCCCCTTTGCACGGGTTTTTCCGCTTGCAGAAAGAAGCAGAGTTTTCCCTTCAAACTCCACTGAAAATAAATTTGCATTTTTATTTATTATCAGTCCCTTCATTTCCCCTCTTTTTTAATGTATTTTTTATTATTTTAAACCTATTTATTTCCCCTTATTTTTAAGGGAATAAAATAGTTCAGT
>CAZVYB010000029.1:0-12551 GCA_964631405.1 uncultured Lachnospiraceae bacterium
GGCTTGTTTGCTTCACGCGTCGCCCCCTTGCGACGCACCAAAAAAACTTACTTTTAATTAAGTGAGTTTTTTATTTTTTAAATATTTGTTTATAGGGATTCTCACCCCTCGGGGTTCGAAAGCCTGTCGGCCCAGACCGCGTCGGAGACGCTCCCCGGCTTTGGCTACAAACAAGCCACTGGCTTGTTTGCTTCACGCGTCGCCCCCTTGCGACGCACCAAAAAAACTTACTTTTGATTTGGGGTGCACCACATTTATTTGGTGTTTTTTATTTGTATTGTTTTCTTTTTTATTTTTTTATGTTATAATTTACATATGGAACGAATTGGATATATTGATAAAAAATCTATCAATTTAAAAAATGGAATAAATCCGTTTAAAGAAATAGAATATGCATCTTTGGAATTTGATAACAGGGCATTTGTAGAAGAAAAACAAAGTTTTGTTCAACCTATATGTGCAGGTGTATTGTTTACCGAAGATGGACAAGTTTTGACAATCTCTAAAACAAATGGTGCAACAGGAGAAATCTCGCCAGAAAAAGGAAAAACTTTGCTATATGTCGGAGGGCATTTGGACGAAGTTGATTATATCAAAGGCAATAATTTACAAACTTTTTTTGAAGGAATGAAGAGAGAAATCAAAGAAGAGTTGAATTTTGAAATTACAACCTCTCTGTCACCAATAGTTGTTTATACACCAGACAATAGCAAGTCCGCGAAGCATTTAGGAATTATCTTCCCCGTGATTATTCAATCTAAATGTATTTCCTCATTTGCGGACGGCAATTGCAAATTTTTGCAAATAAAAGAACTAAAACAAATTAAAAATTTTGAAGCATGGTCAAAATTGATTATTGCTGAAATATTTGAGGAGTAAATAAGATGAAAAAAGCAAAGTATCTTGGAGGCGGGTTTATTTTCGTTGGAATAAGTATTGTTTTCTTGGTTTTTGCAATTTTGACCCTTTGTTTTAAAGAATATGTCGGGGCTGGTTGTTTGTTTGCTTTGTCCCTTTTGACAGGTTGTTTTGTTTTGGGTTGTAAAAAAATTTTATTTAGAAAACTTCTTATCAATGATGAAGGCTTGACTTTATTTTATAACAACAAAATTGTCAAAAGCCTAAAATGGGAAGATATTTCATATGCAAAAATTGGTCACAGTGGCAAATGGATTGTCCTCTCCTTTTCTCACCGACCTATTCCTTCTGGAAAAGAAAGTGGGAAACAAAAGGAAAATGCCATCACCATAAATTCCAACATTTCTTTTATAAACGAACTTTATATTCGAAAAGAAAAAATCCCAGTTGAAATTGAGGGGTTGGAAGATATGCCTCAATATTATATAGAAAAATTGAAAACAAAATTTTAATCTCTTTTATAAGAGATTTTTTTATCATTTATTTGCCATTTTTTAAAATTATGTTATAATAAAAAAAGGAGTTTACTATGGAGAAAATTGAGTTTGGGACTGGCGGTTTTCGTGCAGTAATTGGCGAGGGTTTCAACAAAGAAAATGTCAGGCTTATTTGCCAAGCAATATCAAACATCATCATAAGTGATGGCAAAAAGAAGGAAATTTGCATTGGCTATGATAACCGTTTCATGTCAGAAATATTTGCAACTTGGTGTGCGGAAGTTTTTGCAGGCAACGGAATTTCTGTTGAACTTTTTGACTCTGCCACTTCTACGCCCGTTGCAATGTATGCAAGCAAACTTAACGGCAACGATTTTGGCATGATGATTACAGCAAGTCACAATCCATACATCTACAATGGTATCAAAGTTTTTGTTGAAGAAGGGCGTGACGCAGGTGTTGATGTCACAACTCGCATTGAAAAGGAGATTGAGTTTGTTAAAGAAGTGAAATCCATCGACTACAAAGAAGGGTTATCTGAAAAAATCATTACCCTTGCGGACTATGTCGAAAGTTATGTAAGCAATATCATTTCTGTACTTGATTTAAAAAAGGTCCCTTCAAATTTGAAGGTGGTTTTCGAGGCAAAGCATGGTTCTACTGTCAGTGCAACCCATTTGTTTGCAAAGAAAATCGGTTTGACTGATTATCAAATTATCAATGCAAATCGTGACGCATTTTTCTCATTTAAAACCCCAGCCCCAAGCGAGGACAATTTGCAGGAGTTAAAAATTGCGATGCAAGAAAACCATGCCAGCATCGGTTTTGCTCTTGATGCAGACGGTGACAGACTTGCAGTGATTGACGAATATGGAAATTACATAGACAACAACTACATTCTTGCTATTGCATATTATTTTCTTGTGAAATATTGTGGTGCAAAAGGCGGGTCGGTGAAAAATATTGCGACATCAAATCTTCTTGATAAAGTAACGGAAAATTTGGGGTATAAATGCATTGAAGTACCCGTTGGGTTTAAATATGTTTCCTCGGCAATCATAAGCGAAAATGCAGTGGTAGGCGGAGAAAGCAGTGGCGGGCTTGCAATAAATGGTCACATATGGGGCAAAGATAGTCTGCTTGCAATTGCAATTTGTCTTAAAGCAATGTCGGTTATGAAAAAATCTTTTAGTGAGATTTTGCAAGAAGTTGTGGAGTTTGCTGGTGATTATAACAAGATAATTCAAGATAGACAATTCTCCTACACCAAAGAACAAAAAGAATATATTGACAAAACTCTTTTTATTGAAAACAAAGTCCCAACGCACAGGTTTGAAGTTGAAAAAATTGTTTTTGAGAATTACATAAAAATTTATTATAAAAATGGGAATTGGTCGCTAATTAGATTTTCAGGCACAGAGCCTATCCTTCGTATATATGTGGAAGCAAATTCTCTTCAAGAAGCAAATTTGATGACTGACGACTGGAAACAATTGTTGGGCTTGGAATAACTAAAAAAGTTCACTTCTGTATAAGTGAACTTTTTTTATTTTATCTCAATGACATTGCCAAAATTTTCATTATATGAATTTGATGGTTTGTTTTCTTTTAAAACGAATTGGCAAAAGGACAGGCGTTTACGGACGATAGCAAATTTTTTGCAATTAAATCCGTATGTCGCCCCCTCTTTATATTTACAATTATCGCATTGTGAAGAAAGATTTTCTTTGAATGGGCAGTGCTTGAAATGCATAAGATTTTTTGAAAAATTATTTTCTACAAAAAGTTGTGCGTTGCCATTTTTTATATTTGAAAAATCGAAATTCTCTTTGCTTAAAATAATTTTATCATAACCCAGATTTTGATAAAATTCTATGGCGAAACTATTTGCAATATTCATATCGCTTCCTACAATTGTTTTTTGCGGAGTTGTAAGCGAAAATGCATAATAATTTGTGGCAACAACGCCCAAATTTTGCACTTTTTCAAACAATTTTTGCAAAACATCTATCATATTTTTATTTGAAATAATTGGTGTGTGCAAATATATTGTTTTATTTGAATGTTTTTTGCAAAATTCTTCGATTTCTTTTATGTTATATTCGCTTGGGTCATAAACAAGAAAATTCTCGGTGTTTATATATTTTTTTAAGGTTTCGAGTGAAGAAAAATATAAAATATCACCATTTTTTTGCGATTTTTTGCCTATTTTTAAATTAAACTCTTTTTCTTCGATTTTTAAATTCTTTTCGTTGTTTTCTATGATTTTTTCTCTTAGCAAAGAAATTGCATTTCTTCTTAATTGGTTTATTTGCGATTTTGCCATAAAAACATTTTCGCTATCAAAGTCAAGGTCTGAAAGATAAAACTCCTCGCCAGATTTTGAAAGTTGAGCATAGCAGTCCGCCTTTGTGAAAGGGCTTGCCTTTGCCCCTTCCAGAAGGAAGTCGCCTTCAATATTGATTGTTGTGTTTGATGTTGAAAGAAAAAGTTTTGCTTTTTGTCCAATCCTTCCAATGAATTTCGCTTTGAAAGGAATTTTTCTTGTTTTTTGCAAAATCTCATTTTCAAGTTGTGAATCCACCGTCAAGTGAACATCAGCCGTTTGTGGCACTTTTGTTGTAGTGGTGAAAAGGTATTGATTTTTTCCTATTTTTTTGACATCTTGAACGCTGAGTGAGCAGGCCTCTTTTTGTTTGGCAAAAAATTTGAGGCTATCGCCACGGGCAAGGGCGTGGGTTGTTTCAACCACAATCTCATTGAATTTTTTGCCACTTCTGACGGAAAGAACTTTTCCGATTTTTATGCCCATATGGTTTTGTGTTTTATTGTAAATGATATTTTCGCCCTCAAAATAGCCCTTTATGAAATTGCCACGATTGAAAAGTTTTTGTAATGTGATTATATCATTTTTGTTATATTGAAAATTATTATCAAGAGCGTTTCGATACACATTTACCGCTCCACCTACATATGCGGGGCGTCTTGCCCTGCCCTCAATTTTTAGGCTATCGACGCCCGCCTTTTGCAAGTCGTCAAGTTTTGGAAGAAGGCAGAAATCTTTGGTACTGAGAAAATATCCCCTTTTGTCTTCTTCCTCATTTGAGTAGAAAACTGGAAGTCTACAAAATTGTTTGCATTTCCCACGATTTCCGCTGGCGTCTGCAAGAATTGAGCAAAGGTAGCAATTCCCAGAAAAGGATACGCAAAGTGCACCTTGAACAAAATATTCAATTTCGACATCAAAATTATCTTTTATTCTTCTAATTTCGTCAAGTGGCGTTTCTCTTGCAAGCACCACCCTTTTGAAACCTAACGGTGAAAGGAATTTTGTCCCCTCCAAGTTCTGTATACCCATTTGAGTGCTTGCGTGTAGTTCTATATTGGGAAATTTGTTTCTTAAATAGTAGGCAAGTCCTATATCCTGCGTAATAAAAGCGTCAACTTTTGCGTCGATTGCCGAGCGAACAAGTTGGGTGATTTTTTCAAACTCTCCATCAAGAAGTAGAGTGTTTAGCGTAAGGAAAACCCGCACACCAAAAAGGTGTGCCTTTTTTACGCTCTCTCGCAAATTTTCGACATTAAAATTTTCTATATTCCCCCGTGCGTTGAAATCATTTAGTCCAAGATATATGGCATTTGCTCCGTTATTGATTGCAACTTTCAAGGTTTGGGGATTTCCAACAGGGGCAAGAAGTTCCATCTCTTTCATATTTCCTCATAAGATTAGTTGGCTTTTTAAAAAAGTGATGACAAAAGTCGCATGATTGCCTGAAACATTTTTGTTATCCAGCGTTTCTTTTGGAAGTAAACTATGCCAACTTTTTGTGAATTTGCCATATCCTCTTCAAATATTTTTTGATGTTCTGCGTTTAGGTCTTTGGAATAAATCAAAACCGTGTCCTCAAAGTTTAGTCCAAAAGAGCGATTGTCTGTATTGCAAGTGCCAATTGAAAGTTTATTATCATCAACCACAATCACCTTGCTATGTAAAAACCCGTTATACAAATAAATCTTAGCACCCAGTTCTGCAAACTCTTTTAAATACGAAAGTGTTGCCATATACACCGTGCGTTTATCTGGAGTTTTTGGCACCATTATCCTCACATCAACCCCGCTTTTGATTGCAATGCGAAGGGCTGAAAAAAATACATCATCTGGTATGAAATATGGCGTTTGAATATACACCCTCTTCTTTGCATTTGTGATAAGTTTGACAAATGTTTCTTTTATCTTTTGCACTTGGCTGTCTGGGCCGGAAGAAAGAACCTGCACCACTGCGTCGCCCTTTATTTCTGGACTTGGAAAATAGCCGTTTTCAAGATATATTCTTGGTGGAGTATTGTCATTTTTGCAATATCGCCAATCGTCCAAAAAGATATTTTGGAGTGCATACACGCCCGCACCTTCCATACGAATATGAGTATCACGCCAAGGGGTAAGGCGTTTGTCCTCGCCCATATGGTCGTCGCGGATATTTATCCCCCCTGTATAGCCAATTTTTCCGTCAATCACTACAATTTTACGGTGATTGCGATAGTTCATTTTTAAGTTTATAAGTCTTATGTGCATAAATGGTGGGAAAAATTCTGCAATTTGCCCTCCTGCCTTTTCAAGTTTTCTGAAAAATCTGCGTGAGGCTTTTCGAGAGCCAACAGAGTCATAAATAAGTTTGACATCAATGCCCTCTTTTGCCCGTTTGCAAAGAATTGACATGATTTCTCTGCCCACTTCATCATCAGCAAAAATATAGTATTCAATATTGATTGACTGTTTCGCCTCCAAAAGGTCTTTTTTGAGAGCCTCAATTTTATCAACACCATTTGTAAAAACCCTGATATCATTGCCTACAAGTGGATATGCACCAAACGAGTAGCCAAGTGCGACAAGGTTTTTGTCGTCCTCGTTAACATCTTTGGTGCTTGCATCTTTAAGTTTTTCAATCCCTTCAATATTATGAATTATATCCCGCTCGGATATTGACTTTTTTCTTATCATGTGTCGCACACGATATGAAAGCCCACTGCCGAAAACCACATAAAATATAAAACCCAAAATTGGAAGAAATGTAAGTGCGGTCAGCCAAGCAATTATGTTTTCTGGTTTTTTCTTTTCAAGAAACACCATAACCAAGAGAAGAAAAAAGTTGAGGATTGCACCGCATAAAATGACCCATTTTATTACTTCTCCAAACATATTTTTCTCCTTTTAGTCAATTTTTATTGTAAATAAGCAAGTTTTCTGCCCATTCCTCGCAAAACAGGCAAAATTACAATTGACGGCAAACACCCCTTTCGGGGTGCTTACTGACAATTTTTTAATTGTTTATCTTTTCGTACTTAGGTTGAGAGTGCCAAGATAGTGATATGATGCGTCATCGTCCTTTGCAAGCGTTCTGTTTGCACCAGATACCGCCATATACATAACAACTTTGATATATTGGTTTTCATTGAAGTTGTCACCAAGGGTGATTTGACCGCTGTCTTTATCAATTGTTGCACTTCCAATGGTCATACCCGACACGCTACCGCTTGTATTATCAATCACATATTCAAGCAAGTCGCCAGTTGGAAGGTTGTCATCTGCTGTCTGCACGCTTCCATTTTCATACTTCGCACTGCGAAGGGTAAACGCTCCGCTCTTCCAGTTTGCAAGGGTCACGGTTGAACCAGAGGCATTCATGGTGAAGCCGATTTCTGAGATAAATTCTTGAACCATTTTATAGTAGTATCCAGTGACTATATAATCTCTTGAAACTTGATAACTATAATTTGTGCTATCAATTTCACAATTCATAATATAATATTTTCTTACATTATAATAATGGTTTTCGCCAAGCAAATCCTCATTTTCAACATAGATATAATCTTCTGTGATTTCCCCAATTGTGATTTGAGTGCCGGTCACTGTGCCCGTCGCTTTGGAAGAAGTGATATAGTAGAATGTTGCGTTGTTTGAGTATGTGAATTTCACCTTATCGCCCGCCTTAACATTCATGCCAAAGTATTGAGAAAGTGAAATGTATGCCATTTTTGCATATGATTTGCCTGTGTTTGCAAGGGTCACCGACGCCCTGCTTACCACAGAGCCACCTCTTGTGAGGGTCATCTCAAATGTTGCTGTGTCGTTTTCGTCAACAAGCACTTCAAGTGTATCATTTATGAATGTCGCTTTGCCGTCAGCCACATAGTCTCCTTCGACTGTTGTGCCACTGACTGTCTTTACATATGGCACTTCAAATTGCTCGCTGAGTGTGATTGCTTGTGCGTCCACGGCAACCTTTGTTTCTTCAACTTCATTGATTTTGAGTTCTCTTATGAGGTTGACATTGACTGGGCAGTCATAATATTCAATCATGCCATCAGTTGTGTATTTAAGAGTTATCATAAGAATTATGTCTGCGGTGTTTGTGCCTGCAAAGATGTCTGTATTTTCAAGTCTTGGAACATACCACAATTTTCCTGTTTGGTCAACCGCGTTGCCCGAAGCGTCTGTTGTTGTTTTTGCATAAACGCCACGGTTTGTGATGCCATTGAAGAAACCTGTGCCCGCCTCTGCCGTAGCAAAATCGCTATCCGCACTTGGTTTTGTAAGCGTGGCAAGAGGTGTGCCAGTTTGGTCGTCTGGGTCATAGAACTTGATTGTTTCAATTGAGATTGAAGCAAGTTTTGGCAGTTCGAGATATGGAATGTCTGCATCATCAAATGCGACATCGGTAGCTGGTGTATATCCACCTCCTGTCTTTGCAACAAGGTATGTTGTATCACCTTTATCATACTCTTTATTAAACAGCCAAGCCTCAATGCCTTGAATGTTGATAAGTTTTACATCACCATCTGATGAGGTTGGAACTGTTGGAAGCGAGTTGATATAGTATGCACCGCTATCTTCCTCAATTGAAAGGTTTTGGTATTGAACACCAATATCAAAATATCCGTCCTCAATAAGTGAGATTGTGCCTTCAACAACTGGCGTCCTGTCGCTTGCTTGAAGAAGGAAATAGAGTTTGTATACATAGCCGTATGAGTCAACGCCAGAAAGCATATAGTATTGATTTCCGAAAATTACTTCCTTAACTTCGGCAAATATTGCACTTGCTTTTGCTTTAAGGCTGTAAACACTGCCAGACTTAGTCCATTTTGAAGAACTAAGGTTTGGTGAGCCTGAATAGAAGATTTTTTCTTCAATATTTGTAGCGTTGTTATACTCTGTGGATTCATATCTATATCCAACGGTCATAGTTGTTGAGAAGTTGATTGCTGAAAGTTCTACATTTGTTGAACTTCCGTTTTTATGTTTGATTGAAAGGTATCCGCCCTCGCCTGTCAATGTGAAGTTGCTGAATACGAAGTCGCCACTTTCAGTTTCTTCAATATCAGCGATTATGCGGATATTATTGACATTTGAAATTGAACCGTCTTCTTCGGTTGTCGCATTGTCAACGCTTTCGCCGTATGCCACGATATAGTCTGGGACAATCTTGATAACCACATAGAACACTTTTGTGAAACCACTGCTTGTGTATGTGATTTTGCCAAGAACGAAGTCTCCGCTATTTTTTGCACCAAGGGCAAGAAGTGCATAGTCACAGATGTTGCCCGATGCGTTCTCTATACCAGCATAGAAGAGATAGATGTGATTTGCATCGCCATCGCTTGTTTTCTTGAAAGATGTGATTGCAAGTGAAGATGTTGCGATATATGCATCTGCCACATCAATTCCGTTTCCGCTTTCATAGTCAAGTACCTCAAATGTGAGGGCTGTTGAGGCTGTCGCAAAGTCAGATGGAGAAATTGTTTTGTTGTTTGTTGGGTGATGTACGCCCAAAAGTTCTGCCATACTGAGATTTTCTTTATTGACTTCAATCTGAACATAGTTGATTGAGTCGCTCGCCTTTTCTGTCACATCAATATCAATGCTTGGTTTGAAGAAATATTCGACAGTGAAGGTCATATTTCCATTGGCTGAGCCATCATTTCTATTGAATGTTGAGATTGGAGTCACACTATGGATTGTGTCTATTGTGTATGTGCTTGAAACAATGTCAAAATCAAGCACGCTTGTCTTGTACCAGTCATAATCAACAAGAATATCCTTGCCGTCAAGTTGGCCATAAACAAGTTGAATTCTGTTTGCAAGAGTCACAACGCCATTGTCGAACAAGTTGAGTGCAAAGTTTGTTGCTTTTGCAAGTTGTCCTTCAACTGTTGCTCCACTGCCTGCAATATCAGTGTTGACTGTGATGCCAACATTCAGGCCAGCACCAAGTCCCACGCTTTCAAAGGCTGATGTCAGGTATGCACCAACAAATTCTCTTCCGCTCATGCTGTAACCAAGATCATAATACAAATTCTTGCTTTGGTCGCTTGGAGCAAAGTAGATTGGGTAAGACGCATAGTAAGATGTGCCTTCTTTGAACACCAAATAGTATTCGTTTGAGTAACTTGCCATATTATCTGCAAGTTCGGCGTATACCATACGCTCGCCAGCAAACATATCAGTTGTTGAAGTTTTGTCGATATACACCGTTTCATAGTTTTCGGTGTCACCGCTTGCAACCTCTCCGCTTGAAACATAGTTGCTTACTGAATTGCGTTTTACTGTAAGTGAATTTTTGATGATGTAAACTCTGTAAATTGCACTTACTTCTTGGTATGTGATTGTAAATTCAACATATGAGTCTGTGCCCGCATCGGCGTAAAGACCACTATTTGAATTGTATGTGCCTCGCTTGAAAGTGATATTTGCGGTGTTTGCAACTGCTGTGTTTGTCACATAGTGACCGCCAGAATATGCAAGTGATGCGTTTTGAAGGTTTGATACAACAATTGATACATTGCTTGCATAGTATGCAAAGCCATTATCAAGGTGATAATAACCGGTCACTGCACCATATTCAAAAATAGTGAGTCTTGTGTAGCCCGGTGCTTCGTTGAAGATTGGAGCATGACCAAAGAAGTTTGTCGCAAAGTTTGTAAAGAGAGCACCCTCTTCAACATATTCAAAGTCAAGCATTGTTGAAGATGGGATTGGATAGCTTGTTTCCAGCAATACGCTTGGCATAACAACGAACGAATAAACCACCACATAAGACTGGCTTACATCACCATATTCAAGGGTGATGGTAAGGCTTAGTGAAAGTGTGACTTTTGCTGAAACATATTTTGTTTGAATCTTCCAGTTTTCCCCATCTTTGCTTATGCCGTCAAAGGCTGGGCTTGAAGATTCTGCTGAAATTGAAATTGTTGTTGCATCAGAAATTGTGCCTACATAAAGGTTTTCAAATTCCACAGTATGAGCAGAGCCAGCCCTTACTTCATTGAGTGAAGTGAAAGAACTTACTGCTGTGATGTTTGCTTTAAGGGTAAATTGGTGAGAGAACTTAAATTCTTTGCCTGCGTCTGCACCAGTGAATGAAACCACGAAGTCAAATGTGACTTGTTTGTCGGCAATAAGGTCTGCAACTTGAATTTTTCCGTCAGTCCATGTTACAAGTCCGATATCACCCTCTGTTGGAGTTGCTGTGACGGTGTAAGTTGTGTTTTCCTCGCCATCAAGGTTGATTGTGAAGATATCTGCAAATGGAATTGTGTTTCCTCCGGAAAGTTGGGCAGAAGCATATGCCGTTTTCAGTTGATAGTTTGCATTTGCTTTAAGGTCAATCACAAGTGTTGCAAGTCCGCCTTGTTCTGTGAAGAGTGCGAAATAAACTTGTTGGTCTTTATCCAAATATTCATTAAGCACAACGCTGAACGCACCCGTTGTTCTGTCATAGTTTTTGAAAGCACCGCTTGCATCAAAGTTTTCACTTGAAATGTAGCAAATACCCTCTTCCTTTTCCTCTTGGGACATAATATATTGAATGTTCAAAAGGTCAGGAACGATTGTGCCTGTCGAAGAAGAGCCTGCGGTGTCATTTTCGATAAGGAAAATTGACATTTGATAACTTTCTTGATCGCCATTATTGAGTGAAAGCACATATTCGTCGGTGATTGTTGAATTTCCGGCATCATCAAATCTTACTGTGAAGTTTGAAGATGAGCCATTGAGAATGACTGTATAATATTGCTCTCCGCCAACAACTGCAAGGTCTGTCACGCTTGCACTGCCTGCGTAGATATGTTCAATCACAACTTCAATCTTGTTTTCAACCTTTGGTCTATAATACAAAATTGAATAATCTGCTGAGAATGACAGGTCAACAAAGTTTGACCAAGTTTCCTCGTCGGTGATTGGGTCGTCATCGCCAACCTTGACGCTGTAAACTCTGTTTTGATATTTAAGGGAGGCAAAAACCTTTTCGCCGTTATAATAAATTTCGGCATTGCCCTGCATTATCATAACTTCAACTGGGTTTCTGATTGAAAGAACTTCGTCAAAGTAATCAGCCAAGCCAAGGTCTACAATCCATTCGCCTGCGTCATAAGTTTTGATTATTTCTCGATTGTCATAAACAAATTTGATTGTTGTTGCACTCGTTGCTTGAATTGTGATTTCGTCAATCACGCTTTCTCCGCTTGTTGTAAGGGTGATTTGTTTGCTTACATTAAAGCGTTTATAACCCTCATTCAAGGTTTCTTCGCCATAAATAGTATCGAGGGCAAGTTGACCTTGAATGTTTTTCTCGCTTTCAAGATATTCAGCGTTGCCATTATATGCATACACCGCACCATCAACAACAGCGTCTGCCGTCACCTTGTACAATGTATAGAAGGTTTGTTTTACGCCCGTCCCGCTCTTTTCAAGGATATATTCAAAGGCGATATAAACATCTTTGCCATCAATTGCAAGGTGATTAAGTGTAAGGTTGCAATATGTGTTTTGTGTGACGATTTCTTTGATAAGGTCTTGATAGTTTGCCACAACAGTGCTGTCAAACAGGTAGTATTTGATTGTTGGCATAAAGCCGTCAAGGGTATAAAGTCCGCCATCGGTTGGATTTTCGTTGTATGCGTAAGTTGTAAGAATTTGGGTAAGTTTTCCTGCTGTGATTTGGTTGTATATGCCAGCCTCTAACAATTTCTCTGGTGAAGTAAGGGCTGTTTCAAGTTTGCGGTTAAGGTCTACTTGTTCCCCTTCATAAACCACACTCTCATAACCAATCATTGAAATTATTGTTGGAATATGAACGGTGGCAAGAAGTGTTGTTGAGTCTTTTGACGCATACACTTTGACAACCATATATACACTATTGTC
>CAZVYB010000030.1:0-11681 GCA_964631405.1 uncultured Lachnospiraceae bacterium
ATTTGTTTTTCTAAATGCATCAAGCAAAGAGGTTTTTCCGTGGTCTACATGACCCATAACGGCAACAATTGGTGCTCTTTTGATAAAGTTTGCACTTTCATCGTTTGCGTGAGTTGTTTCGAGCAATTTTTCCTCGTAACTTTGAGTCGCTTTCAGTTCCAGCGTGATGCCAAAATCGCTTGCAACAAGTTCGGCGGTTTCGTAGTCAATGTTTGAATTGATTGTTGCCATAATACCAAGGAGCATAAGTTTTTTGACTATTTCAGTAACAGGTTTACCAATTTTTTCACTAAACTCTTTCACTGTGATTTCTTTTGAAGTAAGCACTGCGTGTTTTACCGTGATAATCGTCGCATTTGAAGTCTGTTCTTTCTTTTTCTTTATACTCTTACGCGAACCAAAACTTACTTCTTCAATTCCGTTTTCATCTTCAATGAAAATACCATTTCTCTTCTGTTCTTCCCTACGCTTTGATTGGTTCTTTTTCTCCTCATAATTTCCGCTATGTTTTTGAGCATATTTCGCTTTGTTTGCGTAGTTTCTTTCGTTTTTAAGGTCAAATTCCGGTGCTACTGGTTCTGCAAAAGAACGGAAATTATTGCCCTTTGAAGAAACAAAGTTGTTATTTCCGAATTTCTTTTGTTGAGGTGCTCCGCTTCTATTTACCCCCCACTTGTTATCCCTATTATCTCGATTAAAACCATTTGGTCTTTGTTGGTTTGAATTTTTATTATCAAATTTGCTATTGTTTCCAAACCGTTTTTGTTCATTATTTCTATTGTAGTTTGGGTTATTGGCATTTCTATTTTCAAACTTTTTATAGCCGTTATTATTTTTGTCTCGTTCAATTGGTCTTTGGGCAACAAAAACTGGCTCAACATCAGCAACTTCGCTTATTTGAACCTCTTTCTTTGGCTCTTCTTTGACAGGAACTGGCTTTACTTCTGCCATCTTTTCAATCCTTGCCTGCTCTGTCTCAATTTCTTTATTTCTTTTATTGAGGCGAGCCGAAAATTCGTCAACCTTTGTTTTTGACGATTTCAATTCTTGCAAGATTTTGGAAATCTCCCCATCTTTTTGTAAATCATGTATTCTTTTTAAATTTTGCAGTGCTTGATTTGCCAATATAAACTCCTTTATTCAAGAATATTTGCAATTATATCGCTTATATCCTTATTTCTAATCCCTACAATTTTGCAGTTTTTAATTTTAGTTAATTCTTCTAAATTTTCTATTGCAAAAATCGGAATCCCTTTCTTTTTTATTTCTTCTACAACTTTTAATGTGTTTTTTTGTGCAGAAGTATCATACAAGGCAAGATATAGTTTCTTATTATAGCCTTTCAGTTTATCGCTTCCTATAATAAGGTATCCCGCTTTTCGAGAAATATTGATGTACCCACTGATTTGACTATTCTTTTCCAAGAACCGCCTCCTCAATGCTTTTGTAAACGCTTTCATCAATATTCATTTTAAAGGCTTTATTAAAACTTCTTTGCTTTGTCATGGTTTTTAGACATTGTTCTTCCCTACAAACATATGCCCCTCTGCCATTTTTCTTGCCAGTTGGGTCAACAGAGATATTTCCCTCCTTGTCTTTAACCACTCTCATAAGGCATCGCTTGTCTTTCATTTGTCTACACGCAACGCACATACGCAATTTTTCTTCCATAAAAACCTCTTTTATTCTTCGCTACCCTCTCCGATTTCTTCAATTTCTTCCAATTCTTCAAGGTCGCTAAGTCCATCAAATGCGTCATCGTCATTAAGTTCTGTAAGTTCATAATCCAAAGGTTTTGTTTCTTTCACTTCAACAGAACTTTCTGGTTTCACTTCAATCTTCCAACCTGTAAGTCTTGCTGCAAGGCGAACATTTTGGCCATTTTTACCGATAGCCAATGACAATTTATCGTCTGGAACAATCACTCGTGAAGAATGAAGGCTTTCGTTTGTTTCAACGCTGATTACCTTTGCTGGACTGAGTGCTTTTGCGATATATTCCAGTGGGTCTTCGCTATATTCAACAAGGTCGATTTTCTCACCATTGATTTCTGCTGTTATGGTATCAATTCTTTGACCATGGAAACCTACACAAGTTCCAATTGGGTCAATATTTGCTTTTTCTGTATAAACAGCAACTTTTGTTCTATTTCCCGGGTCACGAGAAATATTTTTGATTTTGACATCTCCGCTTGCAATTTCTGGAATTTCAAGTTCAAACAACTTGCGAATAAAACCTACATTACTGCGAGTAACCTGAATTTGTGTCCCTTTGAAAGAATCTTTTATCTTCTTTACATACACTTTCACCCTGTCGCCAACATTGAATTTCTCACCCGGAATTTGGTCTGTTGCAAGCATAACTCCCTCCGTGTGTGAATTTGAAATTTGAACATATACAGTGCCATTATCAAGTCTTTTCACAACTGTTGTTAAAAGTTCATCTTCTTTTTCTGAAAGTTCTGAAAGAGCCATCTCTCTCTCCATCTCTTTCAATTTTTGCATAACAACCTGTTTTGCAGTTTGTGCGGCAATTCTTCCAAAGTCTTTTGTTGATTCTTCAGTCATTATTTCATCGCCGACTTTATGCGACTTTTTGATAAGTTTTGCCTCGGAAAGAGAAATTTCCTTATCTGGGTCTTGCACTTCATCAACAACAGTTTTATAAGAATAAATCTTGATTGTTGCCTTTTCTGGATTGAGTTTTACAAGTGCAGATTTTGCTTCGCCATACATCTTTTTATAAGCAGATGTAAGCGCTGTTTCAAGAGTTGTAATAAACACCTCTTTATTGATTTTCTTCTCAACCTCCAAGTCATCTAATGCTTGAAAGAAATCTTTATTTATCATTTTCGTTCTCCTTAAAATTTTATAACTGGCACGATGTGTGCGATTTTACCCCTTTCAAGAGTTGTTGTTTTTCCATTATTTTCAATGGTGATATTTTTTTCATCAAAAGCCTTTAACAAACCGACAAACTTTTTCTTGCCATCAAGTTTTGAAAATAGAGTGACCTCGATTTCTTTATTCATATTTCTTGAAAAATCTCTATCTGTTTTCAGAGGTCTATCAATCCCCGGCGAACTGACATTTAAGATGTATGGTTGGTCGTCGGTTGGATTGAGTTCTTCAAGTATTCCATCAATTGCTTTTGACACCTTCTCGCAATCTTCAACTTGAATTCCTCCCTCTTTGTCGATATAGAAAGTAAGATTCATTCCGTCTGTTTTTTTTGCATATTCAACTTCGACCACTTCATATCCAAGTTCTTCAATAACTGGTACAACTTTTTCTTCGCAAATTGACTTTACTTTTCCTGCCAATTTAAAATCCCCCTTTTACGAATTAGGGAGCGTTGCAAGTTTTGCACGCTCCCTAAATTTCTAGTCAATCGTATTATAACAAATAAATATGCAAAATGCAAGCATAATATAAATATTTTTATCAAATATTTTTGATATTTCTTGCATAACACAAAGTTTGTCTTTGTTATTTTAATCTATTAAATTCCATCAAAACCTCGGCTGTTGCATGGGCATCATTGTATGCTCTATGTGCATCAACCAGTTTTAATCCCAATGCTTTCACAACCGTTCCAAGTTTGTAGTTGCCAACTTTAACACTTGATTGTCTTGCGACGATATAAGTGTCAATAACTTCATTGTCAAATCTTACGCCAATACGGTCTGCGACCTTTTTTAAAAATTTCATATCAAAGCCTATAATGTTATAACCGCTAATAACCGCCCCTCTGCTCCATTCGTAAAAATCGTAAATGACATCTTCTATTCGAGGAGCATTAGCAACCATTTCATTTGTAATATTGGTGATCTTTTCAACTTCGTAAGGTATTCGGTTTTTAGGTTTTGCAAAACTCCAAAATCTTTCAGTAATTTCACCGTGATCTATTTTGACTGCACCTATTTCTGTGATTTCACATTCCTCGGGATTTAATCCAGTTGTTTCGAGGTCAAATACAACAATACTATTATCCATAATAAATTTGTTGTATTGTGCCTTTGTTTCAAATAAATTCCCCTGAGTTCTTCTTGGAATAATTTCTGGGAATACAACCTTTTTATGAACCCACTTATCTTCTTTCTCGCCCTCCTCTTCAACAATTTCTTGTTTCAAAGGCGATGCCAATGAAATTTTACGAACATAATATGTCAGTTTATCGTTTAGACCCTTTTTCAAATCGCCAACCATAAGAAGCATAAACATCTCTTCAAGACCGTCCATAACCCTTTGATGCGTCTTCCCACAGAAGAAAACGCTTTCTATTGAGCCTGTTTCGTCTTTTAAGTTAAAAGAATATAAATTTCTTTCCTGACCAGCCCGTTTCCCCTTTTTTTGTGTATAGGTTTTATGGTTTATGTTAGATATAAAACCACACAAAATCACAGAACCTTTTGGGGTTTTGTTATCTCCAATATATTCAGGTTGAGGAATAATATCGCTACCAACAAGTTTCTTCTCAACTTTGACTTCATATCTCCGAGTCTTTTTGCCTTGCGGAATTATTTCATCAGCAATAATGTCTTCTGGCAAAACCTCTTCATTTTCAACAACATTCACAAAAGCAGTTGTGATAAAATTTTTTTCTATATGTTTTTTAATTGCTGTTGAAAGTTCAAATTCATCAATAAGAGCAAGCACATCTTGATTCAATGACAATTGAATATTTACATTACTGCCCTCTTGTTTTGAAGATATATTTGACTTTTGAATGTAAGGAAGAAGTCCCTTCTTTTCGTTTTTGAAAAACTCAACAATTTCGTCGACAATCAAAACTTCGTCAAGGAAACTTCTTTTAAATTTTATCTTTAACTTCCCCCGCAACAACAAAAACTCTTGGTAAAATTTCGTTATCTCCTTTTTGTCTGTATCGGGAATTTCCTCCACATTATAGGGATAAAGCAATGTGATAGTACACTGTGAAGTGTCGCTATCATAATTGACTTCCAAGAGTTGTAAAAAATCATATTTATTATTAAATTGTTTATTAAGTTTTTCTATTGTATCAATCATGTAGGTATTTTATAGCAGAAAATGCAAAATGTCAATCAAAATAACTGCTCCAAATAAGACTATCAATCCTATTGTATGAATTAGGTTTTCAGTTTCTCTCTTGATTGGCTTTTTGCGTATTGCTTCAATTGCAGTAAACACAACATGACTGCCATCAAGGGCAGGAATTGGCAATGCATTGAAAATTGCAAGGTTTGCAGAAATCAAAGGTATAAGCACCAACAAATTGAGAGAACTTTGTTGGGTCACCGTTGCAATTGTTGTTATCGTGGTAATAGGCCCTCCGATTGATGAAATTGGCAGTTGGAAGGTGATAAGCATAAAGAAACTCTTTAACACAATCCATGCAAATCCGATGGCAACTGGCACCGCTCTTTCTAGTGCCTCCCAAACGGTATGAACATATGCACTTGAATTGACATTCCAATAATATTTATATTCTGTTTCATATTCGTCCGTTGAGTTTTCCTTTAAAATATAATTACCATTATCATCAACCTGATACACGAGCACTCGATAGAACCCAGCCTTGACAGTTTTATATTCACCATCACGCTTTACCACGCAATCAAACAAAGGAAAATCTTCAAGAGCCTTTCCCTCCTCTAAGTGGTTGTTTAGTTTTGTTTTCTGTTTATTTAGGGCATCGCCAAATGTAACGCCATAGGCAAAGTCTATTTTTTCTCCGTCCACAGATATGACTACATCGCCCGCCATAAGTCGATCTTCTTCTGGTAAGTCCAAAAGAGGGCTATAAACTTCGCCATCTTGGACTATATGTTTGATTTCGGTCGAGTCGAATTGCATGAAGTTTTTGACTTGTGGGATATCATATCCTACCGTGCAGAGCAAAATAAAGGAGAAAAGCACAGCGGTTGCGAAATTGAATGTGACACCCGCCAAAAATACCAAAATTCTTTTCCAAGGGGCTTGATTGGTGAATGCATCCTTCTTATTTTTGTCAGTTTCTTCCTCCCCTGCAAAAGCACAATACCCGCCAAGAGGGAATAGACGCAGGGATATAAGTTCACCCCGTTTGTTCTTACGAGAAAATAGGGCTTTGCCAAACCCTACCGAAAACTCTGTTATCTTAAAATTAAGCATTCTGCCAACAATGTAATGACCAAATTCATGAACCAAAACCATGAAAAGCAAAAACACAATGGCAAGAAGTATATAAAGAAAATACATTTCACCTCACACGAGATTTATAGTAAAATACTAAATTACAAGAAAAATTATGCAGAAAGCGATAAATACCACTGGTGCTACAAAGATGTGAGAATCGAATCTATCCAAAAGGCCTCCATGCCCCGGCATGATTTTGCCACTATCTTTTACATTTGCTTGACGCTTGATGTAACTTTCAAAAAGATCCCCGCATTGTCCCAAAATTGAGCCAACACCCGCAATGATTGCAACCTTCCAAACTGAAATTCCAGCATCAGCCAACATTGTTGCCATTGAAGGAATTGCGTTGAATATATAGAACATTGCGACAGAAATAATCACGCACCAAACAAAACCGCCTACCGCCCCAGAAATGGTCTTTTTAGGACTGATATTTGGTGCAAGTTTTTTGCCACCAAGAAGTCCTCCCATAAGATAGGCAAAAGTATCTGAAATGATTGGAATAAGGAATGCAAAAATGAGTACGAACAATGAAATATTGCCCCCAAATCCTTCCAAAGATGCAAATGTCGTTGTCATATCTTCAAAATGATTTATTAAAGTCAAAAACATAAGCAAAAATGCAGGATAGATAAAAGTCATTGCTGTATTAAGTGCTTTAATAAGTGCATATTTTGCAACAGAAGGGTTGTCCAAATTTCTTGTTTTGATTTCCTTCTTTGTCTTTTTATAAGTGATAAAAGGCAAAGCAAAAGTAAGCACAAAGCCAACAACCATTGTTCCAACGGCAATGATAATGGTATATAGCAGTCCTATTTCAGCATCTGCACTTATGCAAAATAGCAAAATTCCCATCAAAATACATGGGAAAATGGTTGCCATATATTTATCGTTATACTTGCCCATTTTGCTAAACAATTTTGATGCTTCAAAACTTGCAATGCAAGCGACAATCAAAATCAAAGCATCAAAGAAATAGTTGCTCACAAAAGTTTTTAAAACAAATGCAAGCACAAGCACAATAATAAAAATTGTCCCTGATAATAAGCGAGTTTTCATTTTACGCCTCCATATCTTCTGTCTCTTTTTGAATATACTTTTAAAGCCTTTATTAATTGCTTCTCATTAAAATCTGGCCAAAGAACCTTTGGAAAATAAAGTTCACTATACGCCATTTGGAAAAGCATAAAATTTGAAATCCTATTCTCCCCGCTTGTTCTAAGAACAAAGTCAGGTTCTGGCATAGATTTACTATCGAGCCTTTCAAGCAATTCTTTATCTGTTATTTCCCTTTTCCCTTCTTTTATAAGCGAGTTTACCGCACGCACAATGTCGTCTCTACCGCCATAATTCAAGGCAAAAGTTACAGTCATCTTATCATAATTTTTTGTATCGTTTTGAGTTTTTTCGAGAGATTTTTTTAAATCCTCAGGAAATGGCTCAAGCACTCCGATAGAGTTTAGGCGAATTTTCTTTTTTACAAAGAGATTGTCTTCTTTTGCAATATACTCTCTCAATAACTTGAAAATTCCATCAATTTCTTCTTTGCTTCTTTTCCAATTTTCAGTCGAAAAAGCAAAGAATGTCGCATACTTTATGCCATGCTTGACGCAGGCATCAATTGTTTTTTCAATCGCCTTAACACCCGCTTTGTGACCTGCATTTCTAGGCAATCCTCTTCTTGTTGCCCACCTGCCATTTCCGTCCATAATAAAAGCAATATGTTGTGGTATTTTTGAGATTTTGGTCATGAAAATTCCTTTATACTTCCATTATTTCCTTTTCTTTTATTTTACTTTTGTCGTCAACTCTATCACAAGCACCATCAATCAATTTTTGAATTTCAACTTCAAATGTTTTTCTTTCGTCCTCGGAGATTTCTCCGTTCTTTTCAAGGTCTTTTATCATGTCCATTGCGTCGCGTCTTGCATTTCTGATTGCAATTTTGCTATCCTCTGCAATCTTTTTGATTTGTTTGACAATTTCCTTTCTTCTTTCCTCTGTAAGCATTGGGAAAACGAGGCGAATGGTTTTGCCGTCGTCGGTTGGGTTTACGCCAAGGTCGGCAACAGTGATTGCCTTCACCACATTTTTGATTTGACTTGCGTCCCAGACGGAAATCGCAAGAATTCTTGCTTCTGGCACGCTTATGCTTGCCATATTTTTGATTGGTGTTGGCACTCCATAATAGTCTATCATAACTTTATCAAGTATATGAGGGTTTGCTCTACCCGCTCTGATAACCAAGTATTCACTTGATTGGTGATTTTCTGCCTTTTCGATTTCTTCTTCGCAAGATAATTTGATTTCTTCAAACATTTCGTTCATCTAAAAATTTTCTCCTCTTTAAAAAGGTTGCCTAGATGCAACATCTTTTGTTTATTTTACTATAAACCCCAAATTTTTGCAAATGATTTGACTACTATATAAAAGAAATATGATAAATAAATTGAAAATGACAAAGTTTTTAAGCAATTCTTGATGTAAAACAAACAAAAAAAGAAAAAAGTGCACTGCAAAGTACACTTTAACTCTCTTTATTTATTGCCCTTCATTTGTTTTTCAACTTCTTCTGCAAGATTGTCAGAGCGTTTTTCAAGACCTTCGCCCATTTCAAATCTAGCAAATCTTCTAATTGAAATCTTTTCGCCAATTTGAAGGGTCTTTTCTTCAATATAGCGTTGGATTGTCATTTCTGGGTTCTTAACAAATGTTTGTTCAAGAAGGCAAACATCTTGATAGAACTTTTTAACCCTTCCTTCAACCATTTTGTCAACGATTTGAGCAGGCTTTCCTTCATTAAGGGCTTGATTTCTGAGAATTTCCTTCTCTTTTTCGAGTTCCTCAGCAGGAACTTCTTCAATTCTTACATATTTTGGAGCAGCAGCAGCAATTTGAAGTGCAATGTCATGACCAATTTGAACAAATGCCTCTGTCTTTGCAACAAAGTCTGTTTCGCAATTGATTTCAACAAGTACGCCAATCTTTCCGCCCATATGAATATATGATGTTACAATACCCTCGGAAGCAATTCTTGATTGTTTCTTTGCTGCAGCAGCAATTCCCTTTTCTCTAAGCCAAATTGTTGCCTTTTCAAAGTCTCCGTCACATTCTGACAATGCTTTTTTGCAGTCCATCATGCCTGCGTTTGTTTTTGCTCTAAGTTCTGCAACATCTTTCGCTGTAAAATTCATAATTACTCTCCTTTTTTCTCAGTTTGCTCGGTGCTAGTTTCTGTTTTTGCCTCTTCTTTTGCTTCTTTCTTTACTTCTGGCTTTTTCTTAGCAGGTTTTTTCTTACCCTTTTTGTTGTGGCGTTCTTCGCCTGCCTCTGCAATTTCAAGATTTGGTTTAGTTTCGGCAAGAGCCTTTTCCAAATCAATATCTTCCTCTTCTGTTTCTTCCTCTTTCTGCATTGAAACACCTTCTTTTGCTTCAATTACAGCATCAGCCAAAGCAGCGATAATAAGTTTTACTGAGCGAATTGCGTCATCATTTGCAGGAATAACATATTCAAGACCGTCTGGGTTGCCGTTTGTATCAACAAGTCCAACCATAGGAATATTAAGAAGTTTGCATTCGTTTACGCAGATGTGTTCGCAGTTAGGGTCTACCACAACAACAGCACCTGGGAGTTCTCTCATTTCTTTTATTCCGCCAAGGTTCTTTTCAAGTTTTTCTCTTTCTGCTTTAAGAATTGTAACTTCCTTCTTAGGAAGAAGGTCAAATTCTCCAACCTTTTCCATTTGGTTGAGTTTATTGAGTCTTTCAATTCTTGATTTGATTGTTTTGAAGTTTGTAAGGCAACCACCAAGCCAGCGAGTATTTACAAAATACATTCCGCATCTCTCAGCCTCTTCCTTTACAGCCTCTTGTGCCTGTTTCTTTGTACCAACAAAGAGAATTTTCTTTCCAGAAGCGGCAACATCTCTAATAAATGTGTATGCCTTGTCTACCTGTTCAGAAGTTTGTTCAAGATTGATGATATGAATATCATTTCTTGCAGTGAAGATATATTTCTTCATTTTTGGGTTCCACTTTCTAGTTTGGTGACCAAAATGTACACCAGCCTCCAAAAGTTGTTTCATTGAAATAACTGACATTTTATTTTCCTCCTCTTGTTTTTGTCCTTCCCCATAGTTTTCTCGCTCCAAGTTGCGACCCCAGATTAAAACCTTTTAAGCCATAATATAATTTCGTTTGAGATTATGGCTAGTTTTAGGCAACTGCAATTGAATATTCTATGAGTGCATATTTGTCCAATGACTTTTTCATAGTATCACACACACCGCATATTTGTCAAGCATTTTTGCTTGTATAATTTAAATTTAAATGATTTTTTATTCCGTTTTTGCATTAAAAATGAGCGTCGCAATTGACGCCCATTGTTTATGCTTTTTTCTTTGTTTGTTTTTGCTTGTCAACAAGTGCCCAGAAAGAAGGCAACATGAATGTTGAAGTGTAAAATGAGGTAACAAGAGCAAGTAAAATGCCAAGTGCAACGGCACTAACTGCACTGACTGAAAGAATTGCGACAAAAGCAACTGCAAATATCGCCACAACATAAACAATCATTCTCTTGAAGGTAAGTTTTTTTGTTATGTTATTTGCAATTTCATTGTTTTTCTCGTCAACAATTGTGCCAGTCTTTCTCCCCTCTCTTACTTTATTATAGAAAACAAATGAATTGAAGATTGATAGAATGACTGATGTTATCACAACAATCCCAACAGTAAGATTTACAGGCACTCTGCAAATAAGCAAGAGTGAGAGTGTCAAGAAAACATCAAGTGCAGTTTGAATAAACAAAACAAAAATTGCACTTTTTGAAAATCTGAAAGCCATATAAGCAATCACTGCAACAAGAGCGAAAACGACGCCAGCCAAAAGACCAATCAGCCAATTGAAAGTGTATGTTGCGGGCACTTCGTCAATTGAAGAAACTGCACTATCAAAGTTTTCATATCCAAAAGCATCAACTATGTCAGCACGGATAGCGATGTTGTCAGTTGTTTTGTTTGCTTGATATGTGACCTGTACTGCCTGCCCTCCATACACATCATATTCTGTGATGTTCACTTCGCTTGTTTGATATGACACAAGTTTTACATCATGTCTATCAAGTACGATTGTTATTTTATTATAAATTTCTTGATAATCTTCTTTTTCGTTTAAATTGTATACCTTTTCACCACTAAGTTTATCCTCGTCGTTGATATAAACTTTAAAAGTTTGTCCACCTGTAAAATCAATACCGCAATTGAACCCTGTGGTACAAAGCAGAACAATTCCTATAAGCAATATAACGATAGGAGCAATCATAAAATACAATGATTTTTTTACAATATCTAGTTTTGAATTAGTAATTTTTTGTTCCAAAGAACAAGTCTTTTTCTTACTCATTTTCCCCTCCCATTGTCAAGGTTGAGGCAACATCTTCTGGGATAATCTCAACTTCTTCCTTGATTTCCTTTACGCTTTTATCTCTATAAAGATGAAGTTTCTTTGCTTTTGAACTATT